>JALRKL010000055.1 GCA_023268875.1 Bacteroidia bacterium
GCTAAAGCTCAATCCTGGAACGCTGATTACCTGATCAATTCCATTTTCAATGGCTGCTGCCTCATGGTCCTCTGGGCCCACCAGCGGCAACCTCACTCTTGGAGAGTTGATGTGGCCGAGGCCGTGAAGGACATACTTTGCAGCCACGGTTCCAGGGACATGCGTCATGATTGCTCGCTGCAATGGCTCCAAGGCATTGTGAACCTTGAGGGCTGAGTGGAAATCATTATTGTTCGTTGCGTCGACCATTTCACGATAGGCATGCGGAGCAATGTTCGCAGTCACACCGATAAGGCCGGTTGCACCCAACGCAAGATGCGCCAGTACGTTTGAATCATCACCCGAGAAATACATCAGTCCGGTCTCGAGCATGAGCCTCGATGCCTGAGCAAGGTCACCCTTGGCGTCTTTGATCGCGACGATGTTCGGGTGTTTGGCAGCGCGGTGGAAGGTGTCATATGAAATCGCAACGCCGGTTCTACCTGGAATGTCGTAAAGAATGACAGGCAAATCGGTTGCGTCGGCAATCAACCTGAAGTGGGTGAGGATACCGGCCTGGGTTGGCTTGTTGTAATAAGGGGTTACCACCATTACGCCATCGGCACCGGCCTTTTCGCTGGCCTTGTAGAGCTGTATGGCGTGGGCGGTCTCATTGGAGCCACCACCAGTAATGATCTTGGCACGACCTGCAGAGACTGACTTGCCAACCTCGACCAGCTTGATTTTCTCTGCGTCGGTGAGGGTTGAAGTCTCTCCGGTGGTGCCCGTTACAACCACACCATCGGCACCACACAAATTGGGAAATCGCCGGCAATACCGCCCCCAATTTGGAAGAAACCGATTCCCTTTCCTTGGGAGTTTTTCACGTACCAATCGGCCAAATACGTCATGTATTCAATACCACTTTTCATGGTAGAAGCCTGCAGCTCGCCTTTAATTACATAACTCGCGAAAATATTTCCCATTGTAGAGTCTTCCCAACCAGGAACCACAATGGGTATATTTTTTTCTGCGGCAGCCAACATCCAACTGTTTTTGGGATCGATTTCATAATACTGTTCTAATTCACCGCTTAGCAATATTTGATACATGTATTCATGAGGGAAAAATCTTTCACCTGAATCTTCCGCTTTCTTCCAAATACCGTAAATATGTTTCTGTAAACGACGAAATGCCTCTTCTTCTGGGATACAGGTATCCGTTACCCGGTTGTAGTGGTTTTCCAATAAATCCCATTCGTCTTGAGGGCTTAAATCGCGATAATGAGGCACACGCTTATAATGATTATGCGCCACTAAATTCATGATGTCCTCCTCTAAGTTAGCTCCCGTACAACTAATGATATCTACCTTACCTTGGCGTATCATTTCGGCAAAACTCTTACCTAATTCAGCCGTACTCATAGCACCTGCCAGAGTCACCATCATTTTGCCACCCTCGTTTAAATGGGTTTCATATCCTTTGGCTGCATCAACCAAAGCCGCAGCATTGAAATGCTTGTAATGCGTTTCTACAAACTGAGAAATAGGACCTTTCATAATGCAAAGGTACGGCCATTTTTTATAGAATTTGTTAGGTAAATTCCCTTTAAACTAAGCCAGGATCAAAGTCTAATTGTCTGAAGGTCTAATGAAACCGGAGTCTATTTTATTTCTAAAAATCTTGTCAGGAAATTCCCGTAAAAAAAGCCCTGACAAAAGTAAACAGTCCCAAGGCCTATTGAAACCGGAGTCTATATTAACCTCAAAGTCTCGAGTAGAAATTCACTCAAGTACCCACCTATTTTCTAAATCTTCCAAGCTCTTGTTTCATAAATACAAGGTCGAATTTTATCAAAAGCAATTTATGCAGCTACACAGTTATAATACCTCGCTTTTGATTTAAGCTCAAAGGATTAAATAATTAATTAATTCCAAATCTATTTTAAAACGAATTGAAGAAACACTCTCTAGAATTACTCTCCCAAAAGCCATAATCTCTTGAAGCGTTGTTTCTTCTTTGGCATTAACGCCACCTTTTCCTGAATATAGGCAAGAGCTTCATTCATGTCGTCGGTTAAAAGGAACAAATCCATGTCTTCTGGAGATATGGTTTTTCCCTTTTCCATGTCTTTTACTTGCTCTAAAAGCCCTCTCCAATAATCTTTACCTATCAATACCACCGGAAACCAAGGCATTTTTTGTGTTTGAATAAGAGTAAGGGCCTCAAACATTTCATCTAAGGTTCCAAATCCACCCGGGAATATTATAAAACCAAAGGAATATTTAAATAAAAGTACTTTTCGCACAAAAAAGTAACGAATGTCTACGCTCACATCTACAAAAGGGTTGATCTGCTGTTCAAAAGGCAGTTCTATATTTACCCCTATGCTTTTGCCATTTGCTTCTTTGGCGCCTTGATTGGCCGCTTGCATAATTCCCGGCCCTCCACCAGTTAACACGGTAAATCCCAATTCGCTTACTTTGCCCCCCATCTCACGAGCTTGTTCGTAATATTCATCTCCTGGCTTATACCGGGCCGATCCGAAAATACTGAGGCAAGGACCAACAAAATGTAATTTTCTAAAACCTTTCAAGAATTCTAGTAATACTCTAAACCCAAATACCAATTCCGTAAATCGGTTGTGTGGTCCTTCTAACATGTGAAGGTCCGCTAACTTTCTGCGATTTTCCATAAACAAAACTGCCCCCTTAGTAGGAGGCAGCAAGTTAGTATAAATAATAGTTTTAGAATACTTCTGTTGGTGCAAAGAAAAAGCTTCCCTCGATGGCCGCATTTTCATCGCTATCACTGCCGTGAATAGCATTTGCATCAATGCTCTTTGCATACAAATTACGGATAGTACCCGCATCTGCTTTTTGCGGATCAGTTGCTCCAATCAAGGTGCGGAAATCTGCAACAGCATTTTCTTTTTCTAGTATAGCCGCATAAATAGGTCCGCTAGTCATGAAAGAAACTAAATCTGCATAAAAGGGACGCTCTTTATGCACTTCGTAAAAAGCACCCGCTTGTTCGGTTGTTAAATGGATATATTTCATTGCTTTAACCTGGAAGCCAGCTGAAATAATGTGATCGAGAATTTTACCTGCATGACCGTTAGCAACGGCATCTGGTTTAATCATTGTAAAAGTACGGTTACTCATTTGTTTTTATTTTGCCGCAAAATTCGTCATTTTCTGCATCATTTACCTAACCCATACGAGTTTTAGCCCCAATAATTCGACCAATTTTGCAAAGCCGTTCCTAAATTTCCCTCGAGAGCCCTTAAATTCGAATTATATGTGCTTCTCTTATTCTGTACATCAAATCCAAAACAAGCTTCCTTTCGACCCCAATAATCTGCAAATTCCTATTCCTGGCTTCTTTTTCAATGGTTTTGACCATCCTAAATTGCCCATTTGTACCGCCTCGGAAAAATGGGAATTAGCACAATGGGGACTAATACCCTCATGGGCGGATAATTCTGCACAGAAAAATGACATTCAAAATGTCACATTGAATGCCCGTAGTGAAACCGCATTTGAAAAACCTGCCTTTAAGGAGGCTTGGTCAAAAAGACCCTGTATCGTATTAGCCAATGGCTTTTTTGAATGGCAACACCGTGGCAAACTGAAAATTCCTCATTACATAACTTCCAAAACCGATCCTATTTTATGGTTTGCTGGTCTTTACGAAGATGTGAAAATCAACAATGAGTGGCAACGTACCTACACCATATTAACTACAATAGCCCAAGGAATTATGGTAGATATACACAACACCAAAAATCGCATGCCCGTAACGCTCAAAGAAAGTCATTTGAGCGATTGGCTGCATGGTAGCATTGAAAATAGGCATAAACTTTGCCTTCCGAACGAAACAACAACACTTACGGCCCATCCGGTTAATCCCTTACTCAATAAAAACAGCGTGAATCGAAATGCTCCTTGGGCCATTGAATCATATCAAAAACCCCAAACCGAGATTAATTTTTGATTCTTTTTCCGTTAGATTTGTTCTCTGTAAGTATGAATAAACTACCTTTCCTCACGGCCTTTTGTGGCTTGTTTCTTTTCAGCTGTCAGTCCAATCAAAGTCCTGAACCCACCGAATCCTCAATCGATTCAGCGCCCAAGCAAGAAATAAAAACGGTTGTAAAACCACAATTACCCCCTGTGGATCCTAAATGGAATCGTTTCGCGTTAATGTTATCTGGCGATACCGACCTGTATCAGAAAAATAATCCCAATATTGGAGTTTGGAAAAATTACGCCCGAAAAAGCAGCATAAAATGGGATGTGCTCAATCAAAAAATCGCCCTACCCATTCAGCAATGGGTAGCCCAACAACAATACAACCAACAGCACCCGAGTAGAACTTTACTTTACCCTTTTGCTGGAGGAGATTTCTTTTATGCGAACTTATTTTTCCCCGATAAGGACACCATTATTATGGTCGGTTTGGAGCCCCCTGGATTTTTATTCAACCCAGATACCATAGAACAAGAACAACTTGCAACATATTTACGAGATTTAGAAAAATCTTTATTCTTTCCCCACAAATTGGGCTTTTTCAGAACAAAATCAATGGCTATCGATTTTGAAAAAGGACTCCTTAACGGAACCGTTCATACTTGTTTGTACTATTTAGCCAAAGCCAATAAACAGATTCATTATGTTAAAGCTATGAACTTCGACAGTAATGGAGATTTCTGTGATGTAGAAGATATTGGAACCGTAAAACACGGCAAAAAAGGATATCGTATAGGTTATGCCTCGAAAGAAGACAAACAAGTAAAGGAATTGATATACTTCGCAGAAAATTTAGCAAACAGTGGTGTTTATTACTTGGACAATCAAGTAAAATCTTTGATTCCTGCTGCGAAATTTATGGAAAAGCACCACAACACTTCGGCTTTCTTTAAAGCGGCTACTTATTTAATGCATAAAAGCTATTTCTCTTGGATTCGCAATACGTGTACAACGGCCAGTAATTTGATTCTCCAAGATGACAGCGGGATTCCCTTAAAATTACTTGAAAAATCCGGGTATAAAGTTCAATTATTGGGGAATTACACACGCACCATTCCATTATTTAACAACCTATTTCAACCGGACTTAAAAGAGCGCTACCAAGAAATTAAACCGGAGAAACTCCCTTTTACAATTGGCTACAATGCCCAATATGGCGAATGCAATTTGCAATTGGCTACCAAATAATCCCTACATCTACATAATGAACAATACCCCCTATTATTTCGAGCTTCGAGCCCGTGCTAAAGGCATTTCGCCCGATGACATTGATATTGCCACCGCCTTTTTAAGCAGTTACGAATTTGATTCGTTCGATTCTGACGATCAAAACTTACGCGCTTTTATTAAGGCTGGGAGCCTCACTGAGGCGTTAAAAGGCGAAATTGAGTCCCTAATATCGATCTATGTGGAAGACATAGAATGGCTGGAACATCCTTACGAAAATTGGAATCAAAAATGGGAAGAGAATTATTTCCAACCTTTGAATGTTGGATCATTTCATGTACGAGCTCCTTTTCATCCCGTTTCAGAAAAAAAACATGTTATAACCATAGAGCCTCGTATGAGCTTCGGTACCGGACACCATGGAACTACCCAATTAATGCTATCTTATTTAGATTCATATGATGCACGAATAAAAGGTTCAAAAGTACTCGATATGGGAACTGGAACAGGGATTTTAGCGATTGCAGCTGAGATGTTAGGAGCGGAAGAAGTATGGGGTATCGAAATCGATGACTGGGTAGTTGAAAATGCCGAAGACAATGTCAAAATAAATAATTGCGAAAAAACGAAGGTTTCCTGTGGAACTGCAGAATTATTGAATCAAAACCACAACAACTATTTCGATGTGGTTATTGCAAATATACATCGAGAAGTAATTTTAGCCGATATGCAGGAATACGACCGGGTACTTAAACCCGGAGGCATTATGTTTATTAGCGGCCTTCAAGAATCAGATATTCCTTTGGTTGATGCACAAGCTGAAAAACTTTTATTGAAAAAAGAATTGCAAAAATCACAAGATGGGTGGCAGGGATTGGTTTATATAAAGGCCATTGCCTAAATTCGAATGATAAAGTTAAGACTGTTTTGTCGGGTATAATAAAGTTGCTTTCAGATGCTGTTGCGAATCAAATTGCCGCAGGAGAGGTAGTTCAGAGACCCTCAAGTATTGTAAAGGAACTTCTGGAAAACAGTATAGATGCCGGCGCCACCCAAATAAAACTGCTGATAAAAGACGGTGGAAGTACCTTAGTGCAAGTAATAGACAATGGCAAAGGCATGAGCGAAACAGATGCCAGATTATGTTGGGAACGACATGCAACTTCTAAGATTAAACGGGCTGAAGATCTTTTTTCTTTGAATACATACGGGTTTCGAGGAGAAGCCATGGCATCTATTGCCGCTGTAGCTCAAGTAGAAATGAAAACGCGCCGACAATCCGACGAGGTAGGTACATTCATTAGAATCGAAGCAAGCGAGTGCTTGGAACAAAGCATTTGTAGCGCTCCAATTGGAACATCGATTGCCGTAAAAAATGTATTTTTTAACATACCGGCTCGTCGCAATTTCTTAAAATCCATATCTGTTGAAACCAAACATATTTTTGAGGAATTTCAACGCCAAGCAATGGCCAACCCAAAAATTGGCTTTCAATTGTTTAATCAAAATCAAGAAGTCTTTGACTTTCCCATACGATCTTTAAAAGAAAGAATTGCAGACGTTCTTGGCCGTAAAAAAATAGATGCCTTTATCGAAGTTAATGAACCCACAGAAATTATAACTATCCATGGATTCATTGGCACGCCAGAGCTAGCCCGAAAAACCCGTGGCGATCAATTCTTTTTTGTTAACGACCGGTTTATTAAGAGCCCCTATTTTCACCATGCTGTAAATCAAGTATTTGAAGGCGTTTTAGATTCAGATCATTTTCCTACCTATGTATTATTTTTCACTATCGATCCAAGTAAGGTAGATGTGAATGTACATCCAACCAAAACAGAGGTAAAGTTTGAAGATGAACGACATATTTATAACATTTTGAAAGCCGCTGTTAGAAAATCGTTGAATTCCTATATTCTGCCACAAAACAACGAAAACATAAAGAATGACTCTTTAGGAAATTGGATGAAATCCGACCCATTCACGACAACACCAAATTGGAACGATTTTAAAACACAAAATACCCAATCAAATTCCAATAATAATTACTACAATCCATTCTCAGAGGCGAACAACCAAAACCGATACAAAAGCCAAGATTGGGAAAAAATATTGGGCCCCACTGAAGGTATCAATTCTCGATTCGACGATACCCAAAATTCCAGAGCTTATAATGCGGCGCTCATCAACTTTAGAGATACCGCCGCGAAGCCAGAAATTAAGGGCTATTTTACCATTTCGGATACGCATTTAGTTTGTAATATAAATGAATTGCTCTACCTCATTGATTTGAGAAAGGCCCAACAACACCTTTATTTTATTCAATACTCAAAACAGCTTGAAAACCAAAAAGGACAGTCGCAACAACTATTATTTCCCCGAAATATCGAGTTACCACCAAGTAAATTGGCCATACTACTGGAATTGATGGAGGCGTTTTCCCATTTGGGATTTGACTTAGGTCATTTTGGTGGAAATGCAATCATCATTAATGGTCTTCCCGCCCAACTGCCTGCATGTGACGAACAAGCTCTGATTGAAAAAATCATCGATGATTATGAACAAACTGCAGGTGAAGTGAAATTAAGCAAGAATCAAGCGTTAGCATTAAGCATGTCTCGTCAAAGTGCGAGCAAACAAAATGTGGCTAAAAACAAAGAAGAATTCGAATTTCTAATCAATGGCTTATTTCAAAGTGAAATGCCTCAATATACGTTCGATGGAAAACAAATCTATGTTACTCTCGGAGCAGATAGTATCTTTGAATTATTCAATCAAAAGAAAAGATTATGACGTTTCATCTGCCCCCGGGCCTTAAGAATATATTAATTATAATGGTTTTGGGTGCCATGGCACAAACCGCATTACCCAGAGTAGGAATCGATCCGACTAATTGGTATTTATTTTATCCCGATTCAGGAAATTTTAGAATTTGGCAACTGATAACTCATATTTTCTGTCACGGTGGATTTAGCCATATACTTTTCAATGGAATTGCGCTTTTTTCTTTCGGAATGGTTGTTGAACATCGCTTGGGTACGGCTTTATTTTTGAAATTATTTTTTATAAGTGGACTTGGGGCTGTTCTCTTGCATTTTGGATGGATGGCTTATTGGATATTTGATCAAACGGGATATTTGTTCCCCAATATTACATCGGGTCATGAATTTGTTCCCTACCCTCCGATGCTCGGAGCAAGCGGGGCGCTATATGGGGTTATGACGGCTTTTGCTCTCCTATATCCTGAGGAAAGTATGATCTTTTTATTCCTGCCCTATCCCATTAAAGCAAAATATCTAGTGCCCATTATCGTTGGTTTGGATGTTTTGCTCGGAATTATTGATCTAGAATCAGATAATATCGCTCACTTTGCGCATATTGGTGGTGCCTTATTCGGATTCTTATTCGTGAAAGTTTGGCAGCGCTACTTTGTGAGATGATAACTAATAGACCATTATTTAGATTAAATAGTAAACCTTTCGACCCTTTAAACAAGGCCATAGTAAATCTTATCTGGGCCAATGTTATAGTTTACCTTGTTTTAGGGCTGTTAAGATTTTTGCCTTTTGGGGATGCCGTTTTTTATTTTCTTAGCTTTAATCCCACCAAACCATTATACGCCTCATTTTACAGTATAATAACAAGTATTTTTATTCATGACGGACTGTTTCACATTCTAGGAAACATGCTCTGGCTTTATTTCGTTGGTGTTATTCTTGAAGATTTAATTGGTAAAAAACATATCTATTATCTGTTTTTCGGAGGTGGTATATTAGGCGTATTTACCTTTTACTTTTTCAGCGTTTTGTTTCAACAACCTTATCCCCTAGTAGGTGCTTCTGCAGGAATTGCGGCTATTTTAGTCGCCACTGCTATCTTCACCCCGCATTACCGCGTTTTCCTATTTGGTGTTGTGGAAGTAGAAATACGATGGATTGTACTTGTTAAAGTGGTTTTTGATTTGTTGGGAATGTTTGGCCCTACAAATGCTGGTGGATACCAAGCGCATATTGGAGGATATTTATTCGGATTGTTATATATCACTGAACTACGGGGGCTGTGGAATTTCCCAAAAATCAAATTCCCTCAAAACACTAAAAAGCCCAAGCGAAGCGCCAATGTTAACATACATAATGTCAACAATCCAAGCCAAGAAGAAATCGACCGTATTCTAGATAAAATTAGCGCAGGAGGTTACGATTCTCTCAACCAAAAAGAAAAAGAAACCCTTTTTAAAGCGAGTAATAAGAAGTCGTGAGGTTGATACTTAAAATTCTCAATTTAGCTGTTTTCCCGATTACTTTGATTTCGGCTTTATTACTATTTATATCCGGACAATCCCCCGCATTATCTCCAGTATACTCCAGCACGCTCGCACTAATCGGAATGGCATTTCCCGTCTGGATTATCCTGAATCTAATTTTATTACTTTACTGGGCAATACAATTCAAACTGAAATTATTAATCCCTTTATTTTCTATTCTATTTCACGCACAAAGTATTCAATTGTATTTACAATGGAACTCAAATACCACTGATTCGGCTGAGGTACCCCTTAAAGTAGTTACCTATAATTCGAATTTGTTTGGAATAAACCGTAATACGTCCGATGTAGACAGCATAATAGGAATTATTCGGGAACAAGACCCTGATGTTGTTGTGCTACAAGAGGTATTTCATCCCGATAAAAAACTTAAAACTTTTGTCAGATGGCTGGGTAGCAAATGGAACTTGAAGTATTCCGAATACTATCAACTGAGCCCAAATCGTAATTATGGGATGTGTATCCTTTCCCGATATCGTATTAAAAATTGGGATAAAGTATACTTTGAACAACCAACCGGTAATATGGCGATGTATGCCGATATAGGAATTCCCGATCCTAATAATTCTCAATCGGAAAGAAGCATTCGGATATATAATATCCATTTACAATCCATTCGGTTTAATAAAACGGATTATAAAGCCATTGAAGAAGTAAATTCAGAGAAGGATTTTGACAAAACTACAACTGAAGGAATCATAAATCGAATTCGAATCGCTTACGAAAAAAGAGCCCCCCAAGTAGATGCACTTAAAGAAGAAATCAAGGATTGTAATTTACCCAAAATGATCATTGGAGACTTCAATGATGTGCCTATTAGTTACACCTATTTTGAATTATCAGAAGACCTGAACGATGCATTCGTTACTCGTGGAAATGGCTTAGAAACCACATACAAAGGTCCATTCCCAAGTTTTAGAATTGACTATCAACTTTATTCAAATCCCATTCAATGTTTGAAATATGAAAGCATAAAAAAAGTGCCAAGCGATCATAAAATGATCGTTGGCACTTATGAAGTAAATGAACTCTTTTATTAACGGGCTGAAGCGCTCATTCGTTGCAAATCAACAATACTGCGTCGCGCCGCATAGAAATTTGGCTCTATTTCTAATGCTTTTTGCAAAAATTCAGCTCCTTGCATAATGTTG
>JALRKL010000074.1 GCA_023268875.1 Bacteroidia bacterium
CCAAAAATATTCTAGATTCCGACCAATGTCGATGTTCTAAAATTCGCATTAAAGTAAATACAGAGCCGAGAGCTACCAATAAATGTATACAACTAAAAAACCATAGTGGATCTATATTTGAAAGGATGGGTTGTGTAATTAACCAAATATCATTTAAGAAATATTTGTGCAGCAGGTGGTGATAATTCCATAAGTCTCCTTTTAAAATTTCACATGCATACCCATAGCTATCGCCGGTAAATTCTAGGGGTGGAAATAGAAATCTACCTACCGCATAGGCACCGATTAAAAGCCAAAAAAGTCCTTTCTTAAACACAGGTCTACAAATATAGGGATTGCACTACGGTAAAATAAAGCCTGTCGTTATCTTTGTGGACTTGGAAGTACTCAACAATCATATATTTAAGAAACTGTCGGAAACGGCTAGGGAACAAGGCATTGCCGCCTATATAGTCGGAGGTTATGTGAGAGATTTGATTTTAAAGTCCCAAAGCAAAGATTTAGATATTGTTGTAATCGGTTCGGGAATTGAATTTGCGGAAGCCTTCCATCAAAAATTAAATGAAGGAGAGGCCAGTATTAATGTTTTTAAAAATTTTGGAACTGCGCAAATCAAATATCACGACTGGATAATTGAAATAATTGGAGCTAGAAAGGAGAGTTATCGCAAAGATTCTAGAAAGCCATTAGTGGAAGATGGGACATTGAGCGACGATCAAAACCGAAGAGATTTTAGTATCAATTCCTTATATTTATCGTTGTCTGAATCAGATTTTGGTCAATTATTAGATCCTTTCAATGGAGTACAAGACATTAATGATCAAATTATTCGAACCCCTCAAAATCCGGATATTACGTTCTCTGATGATCCGCTTAGAATGTTGAGAGCCATACGGTTTTCAGCTCGATTAGATTTTAGAATTGAGGAGGAAACTTGGGCAGGAATTAAAAGAAACGCACATCGAATAGAAATTGTTTCCCAAGAACGCATAAGTGATGAGTTGAATGCTATGATTATGGGGGATAAGCCCTCAATTGCGTTCAATTTATTGTTCGAAAGCGGACTTCTCGGATATTTCTTTCCTGAATTGGTAGCATTGCAAGGGGTTGAGACTATCGATGGTCTTTCCCACAAGGATAACTTTTATCATACATTGCAAGTATTGGACCAAACCTGCGCACTTTCCCAAAGTTTATGGCTTCGTTGGGCCGCAATTCTGCATGATATTGCCAAGCCGGCTACTAAGCGATTCGAGCCAGGTCACGGATGGACTTTTCATGGACATGAGGATCGAGGTGCAAGAATGGTAAAGTCAATTTTTAGAAGAATGCGACTTCCCTTGGACGAAAAAATGCGTTACGTAGAAAAATTGGTAGCCATGCATTTGAGGCCTATTGTTATTTCGAAAGAAATCGTAACAGATAGCGCCGTTCGAAGATTGATCGTAGAAGCGGGAGAAGATATTTATGACCTTCTCAAATTATGTCAAGCCGATATCACGAGTAAAAATAAGATTAAAGTTCAACGGCATCTAGAAGGATTGAAAATTGTAGAAAAGAAAATTCAAGACGTAATGGAACGTGATGAATTACGTAATTTTCAACCTGTTTTAACTGGAAATCATATAGTTGAACGTTATGTCATCACCAAACCACAGGACATTGGACTAATTAAGAATGAAGTGCGTGATGCCGTTCTTGATGGTCGAATCCCAAATGAGTTGGAAACATCTTTAGAGTTCTCTGATTCTGTTGCAGAAAGATTGGGGATTTCAAAAAAGTAGAAAATATTTGAGTTTTATAGAGAATACGTCTTTTTTTAGGATTTTTGCCGTAAATACCATGATAACATTACCCAGACTTAGGAATAATACAGAAGAAGTTTTAACTCGATTGGCCATTCGGGGAATAGATGCCAATAAAATGATCGAAAATGTACTGAGTGTTGACTCAGATATTCGATCCTTAAAGTCTGAACTAGAGTCATTTAAGGCAGAAAGCAATGCCAAAGCAGCTTCTGTAGGTAAGTTAATGAAAGAAGGCCGAATAGATGAGGCCAATGAAATAAAAGAATCAGCGGCTCAATCCAAATCTTTGATCAAAGATTTGGAAAAACAGTTGGCAAATCTCGAAAACAAATTATTTGAAAATTTAGCCCTTATACCAAATACACCCGATGAAAGTGTGCCTTCAGGTAAAAATGCGGAAGACAACAAAGTTGAAGGTGTATACGGACAAATGCCGCAAATACCAGAGGGTAGCTTGCCCCATTGGGACCTGGCAAAGAAATTTAACTTGATTGATTTTGATTTGGGTGTAAAGATAACGGGTGCTGGT
>JALRKL010000161.1 GCA_023268875.1 Bacteroidia bacterium
ATGCATTTAACCTTAGGTTTGGGCAAACGAATTGTATTGATGAACAATATTTTCAATCCGCACGAGTTTGATTTATTCGACAAGGGGGAAATCATTCAGCCGCCGAAACCGTGCCAGTGTTTTTATTTAGGACAGTGTAAAACGGGGATATCTTGCATGGAGGAATTGAGTTCGGAGTCGGTATTTTCCTCATTGGAACGTGTTTTACAAAAATAGAATTTTGATTTGCGTATATTATGAGTAACGCTTATTTTTGCAGCCTTATTTGGCGAGGTAGCTCAGGTGGTTAGAGCGCAGGATTCATAACCCTGAGGTCGGGGGTTCAATTCCCCCCTTCGCTACGAAAAAAAGCCTCCAATTTGGGGGCTTTTTAGTTTAGAGGTGAGGGTTGACAGTTGGGTTACTCCAACCAAAAATCACGGAATTGTATTTTGAGATTCTCTTTAAGCCTCCCTGCCCCACCATAAAATCATTTCAAACCAGGGGTAAATCCTGCCTCAACGATAAAAACGGCCCCGTTGAACCGCTCGCTTTCCGTTGGTGGAAAGGCATACTCCAATACATTCAGTATCAAGATGACCCAAATGAAATGGAAAAGCCAAATAAGGCCTGTCAGTTTTAACAACAGATTCGATTGCGACCCTAAAATCGTGCCGATTGAGAGTAATTCGTGCGACCAACGACCGAACCAACCGTATGTGGGCGTGAACGATTTGATTTGAAAACCGGCGATTTCTAAATATTGTTGAATTTCTCCCTGAGAAAAAATACGTTTGCGGTTCATGCGTGTCTCGTAATTACTAAACCGATTGAACACCCATCGATACAGAAAAAACTCCTGAAATTGATTCAAAGGCACATACAATAGAAACCGACCCTCATGGGCAAGTACCCGACGGATATTATCAATTATAACTTGCGGATTATCCAAGTATTGCAAGGTACTAATGCACTGCACATAGTCGTATTTTGAAGAATCGGCCTGCTTCAAGAAAAGCTCAACGTCTTGAACGTGCGTTTGCACCATCGGGAAAAGCAATTTTGTGAAGTTCAAATTAGACGCACTTATATCTACCACCGCAATAGAATTCGGACGCGAACCTACTATCGGTTCTAAAAACTGTCCGTCGCCTGAACCTAAATCCAAAATGCGTTTACCCTGAAATTGAAGGGATCTTAAATGCTTATATATTACCGCTACCCTCGGATACAAACCGAACTTCACCGCCCAAACTACCCGCATTAAGATAGGAAACGCGGAGAAAATTGCCGGTATTTCGTGGAGATTGAGGTTCATTGGAACAAAATTGGAATAAATTTGTAACAATGCCTTTTAAAATTCCGAAAATTTTCAAACCTACAATGCTTACGCTCACCATCATAATGAGTCTCTTTTCAATAATGCATCCTGGACTTGGAGTCCCATCCAAGAATATCATTACGGAAATTAAGCCTTGCCGCGGAATTACACCACTTGGTAACCTTGCGATAAAAAAATCGGGTTTGGCTTCATACCCTCTTCATTCCGCCATTGAAAATGGTGCTACCGCCGTTAGTGAATTTCCCCCGAAAGAACAAGAAATTCAGGCGATTGCAGGAATATGGTCGGGCGATTTGAATGCCGCGGGGATGCAATTAAAGTTGGAATTTGAAATCAAAGAAGTGGGCACCAATGCCTACAGAAGCTATTTGTCGGTTCCCCAACAAGGTGCCAAGGACCTTCCGATGGACAAAACCATCGTCGACAAAACTAAAATCA
>JALRKL010000192.1 GCA_023268875.1 Bacteroidia bacterium
GACCGTTGCAGATATTGGTCACGAAATCATCTTTATTTACCAAGGAAAAGTCGGTTGGGTGGGTAGCAAAGACCAACTAGAGAAAGGTTACACAGAAAACCCAGCGCTTTCGGCATTTTTCAAAGCAAGTTTCTAAATTAAATCGCTGTGTAAAATAGTTCTATTTTTTACGCACAAAACGCAAGTCGAGTCGGTTAATTGGGTCATTCCCCAAGCCGCTTATGTTTTTTTGCAATAGGCGTACACTTTTATCGTAATACAGCACCAATACTGGTGCTTCTTCAAAAGTTAAGGTATTTGCTTTACGCGCCCATTTTTCGCGCAAATCCATATCTTGTTCGTTTTCTACTTTAGCGAATGCCACACGTTCAAACAATGAATCAAAAAATAGAGACTCAAAATGGGTATAATTAGGTCCATTCGGTGCTTTGTAAGGACCGTAAAAACAGGCCAAATAATTTTCAGCATCGGGATAATCAGCAATCCAAGATCCACGGAACATGCCCAATTTACCGGCATTGCGCAATTGCCGTAACATTCCTCCGGTTTGAAGCTCAATACTTACATCCAAACCAATTTGCTTCCAGGCATTCTGAAGAAATACCGCCATATCTAAATAATCTGCCGTGGTGGTAAGCACCAATGGGTCAAATTTCTTTTGGTTCTGAAAAAACGCACTCCGCCGCAGATATAAACGAGCAGAATCTAGAAGGTACCCATATTGAGAAGCATTGACGGCATCGTTTTTATAAGTTGCTTCTGCAATACGACGAGATTTATTTGATTCAATGGAATGAATGGTTTGAACAGCAGTATCTTTTCTCTCTTGGGAAACCGACGAAATCAAAGCGGGCGGAACGAAGCCTTGACCACCGGGAACGCCTAAACCATTGCGCAAATAACGCAATAATGCAACTCTATCCACACTCAATTGCAACGCTTTTCGCAGGTTTTTATCGGTGTAAGGATTGGGTTTGCCATTGAGGGTATCACCCAAGAAAAATCCAATATACTCCGTATTTAAAAAATCCGTTATTATCGCTTTAATAGATTCATCATATTTTGGATTCAAGGTAGCATTTTCAGTGAGCAATTCATCAATAAACGAAGCTTCAACCCCATTAAAGAAATCGTAATTGCCCGCCATAAACTGCATAAATGCCGTTTGCTTACTCTTAACAAAGCTTATGTTAACCGCTTCGAGATACGGTAATTTTTTACCCTTGAGTATCATGTGATAATTAGGATTCTTCAATAGAACCATTTTAACGTCACTCTCCCATCGACGCAAATAGAAAGGACCACTTCCTATGGGTTGATTTCCTAACTTCTTTGCATATCGAGGATAAATCCATGCATAATTAGTGGCTAAAAGCGAAAGGAAGGCCGGAAAGGGTCGATTCAATCGCAGAATCAAGGTGGAATCATTAGGGGTATAAATGGGTGAACTGCTTAGAGAATATAACGGCTCATAAACATCAACAGAATTCGAGGATTGCATTATTTCCTCCGTAAATGCAATAGGCAAATCCATTTTATCATTTAGAATCCATGCGCCGGGTGAAGCTGTTTTTGGATCTAGTAATCGGTAAAAACAATGTGCAATATCTTTAACCGTTAATTGGGTGCTTCGAACAGGCCAATCGCCGTTTTCAGTTGTTTGGGTATACGTGAAGCGCAAACCCGGTTTGATTATAAACTTATACACACGACCCGAGTCACTAATTTCCCAATATTTAGCCACCTGCGGAACCGGTTTTAAATCCTTATCTAACGCTATCAAACCCTCGTAAATCTGTGACCCAATCCAAATTTCAGATTGTGATTTTATAAATACCGGATCTAATGTATTTACTGAAACATCTTCATTGTATCGAAAAACCTGGGACTCGCGAATCTTATCCACATTTTCACCACAACCAAACTCCAAAAAAGTGAATAAAACGATATAGATAGGTATGCGAAACACCGATTGGAATAAGATAAATTTGTTCTTTCTAATCGGCGCTCGTTGATTGGAATTATCGTTCATTAAAAAAGTTGATTTTATTATTGGAAAGGCAAACAAAAATATGCTTTTTCAGTCATTTAAGAATCAGGCTTTATGCACGAGTTACAGACCTAAAAAAACACGTATATGGGTAAAATAATATCAATTGCAAACCAAAAAGGGGGCGTTGGAAAAACTACTTCTGCTATTAACCTAGCGGCGAGTTTGGCAGTGCTAGAGTATAAAACACTCCTCGTCGATGCCGACCCTCAAGCAAACAGTTCCTCCGGCATCGGGTTGAATCCAAAAAATATCAAGTTAGGACTGTATGAATGTTTGGTTCAAGATATTCGACCCCAAGATGTAATTCTAACTACCGAGACTCCATTTCTGGATATTATGCCTTCAAATATCGACTTGGTTGGTGCTGAGATTGAATTCTTAGATATGCCTAATCGAGAGCATATAATGGCGGGTACGTTAAAACCACTTAAAGAATCTTATGATTTCATAATAGTAGATTGTTCACCTTCGCTTGGTTTGATTACAACAAATGCATTGGTTGCCTCAGATAGTGTAATTATTCCGGTACAATGCGAATATTTTGCATTGGAAGGATTAGGAAAGCTTTTAAACACCATTAAAATCATTCAAACGCATCTAAATAAGAATCTCGAAATCGAGGGTATCCTTTTAACCATGTACGACAGCCGACTGCGACTTTGCAATCAAGTTGTGGATGACGTTAAAACGCATTTCCAAGATATTGTTTTCGAAACCATTATACAACGAAATACTAAATTGGGTGAAGCCCCTAGTTACGGTGTTCCGGTAATTTATCACGACGCCGATAGCAAAGGATCTATCAACTATTTGAACTTAGCAAAAGAAATCTTAATAAAAAACGGAATTATAACCCCTTCTGAAGAAAACGCGCCAATATGACCAAACCACCAGTAAAAAAGAAAAGCCCCGCATTGGGCCGCGGACTCAGTGCCCTTCTTGATGATGCTTCTGAGATTAACACTAAAAATAACAACGAAATAAGCGCAGGTTCCGTTGCTATGATTCCCGTTTCGGCAATCGAAGCCAACCCGTTTCAACCTCGTACTGATTTCGAACCCCGAGCCCTCGAGGAATTAGCATCTTCGATTTCGCTACACGGATTAATTCAACCCGTTACGGTGCGTAAAATGGGTTTTGACAACTATCAATTGATAAGTGGAGAACGTCGAACTAGAGCGGCAATGATGGCTGGGTTAAGCCAAATTCCCGCTTATGTGCGCACTGCAAACGATCAGGGCATGCTCGAAATGGCTCTTATCGAGAATATTCAGAGAAGCGAGCTTAATGCCATTGAAATAGCATTAAGTTATCAGCGCCTCATGGAAGAATGCGATCTGAAACAAGAAGAATTGGGGGAACGTGTAGGAAAAGAACGTTCTACCGTTACCAATTATTTACGCTTATTAAAACTACCTGAAGAAATTCAGCTGGGAATTAAACAAGGTCAAATAGGCATGGGTCATGCCCGTGCCATGATTAGCATGGAAGATCCCGAAGCCCAAATGCGTTTGTTTCAAGAAATTATAGAAAATAAAATGAGCGTTCGAGACGTAGAGTCTCTGGTTAAAGAAACAAAAAAAGAATCGGGGCATCTACCGAGTTATTCCACCGTATCTGGAACAGATTGGGATCCGGAAATAGACCGAATTTCAGAGGCATTTAGCGAGAAACTCAAAGCGGCCGTTCACCTTAAAAATGGAATTAAAGGAAAAGGTAAAATTATCATTTCCTACAAGAACCGGGAAGATTTGGAACGCATACTAGATTTAATTCAATCGTAAGTGACACGATTTTCGAACATATTTTTATATGTGTTTACTTTATGGGGGATTTTTCATTTTCCGCACATTCATGCACAACAAATTGATTCCCTAGAATCAACCACAACTGCCCTTCATTCTCCTCACAAGGCTACTGTATTTTCGTTGGTCTTACCCGGTGCAGGACAAGTTTACAATAAAAAAATATGGAAAGTACCCATAGTTTATGGCGCATTAGGTGCTTCAGGCTATTTCTTCTATGATTTCAATCAAAAAGTCAAATCGCAAAATGCCTATTTTTCTGATTTATACGCCCAAAACAAACAACCGAGTATTTTCGAAATCGAACAACGAGATAATGACCGTGTAAGTCGCGATGTGGCGGGCATTGCCTTTGTAGTAATTTATGTACTCCAGGTAGTGGATGCCACCGTAGACGCCCATTTTTTCGAATTCAATATCGATCAAAACCTTAGTGCATCCCTATTGCAATCACCTCAATACGCCCTTAGTTTCACCTATAAAATTCCATGAAGGATTCCTTTAACACGAGGGTTCTATTTTAATAAACAAGTACATATCACCTAATATTTCTGCAACCCCATTACAACCAAATAGATATCTCCTAGTATTTCTGCAGCCCCATTCCAACTAAGTATTTATATAAACAATATCGTTTCAATTGACATCAATAAGTCCAAATCATAACACCCTTCCCTTATATGAGCACCCGAATTGAACAACTGAACATATTTCTGAGCGAATCTCCAAACGATCCTTTTTTACATTACGCGCTGGCACAAGAATACCACAAACACGGAGATGAAAAAGCAGCACTCGAAAAATACGAATACCTTCTTGAAGCGCATCCCAAATACGTCGCTACCTACTATCACTTAGGTGCGCTTTTGTCTAAAATGAGACAAAAAGAAAATGCCCTTGAAACGTATTCCAAGGGCATTGCTATTGCAAAAGAATTGGGCGATGCTCACGCCTTGTCTGAACTCCAAAGTGCTAAATTGAATTTGGAGTTAGATGAAGACGATGATTAATCTCGAATTCAAAAATTGCGCTCACTCTAATTAATCGCGGCTCTGCAATTTTGCCAATAAACGCAAAATTTCAATATACAACCAAATCAAGGTTGCCAATAAAGCCACTCCAGAGTACCATTCCATATATTTAGGGGCTCCAGCTTTCGCATTTTCTTCGATAAAGTTGAAATCTAGAATGAAGTTAAATGCCGCTATACCTGCAATTACCACACTCAAACCGATGGAAAACATTGAATTTCCGCCGTAAAAGTTTGACAGACCCGTTGCTCCGAACATACCACCAATCCACATTACCAAGTAAAATATCGCAACACCTGCGGTTGCCATGTAAATTACTTTCGTAAATAAAGGGGTAGCACGTAACACTCCAGTTTTATAGGCTACCAACATCAAGGCAAAAATACCCAAAGTAATTCCCACCGCTTGCATAACAATGCCAGGGAACATAGCTTCAAAAAACATCGAGATAGAACCTAATACGACCCCTTGTGCTGCTGCATAAACAGGTGCCAAATAGGGCGACCATTCTTTTTTAAATGTGATAACCAGGATACTGATTAAGCCTATAATCAAACCACCCCACATGTACGATTGAATACCGTTATTCATGGCATACTCAGGATCGGACCCCATTTTATTCCAAATCCAAACGGCAGGAACCAATAAGGTTAAAAATAGTAAAATTGATTTGTCAACAGTACCTCTAAGAGTCATACTGTCACCATAGCTCGTTCCAGCAACTGCTTTCCTATATTTCCAAGATACATATCTCAAAGAGGAACGAATCTGATGCACGATGCATCTTTGTATCTCTGCTTTTGGATATAAATTAAATACTTTAAAATTTGAATTAAGTAGATTTAAATTAATTTAATAGTGTCGCTCCATTTAGACCCCAAGCAACTCGACGCCCTGCTGGCGGTGGTTGAGCACGGTAGCTTCTCAAAGGCAGCCG
>JALRKL010000047.1 GCA_023268875.1 Bacteroidia bacterium
ATTTCATCTTCGATGTTAATTGGAATGATTCTTTCGTTGAATTCTTCTGGTAATTCGTTATTCTCTTCCATAGGTAAAAATCAATTATCCGCAATATACAACCAAAGGCCTTTATTGATCTTGTGTTTAGGCTAATTATTGCCCACATTTTTTAGACAATTTCCCACAAAAATAACAGGCTAAAACCAATTGATTTTTAGCGTCCAATACCTAGACTGATAAGGACATCCACAAATCATAAAATAAATTTTATTTGCGATTATAACTCTTGTTCATGATTCACTTTTAAATAGAAAAGGCCGCTTCGTTTTGAAGCGGCCTTTTCATCGTGAATTAGAATTTATTTCCAGTTTTTGATATGTTTTGTTTTTCCGGTTTTCAAGTATTTTACCTTTCCAGATCCATCCTTCTCCAACACCTGAACATCTCCAAGTCCTAATTCATTCAAACGGTCTTTAAGTAAAAGCATATCTCCAGATACGACAACGATCAGCTTATCTAAGTCTATGTTTTTCTTTGCCAACGCATTCAACTCATCCTTGGTAATATTTTTCAAAATTTGGGATTGTTGTTGTGCATAATCTTTTGGCAAGTCACGGTTTAGAATATTAGAGATATATCCCGCTTTTTGGAATAAACTTTCGTAATCCAAAGCCTCAGAAGCTAATAACGCTTTTTTAGTGAAATCGAATTCTTCATCGGTTAACCCATTTTCTTTGAAATCTTTTAGCATCCAAAGAATCTCATTAATCGCACTATCCGTGGCCTCGGCCTTAACCCCGGCTGAAATGGTGTAAAACCCAGGTAAATCTTTGTAATTGGCACTAAAACCACCTCTAATTCCATAGGTCCAACCTTTGTCTTCACGAATTTTCAAATTAAGACGACTGTTAAAGTTTCCACCTAAGGCAAAATTCATGATATTGTTTTTGTAAAAATCGCCCTTATAATCATAAGGTAAACTGCGAAAGCCTATAATTATATCGCTCTGCTCTGCATCCACATATTCAACACCAAAAATCTGAGAGGTGTTAAAATCTTGAGCCATTTCAGGCTTGGTTATTACCGGTTTTTCGTCGTTCCCCTTCCAGTTTTCTAAGAAGGATAACGATTCTACAATTTCTGTTTCAGAAAGTGCACCTACCACGATAGCATTGGCCAATGAAGGATGGAAATATTTATCGTAATAATTCTTCACATCTGATATATCCACTTTTGCAAATTCATCAGCACCTACATATTTACCTAACGGCGACTCGTTAAACCTTAGACGATTCCATACGTTTGACAAACCTTGAGAACGATTACTCAATCCCGACCTTGCACTCTCAATAACGCGATTCTTCCCTTTTTTAAATTCTTTTTCATCCCAACGCGGTTCAAACATCATCTCCTTTGCCAGGGCTACAGTTGCATCTAACTTGTCTTTCTCACAAGAAATATAAACCGACATCCCTGTCTTGTTTGAATTAAATGAAATAGAAGCGCCCAATTTTTCCATTTCATTTTCCAGTTGTTCAGGAGTTTTGTTTTTAGTTCCATTACCTAAGGCTAAGGCAAGCATATCGGCCGTTCCCCAAGGAATATCTTTACCATTTTCAAACAAGCGCCCACCTTCAATATTAATCAACGCCAACACACGTGAAGTTTCGTCGAATCTTGTACCCAACACACGAATTCCGTTATTCAGTTTTGTTTCAAAAGCATTTGGGATTGAAACTGACTTAGGTGCTGAAGGCTCAGGTCTTATGCTGCGATCAAAATTATCGTTGACCACACGCAAATCAAGACCCTTATACTCTAATTCCATCGCCGCGCTGCCTTGATAATTGGCATTAGGGTTAAAGCTCTTGTACTTTTCTGCTTTCTCCCCTTTTGGAACCTTGTATGGTTGAACGTTTATTGCCGATGAATATTTTCCCTTTATGTATTTCTTGTACACTCTCATGATATCCTCACGGGTAACATTTTTGTAACGCATCACATCGTCGGGGAGATTATACATTTTATTGGAATCATTCTTTAAATCTAGATACCAAAAGTTACTGATGTAATTCGCTTTACTTGAAGCCAACTCAAAGCGGTTTGAATAATTCGAAAGAATATTTGTTTTGGCACGCATCAAATCTTCATCTGAGAAGTTTTTATACTCAAAAGAATCGATAATAACTTTTAGTCGATCGCGCATCTTGTACATGTCGGACCATGGATATCCCACCAAGGTAAAAGAAATTTCCCCTGCTAATTCATGGTTGATTGCACTTAGTGGATTATTACTAGCTTGTACTTGTAATGCGAGCTCATTATCTACAAAATTCTTGTACAAAGGTGAGCTTTGAGTGCTTCCCAAAAGATACGTCAACATATCTAAAGCGGCTTCGTCCTCATGAAAAGCAGGAACTCCTACATAGGTAATGTACGTTAAAGGCAAATAGGCATTTGGATCAGAAACCGACTTAACTTTGTCTTCTTTCAATTGTACCGGTCTAATTCTCTTTTTCTTTACCGGTTTACCTGGAGGAATTCCGCCAAAATATTTTTGGGTCCATTTTACCACGTCATCAGTATTCACATCGCCTGTTACGATGATAGCCGCATTATTGGGTCCGTACCAACGAAGAAAGAAATTCCGAAGGTCGCTGCTATCCGCACGATCTAAATCGTCTACAAATCCAATTGTAGACCAACTATAAGGATGATCTGACGGATATAGCTCTTGATCTTTCACCTCCATTAAGAAGCCATAAGGGGCATCATAACGTTCGTCTTTTTCATTTTTTACAGTAGCCCGTTGATTCTCAAACTTCTTCTGTGTGAATCCCTCTAGGAAAAAACCCATTCGGTCGGCTTCCATCCATAAAGCCGTTTCGGTAAAATTACTTGGGAAGGTTTCTATATAAACGGTTCTGTCGCGTGTGGTATTTCCGTTTACATCACCACCATATTCTTTGATTATTTTAAAATGCTCTTCATCGGCAATATGCTTTGAACCTTGAAACAGCATATGTTCGAAGAAATGAGCAAATCCTGATTTTCCGGGTGTTTCTCGCGCCGAACCTACGTGATAAGTAACATTGATGTGTGCAACAGGATCAGAATGATCTTCAGACACAATTAATGTGAGTCCATTGCTCAAAAGGTATTTTGAATAGGGAATTACCAAAGAACCCGGTTGGGGATCAACCTTTTCGATTAATGTCGCTTGCGAGAACACTGTAACCGCAGTAAAGAACGACAAAACGCTCAATAGGGATTTTTTCATAAAGTAACAAAAATACGAAAATAGCTTTCACTCACCCTTAAAAGTTAGACAATCCACCTATCTTTGGGGATAAAATCTCATTTTTTTGTTAAAAAACGACCAGCAAGCAAACAAAAGCGGTCTGCATTATGTCATAAAACCCATATGAATTCAACACATATAAAATCGACCCTATTTAGTTTAGGAATTTTAGGTATTTCGATTTATCAAATAAACGGAAACTCTTCTGGAGCATCATCCCCCAAAACAGGGGCACCCGGTGAAAATACGTGCACGTCTTGTCACAGCGGAAGTTCCCTTGTTACATCAGGCACACAACATACTCGCATTCGTTTAATTGGGAATTTTACAGGCAATGGGTACATACCGGATTCCACCTATACCCTCACCCTTACCTACGCCGAATCCGGAAAATCCACTTTTGGATTCCAAATGACGTCTCTAGCAAATAGTAAAGCAGCGGGCACTTTTACGGCATCAACACGAACGGGCACATTTTCTTCAAATGTTAATGGTTCAGCCAGATATTACGTTGAACACAATTCCACCGGGTCTTCAAGCATTGCCAAAGACTCTACGGCATGGACATTTCAATGGAAAGCACCGAGTTCTAATGTAGGAGAAATAACCTTTTATGCGGCATTGAATGCGACAAATGGCAACGGATCTAGTAACGGGGATGTTATCTATAACAAAACCTTCAAAATTCAAGCATCATCCCTACTTCCTGAAGCTACGCCAAAATTAAAATCAAGCTCAATATGTGCAGGGGCACTAGCCGAGTTTGAGGGAAGCGGCACAAATAACAGCAACGGTTATGCTTGGACCTTCCCCACCGGAACACCTAGCACATCTAGCCTACAAAATCCGTCCATTAGATTCTCAAGTGCAGGCACCCATTGCGCCGCGCAGTGAATCCAGATCAGTGACCGCTGCTGCTTGCATCGCCAGCGCTGCGTCGCTCATCGCTTGGCCTTTTGCCATCACGTCGGGGAAGTTTTCCCACATCGCAGGCAGGGCGCGCGTGCCATCGGTAGAG
>JALRKL010000226.1 GCA_023268875.1 Bacteroidia bacterium
GTGGGGATTACGCCCCGCTTGAAGCTATTAAGGGAGCCAGCCTATCTAAAAATGCGTTCCCCGACGTTCATATTGTGCTATACGGAGATGAGAAGATCATCGAAGATATAGCGCAATCTGAATCACAAAGCCTTGAAGGCATTTCTATCGTACATTGTTCTGAAGTAATTGAAATGGGAGAACATCCTGTAAAAGCAATTGCTTCTAAGCGTGATTCTTCTATTTTTAGAGGTTTTATGGATTTAGCCACGAATCAAATTCAAGGTTTTCTAAGTGCGGGTAATACCGGTGCTATGTTGGTAGGTTCCATACAAATCCTTAAATCGATTGAAGGAATTGATCGTCCCAGTTTATTAACCACGGTTCCCAAACCTTCTGGTAATCACGGAATCGTTTTAGACGTAGGAGCAAATGCAGATAATAAACCCGAGCACCTACAGCAATTTGCATTGTTAGGTAGTATTTATGCCGAGGCAATATTGAAAAAGTCCAATCCTAAAATAGGACTGGTTAATATTGGTGAGGAAGATGAGAAGGGTAGTATTCTTTCGCGTGCTGCCAACCAATTATTGCGGAATACGCAGCAAATCAATTTTATTGGGAATGTAGAAGGACGCGAAATTTTCAGCGATAAACATGATGTATTGGTTTGCGACGGCTTTACCGGAAACGTAATGGTTAAAATAATCGAAGGTTTTTATTACACCCTTTCAAAACGTGGGGTTAAAGACGAATTCTTGGATACATTGAACTTTAAAAATCATGGCGGCGGACTCATCCTTGGTGTTAAGGCCCCAGTGGTGGTAGGACATGGTATATCCAAAGCACCAACATTTGTTAAAATGGTGGAATTAGTAAAAAATTCCATTGAATCTGATTTTTGCTCAAAAGTGGGCAAAGCTTTCTCTATTCTACTCGCTAAAAACGCGGATCAATCTAATGGATAAATTAAACGCAGCTATTACCGCAGTTGGCGGTTATGTACCCGAAACGGTTCTAACAAATGCCGATTTGGAAAAAATGGTCGATACCAATGATGAATGGATTCGCACGCGAACAGGAATCGTAGAAAGACGCATTCTGAAAGAAGAAGATAAGGCAAGTTCGGATATGGCGGTACGGGCTATCTTACCTATGCTTGAATCGAAACAAATCGACCCACTTGATATCGATTTAATTATTTGTGCCACTATTACAGGGGATTATGTATTTCCGGCAACGGCAAACATAATAGCCGATAAAATTGGGGCAAAGAATGCATGGGGTTATGACGTAGCAGCTGCATGTTCAGGATTTTTATATGCGCTTCAAACAGGAGCTAAATTTATTGAATCTGGGACACACAAAAAGGTAATTGTAGTGGGAGTCGATAAAATGTCGGCAATTATTGATTATACCGATCGTAATACTTGTATCATCTTTGGTGATGGTGGTGGTTGTGTTTTACTTGAGCCAACAACTGAGCCATTTGGTATTATGGATGCTAAGTTGCATTCCGATGGTAGCGGTCGTGAGTTTTTAGTGCAACCTGCTGGTGGGTCACTTAACCCTCCCTCACATGAAACAATTGACGCCCGTCAACATTACGTATATCAAGAAGGTAAAACTGTTTTCAAGTTTGCCGTAACCAATATGGCCGAAGTAAGCTATGATGTTATGACGCGTAATGGTTTGAGCTCTGAAGATGTTGATTGGTTGGTTCCGCACCAAGCTAATTTACGTATCATTGATGCCACTGCTAGCCGTATGGGCTTAGACGCCTCAAAAGTACTTATCAATATTCAAAAATATGGTAATACTACGGCAGGAACATTACCGCTGTTGTTATGGGACTTTGAATCAAAATTCAAAAAAGGCGATAATCTTATACTAAGCACATTTGGTGGAGGATTCACCTGGGGTGCTGCCTATGTTAAGTGGGCTTATTAGTAATCTTTGCGTTCTAATCGGGCGCTAAATAAATAATCTCCCCGTTTTTCTAGATTCTTAACTTCACCATGATAGTGTTGCTCCAAACATTCGTATTGGGTAAACTCTCCTAAAAAGGTTTCTATCACTTTTTCATTCTCCTCGGAAAAAATCGAACAAGTACAATATACTATTGTTTGAATAGAATTAATTTTTGCTATTTCTCGAAGGATATTCAACTGACGCTCGGCGTAAATCTGTAAAGTGTCAGTTTTGAAAAAAGCTAATACTTCTGGATTGCGTCGCCAAGTACCACTACCCGTGCAAGGAACGTCAGCCAATACAACTTCAACATTGTTTAAGCTTTTGGATTCTATGGGTTTTGATACATCCAAAATGCTTACCTCTGGTGTTTTTAAATTGTTTTGGATGAATCTGATTTTAAGATTTTCTATTATCTGACTTCGAATATCGCTACAGATTAATTCCGTATTCTTTGTAAGATGAGATATCATCAATGCTTTACCTCCGGCACCTGAGCAACAATCCCAGACTTTTTTATTCTCGAAAAGAGGGGCGTAATGATTCACCAATAGTGTACTAGAAATATCCTGGATAATTCCTTCTCCAGATACTACGAACTTATTTAGGTTGATATTGTCTGTAAACAACCATGATTCACTTGATTCAATGAAAATTCCCCCAAGATGATCCAGTTGTAATTTTTTATCCCAAGAGTAAAAAAATACGGGCGGTTGTTCGTGGTACCAATTATTTAAATCACTCATGGAAATCGCCGGGCTTATTTGCGAATGGATTTTTTCGTACGGATGTGCATCGGATTCTTTAATTCCAATATCTAGATCTTTCAATAATTGTAACTTGAGCGAACCGTTTAGAATTTCAAAAAGCCTGTAGTTCTTAAGTATTAAGTAACACAACTCGCGATAGGAACGGCGATCTTTTGATCCCCAATTGCGATTACTTTTGAAAAGGGTATTTAAATAAATAGGGAATGGTGACCGACCGTCGTAGGAATTTAAAATCTCGATGGATTTTTCGTAATGACGTGGATGTCGTTTTCCGGTCATTTGGATTCTTCGTTCTCTTCTTCCACCTCAGCTAGCTCTATCTTTTCGTTTCTTATCAATCGAATTCCTTGGTTGTGATAGTTATTTTGACCGGTATTAATGAGATGAAAGTTATTAATAAGTCCAGGATAAGCTGCTTTGGGAACTCCTGATAGATTAAAACCACCCTTTGACGCAAAGTATGCCCCTAAATAAAATAATTGATCGTAGGCTTGAAATGCGAACTTACTCGGCTCGGATAGTTCTTCTTGAACAAATTTATCCGTAAATATTAAACTCGCACTGTCGATACCGTTAATAAAATTAACACTTGGGTAAATGATTTTGGTTTCATCAATTTCCTCTGCTGCCGTAACTTCATCGATCCAATTTAAATCACCCACTATGTAAGAGTCCACTCTTCTTGAAACAAAGGGAAACTCAGCCAATCGGCTAAATGAACTCGTACCCGCATTAAGTAAAACTATAGATTCAGACTTAACAGAAATCTTAGGTGTAATTTTACTTCCATTATATTGGTGTTCTGAAAACGAAATTTTCGCAGCTTTCAGTTCTTTTTTATAATACTTGAGGTTTTTGGTATTTTTCTTGTCGGAAATTAAACAAAAATTGTGATGAGGAAAGTCTAGTTTTAGTTGTTGAATCAAGCCTTTAATACGCAATGAATCGTGTGAAAAAAAGTTGATATTCTGAACGGCTTTTGGCAATTTAAGCGTGGTTAGTGGCGATACCCATAAAAAACGGGTATGTTGTAAATTCGTAGAGATTAAATCGACGTGTTTTTGGGAAATGGGACCAATAAAAACATCTAAATCCTGAAATTCGGCACTTTTGGGAAGTTTTATTAGAGCTGAATCATTCATTTTCTGAACGTCCCATACTCTTAAATTCACGGAAATATTCCATTCATTTAAATCCTTTGCCGCGATGCGCAACCCGGCGTAATAATCAAGAGCGGCTTGAGATATTTGCTTTTGAGAAATACCCGATGATGTATCGCTGTAAAAGGGTAGTAGCACGCCTACATTTATTTTATGCGTAGTTTGAGCGTAATTTTGGATCGTTATAAAACCCAAAAGCAAAAGCGATAATATCGGACGTGTGAATTTCATAGATTCGGTTTATTCCCATTCAATGGTAGCGGGAGGCTTAGAGCTAATATCGTAAACAACGCGATTAATCCCTCTGACTTGATTAATGATGGAATTAGAGATGTCCGACAGGATTTCATATGGAATATGCACCCAATCAGCCGTCATACCGTCTGTGCTGCTCACCGCTCTGAGGGCAACCACTTGTTCGTATGTTCTTTCGTCTCCCATAACTCCAACGCTGTGCACCGGTAACAATATGGCGCCTGCCTGCCAAATCTTATCGTACCAGCCTGTTTTTCTGAGTATTTGCGTATAAATATAATCTGCTTCTTGCAATAATGCTACTTTTTCGGGCGTGATATCGCCTAATATCCTAATCGCTAGACCAGGTCCTGGAAATGGATGCCTTCCTAAAAGAGTGTCGCTTAAATTCATTGCTTTTCCAACCCGTCTTACTTCGTCTTTGAATAAAGCCCTTAAGGGTTCGATAACTTTTAAATTCATCTTTTCGGGTAATCCGCCCACATTATGGTGCGATTTAATGGTAACCGATGGACCATTAACGCTAACGCTTTCGATAACATCTGGGTAAATAGTTCCTTGCGCTAACCAAGTAGATCCTTCGATTTTTGAGGCTTCTCTCTGGAACACTTCAATGAACACACGACCTATGGTTTTTCGTTTTTCTTCTGGATCGCTTTTGCCCGCTAATTCCTTGTAAAATTCTTGAGAAGCATCGATGGCCAAAAGATTGAGGTTCATGCTTTCGTAATTATCTTGAACTTCTTGGAATTCGTTTTGCCTCAGTAATCCATTATCAATAAAAATACATGTAAGATTGTCTCCGATTGCCTCATTTAACAAAGCGGCCGCGACGGAACTATCAACACCACCTGACAGACCCAAAATAACTTTATCCGTTCCTATTGTTTCTCTTAAAGAAGCAATCGTATCGTTGATAAAATGTCCGGGAGTCCAATCGGCGCTACATTTACAAATATCTAATGCGAAATTCTTCAAAAGTTCCAATCCTTCGGTGCTGTGGTATACTTCTGGATGAAATTGGATTCCATAAACAGGATTGGCATGCCCATTCCATTTAAATCCGGCTACCGGGATGGACTCGGTTTTGGCTATTATATCAAATTCCTCGGGCAATTTACCAATGGTGTCACCATGACTCATCCAAACTTGACTTTCATAACTCAATCCATTCAAAAGGGCATTTTGAATGCCCGTTTGTTGCATTTTGGCACGACCATATTCGCGATGATTGCTTTTATCGACCTGACCTCCCGACATTTTTGCCATGTACTGTGCTCCGTAGCAAACGCCCAAAACAGGCACTTTTTCAAACAAACCGAATAAATCTATCTGAGGTGGGTTCTCATCGTTTACCGAACAGGGACTGCCAGAGAGTATTACACCTTTGGTGATAGAATCGGGTTTTACTTCACTGTTATAGGGGTGGATTTCACAATATACGTTGATTTCACGAAGTCTTCGTGCTATTAATTGCGTGTATTGAGAACCAAAGTCATAAATGAGGATTTTTTCAGTCATAAATGTGAAGCACAAAGATAACGTTAAATCCGTTTCGCTAAAGGAAATCAGATCATTTCTTTTAGCTGTTTCATCGCAGTATTCATGGCTCTAATCATAAAATCAAGTCGTCCTCCACGCAGGGTATATTGTTTGACGCTGATTTTATCTCGGAATTTTATCGCAATAAATATGGTTCCTACGGGTTTATCGGCTGTGCCGCCAGAGGGACCTGCTATCCCTGTTGTAGCGATTCCAATATCGGCTCGAAATAGCCGGCATAAACCTTCTACCATCTCTAACGCGGTTTCAGAACTTACCGCTCCGTGGGAGTTTAAAGTCGATTTTTTTACTCCTAATACCTCTTCCTTGATATTGTTATGATAAGCCGTAACGGTGCCTAAATATGCTTGGGATGCCCCCGATAATTGTACAATTTGATTTCCTATATACCCCCCTGTGCAACTTTCGGCTGTTGCGAAAGTGAGATTTTTATCCAATGTGAGATTAAGCAACCATTCCGACATAGATAGATCATCCTCACAGAAAATCCAATCGCCCAAAGTCTCTATTAATTGTTGCCAATAAGCTTTGAATTTTTGTTCGGATAATTCGGGATTTTTCCTACTTAGTCTGAGTTTAACCACATTATGCGACGGCAAATAAGCCAATCCACAACCATTCAGGGTAGATTCGAAATTTTGAAGTTTTTGTGCAATTATACTTTCCGGAATTAGTGCTGTCGACAGGGTTCTATGCAGCGCGGGTGGTAATTTAAACAAAGGCGCAAGTATGGGGATTAACGATTCTTCGGTTATGGCCCGAACCTCGCCAGGAACCCCTGGCATGGCCGCTAAATATTTTCCTTCTTTCATAAACCACATTCCCGGTGCTGTTCCTTGAGAGTTAAATAGTGTTTTACAACAATCGGGTAGGGTGGCCTGCATTTTGTTGATCTCAAACAATTCAGGTCCTCTGTTTTTAAAAATAAGCCTCAAATGTTCCAAAACTGATTCATCAATTCGGCTTCCACATTGAAAATAAGATTGTAATACCGATTTGGTTATATCATCATTCGTAGGGCCTAATCCACCTGTTAAGATTACGAAATCAACACGTTTAAACGATTCATTTAAAGATCCTATTATGGCATCTTTTTGGTCTTTAATGGCTGTTTTTCTTGAAATATTCAATCCCATCGGAGCCAATACCTGGGCCAAATAAACACTATTTGTATCTATCGTTTGTCCGATTAGTAACTCATCACCAATGGTAATTATTTCAATATCCATTCCACAAAAGTATCGAAATCCACAGGGCGTTAATCCTTTTTTTACGCACACCCGAATAAAGAACATAAGTTTGCCTTTATGTCGGATTTAATAATTTACACAGATGGTGCCGCTTTAGGAAATCCAGGTCCTGGTGGGTATGGAGCTGTTTTAATTTACGGGAAACATCGAAAGGAAATATCCGAAGGATTTGTATTAACTACCAACAATAGAATGGAACTTTTGGCGGTAATAGTCGCCTTAAGGCAAATTAATAAACCCGAGATTCCCGTTTCAATTTATACCGACTCAAAATACGTCTGCGATGCAATTTCAAAAAACTGGCTGGGAAATTGGGTAAAAAAAGGTTTCAAAAATGTGAAGAATGTAGACCTTTGGTTGGAGTACCTTAAGGTTTCAAAACCGCTGAATATCAAGTTTAACTGGGTTAAGGGTCATGCAGGTGTACCTGAAAACGAACGCTGTGATTTTCTTGCTACACAAGCGGCAAAAAATAGAGCAGTAAACCGAGATTACGAATACGAGAAAATTGCCCAATTCTAAATCGCATCTACGGATATTGAGTTAAAGTTTTAATGCCCAGAAAGTAAATGCCCTGCATGATTCAGAGCCGCTTCGGTCATTTCTGACCCTGAAAGCATTTTAGCGATACTCAAGCGTCGTTCTGACTCATTTAAATAGCGAACTTCACTCCGTGTACTATTAGCGTCTTGAACCTTTACAACCTCCCATTGTTGATTTCCTGCGGCCGCAACTTGAGGCAAATGACTGATACACAGAATTTGATGACGTTTCCCCAATTCTCGAAACAAATGTCCCATTTTTGCTGCTACTTCACCACTGATTCCCGTATCTGCTTCATCATATATTAGGGTGGGCAGTAATTTCTTTTCCGATATGATGCTTCTAAAGGCAAAATTCAAACGAGATAATTCGCCTCCCGAAGCAATTTCACTCACGGCCTGAAGTTGTGTTCCTGGATTGGCCGTGAACATGAGCTTAATTTCATCGGCCCCGAAGGCATTCATTTGATCTAAGTTTAATTCAATTTCAAAGCCTACTTGAGTGTAAGGCATATTTAGTTTCTTTAAAATCTCAACGGATTTGTTCGATAATTCCTCACCTGCGTGTATTCTTTCCTGATGTAAATTCTTAGCGAGTTCGCTACATTTTAGTTTGATTTCGGATAGTTCAAATCTTAACTTCTCGATGTTTTCCTCCAGAGTTTCGGTAGAAGATAAATGGTTCTGAAGTGTTTCCGCAATTTTTAGAAGTTCTGCGCAGGTATTTACTCCGTGTTTTCGTAATAGTTGCTGAATCTTATCAAATCTCTCATTCAGTTCAAACAAACGCTCCGGATTTTGTTCTGTTTTTTCAGAAATATTAAGCGCTTCATTGGCAAGGTCATCTACCTCAATGGATATGGATTTTAATCTTTCTTTAAAATCTGCAAATTCGGGTTTTAAATCCGCAAAAGATTTAATCGCGTTAAACACCTGACTTATCAAGCTACGCACATTTACCTCTCCGTCAGATAAACCGATGGCGACTTGGCTAAAATGCTCTTTAATTTCCTCTGCTTGCGATAGTGTGTTTATTTCTTGTTCGATTGAGGTTTCTTCCCCTTCTGATAGCTTTAGGATTTCAATTTCTTGGAGTTGAAACTGATTGAAATCACGTTCTTTAATTATGTTTTTTAGTTGATTTTCTGCCTCTGTTAAAAGTTGCGAAGTGGTTTCGAGCTTTGCGTAACTCTGTTTATAATTCTCTAGAATGGAAGGTTCTTTTAAAAGAGCGTCTAACAATTCACGTTGAACCTCGGTTTGGGCCATCATATGGCTCGTATGTTGGGTTTGAATTTCGACTAATTGACTTCCCAACTCCTTTAAGATTGGCAATGTAACCGGGGTGTCATTAATAAAAGCCCGCGATTTGCCTGTTTTGGAAATTTCTCTTCGAAAAATACAAACATCGCTGTAATCCAAATCTTGAGAATCAAAAAAATCTTTGAGCGATAGTTTCTTTACGTCGAAATGACCTTCAATAATGCATTTTTCATGGCCTGTAGAAACAACGCTTGTGTCGGCGCGCTGTCCTAAAATAAGGCCAATTGCTCCTAGCAATATAGACTTACCCGCGCCGGTTTCGCCGGTTATGGTAGTCATGCCTTCAGTTAGTTCCATTTCTAGATGGTCTAAAAGGGCATAATTCGATATTAATAGGCGCTTGAGCATGTTTTATCCGTTTATGAACGGGTTAATATTCCATTCATAATCCAAAGATTTTCATTTATTTCTTTCTTTCCGTAAATGGCCTCTTCAAAATTGGTGAAAACGATTTCGTGATTGATCACGCCAACCGCTACTCCTTTTTTTCCTTCCAAAAGTCCTTTTACAGCATGTGCGCCCAACCTAGAGGCTAAGATACGATCATTGGCGCTAGGCTTACCTCCGCGTTGAATATGTCCCAAAACGGTCACTCGTGTGTCCGCTTCTGGGAAATGTTGCTGATATGCATTCGCTAGTTCGTATGCGCGCCCTTCTTCATCGCCTTCTGCGACAACAAAAATGGAGAATTGTTTCTCTCTTCTTTTGTTCTTATGGAAACTGATCAAATCTTCAAACTCGTTTTCCTTTTCCGGTATGAAAACACCTTCAGCGCCACCTGCTAATGCCGCATTTAATGCGATATGTCCCGAATGACGTCCCATTACTTCTACAAAAAACACGCGGTTATGCGCATCAGCGGTATCTCTAATTTTGTCGATGGCATCTACCGCTGTATTAGTAGCGGTATCGAAGCCAATAGTATAGTCGGTACCTGATAAGTCGTTGTCAATGGTACCTGGGCATCCAATAACAGGAATCCCGTATTCTTCCGAGAACTTCAATGCTCCTGTGTAGGTACCATCGCCACCAATAGCCACAAGTGCATCAATTCCATGAGATACTAAATTGTCGTAGGCAATTTTTCTACCTTCCGAGGTGCGAAATTCTTTAGAACGTGCTGATTTAAGGATGGTTCCGCCATATTGGATGATGTTACCCACGCTAGAAGCCGACATAGGGGAAATACGATTATTAATCATACCATCGTAACCACCGGTTATGCCGTAAACATCGATTCCAAAATAGATGCACGTACGCACGGTTGCTCGCACACAAGCATTCATTCCGGGGGCGTCTCCACCTGAAGTAAAGACCGCAATCTTCTTAATTTTTGATTCCACTTGGTTCGTTCTTTGAATGAAAGTTCAAAATAAACAAAAACCCCCGACATCGTCGAGGGCTTTTGCGATTATTACCAAAAATAGTTTAAATATTATTTGGGATAATTAATACCTTTTACGCTAAACTGAACAAAATCGTTGTTGTTTCCAACAGCGGGTAAATCCGTAATTTTATCGATTTGAATCACGTAAATATTGAACTCAACATCTTGAGTTGACTTAGCTAAGATTACATCTTTCTCTTCGAAGCTAATCTCAGTGGTCATTTTGTCTTTATTTGCTTTGTACAAATTGAACAGATAAGTAGTGCTGCTTGCATTATTCCAATCGTTAGCGGTAATCTTAATAAACTTGGTACCGTTGCCAGAAGTCCACTTTTTAGACCACTGAACATCTGTTGCTCCAGTAGCATCTTTGATATCTTGATCAATAGGTGCAGAACCCTTTGCTAGTGCAAAACCGGCAATTAAATCATAAGCAATATCTTGTCCTTGAGCATTGGCATTGTATACAATCTGATTGGCTGAGCCGTCCAAACTTAATAGTTTGGGAACGACAGACAACTTGGTGCTTGCACTGGCTTCAGTTCCATTTGCGTCCATTGCTGTAACCATGTATTCAACATCGTCTCCAGTTGAGCCCAATGCTTTTGTTGGGAATTCTACCGTAAAGCTTTTGCTCGTTACTGCCGTATCGAGAACAGTGATGGCAGCGGCTCCGTTGATTTTAACTGAGAATTTTACAGATTTTAAACTTTCTGAACCTGCTGTTGCAGAAGCAGAGATAAGAATATCAGACATAACCTCTACTTCGTTACCCGAAATCTTATCACCTGAAATAGTGATAGTTGCGGTAGGCTTTGGAGCCTCTTCTTCTCCTCCGCAAGAGGACAAAAATGCGATTGCCGATAATGGCAACAACAACATCCAAGATTTTAAATTAATTCGTTTCATTTTAATTTGTTTTTTGTGGGTGCAAATTCCCGAATTTATACAACAATTGCAAATGAAAGTTTCGTGGCGCATTTTGTTTTCTTTGGATGTGTCAAAATGGCGGATATACTGACAACAATGGGAAAATAAAAAGTATTTGGGGTCGTTTTTTTTAGTTTTTCGCGGATATTTGCAGTTTGGCATAAGCCTTGAATAGTACGACAAGAGATGTTTAAACAGAAAGAGACCTTCTTTGACTTTATGAATGAGGACGATAATGTAGATGGAACGCCTGAGTTCTTGCCATTGTTTTCAAAGCAGGAAGAGGACGAAAGTAATAAAATGGAAATTCCCAGTGAACTTCCTGTTTTGGCGATAAAAAATACGGTGTTGTTTCCTGGGGTTATTTTTCCAATTACCGTAGGTCGCGACAAAAGCATAAAATTGATTAAAGATGCTAATAAGGGTGATAAAACGATTGCGGTTGTTTCCCAGCGCAATTCTGAAGTAGAAGATCCTGGGCTCGAAGACGTCTATTCTATTGGGGTATTGGCGAAAATCATCAAACTTATGCGCATGCCGGATGGCACTACCACGGTCATTATCCAAGGCAAGCGACGTGTGCAAATAGGAGCGCTTACACAATCCGAACCCTACCTAAAAGCAGAGGTTTCCTCCTATCCAGACCTGGCGTTTAAGGAAGACAAAGAGTACAAAGCCATTATCGATAGTATTAAAGATATTTCGAACAATATCATCAACTTATCGCCCAATATTCCATCGGAAGCTTCTATTGCGATTCGAAATATTGACTCGAGTGTTTTCTTAATTCACTTCGTAGCTTCGAATCTGAATATTCCTGTTGGAGAAAAGCAGGAAATATTAGAGTCGGTTTCCCCAAAGGAGAGGGCTCATAGAGTTTTAGAGCACGTAACCAAAGAGTTACAGATGCTCGAATTGAAAGATCAAATTCAGAATAAGGTTCGTACCGATATTGACAAGCAACAAAGGGAGTATTTCTTGCATCAACAAATAAGAGCCATTCAAGAAGAGTTAGGAGCCGAATCGCCCGATAAGGAAATAGAAAATCTGCGCCTAAAAGGGTCAGAAAAATCTTGGAAAAAAGAAGTGCGCGAACACTTCAATAAGGAATTAGATAGGTTGGGACGTATAAATCCAGCTTCTCCTGATTATTCGGTTGGTTTGAATTACGTGCAATTGTTATTAGATCTCCCTTGGGAAACCTATACAGACGACAATTTTGACCTAATACGAGCCGCTAAAGTTTTGGATGAAGATCATTTTGGTTTAGACAAGGTTAAAGTTAGAATATTAGAATATTTGGCCGTACTTAAACTAAAAGGCGATTTAAAATCACCGATTATATGTTTGCACGGCCCTCCAGGGGTAGGTAAAACCTCATTGGGTAAAAGCATCGCTCGCGCATTAGGCCGGAAGTATGTGCGTATGAGCTTAGGTGGCTTGCACGATGAATCAGAAATTAGAGGTCACCGTAAAACCTATATAGGGGCAATGCCCGGACGTGTAGTTCAAAACATAAAAAAAGTAGGCTCATCCAATCCGGTTTTTGTTTTAGATGAAATAGATAAGCTCGGGCGAGATTTCAGAGGCGACCCAAGTTCTGCTTTGTTAGAAGTGCTCGACCCCGAACAAAATGCGACTTTTTATGATAACTACCTTGAATTCGATTACGACTTAAGTAAGGTATTGTTCGTAGCTACTGCTAATTCCTTAGATACTATACAACCTGCCTTATTGGATAGGATGGAGATTATCGATTTGCACGGTTATAGTGTGGAAGAGAAAATGCAAATTGCAAAAACCTATCTAATTCCGAAACAACGTAAAGCGCATGGATTGAAAGGATCTCAGTTTAAGATTTCAGATTCAGGTTTGCAATTGATAATTGAACAGTATACAAGGGAGAGTGGGGTAAGAGGATTGGAAAAAAAGATTGCTTCATTAGCGCGTGCATCGGCTAAGCAAGAAGCTTCTGGTGAGGTCTACAAAAAGACTTTAGGTGCAGCAGAGGTTGAAACAATCTTGGGTCCAGAGAAATTAGAGCCCGAGTTATATGAAAATAATCATACAGCCGGTGTAGTAACTGGTTTGGCATGGAGTCCAATGGGTGGCAGTGTGTTGTTTGTTGAAAGTACGCTTACTCCTGGCAAGGGAGAGTTAAAAGTTACTGGACAATTAGGCGACGTTATGAAAGAAAGCACCCAGTTAGCTCATACCTTCTTAAAGGCACATGCACAGTACCTAGAAATGGATGCCGATATTTTCAACCATTGGAACGTGCATATACATTTTCCCGCTGGATCTATCCCAAAAGACGGACCTTCTGCGGGAATCACAATTTTAACGGCATTGGCTTCTTTATTCACCCAACGAAAGGTAAAAAACAAATTAGCCATGACCGGTGAAATTACCCTTAGAGGAAAAGTTTTGCCTGTAGGTGGTATCAAAGAAAAGATATTAGCTGCGAAGCGAGCTGGAATTAAAGAAGTAATACTGTGCAAGCAGAATGAAAAAGATATTCTCGATATAAAAGAGGAATATATTGACGGCATGCAATTTCATTTTGTAAACAATATGTTTGAAGTATTAGATTTGGCTTTAACCACTCAAAAGGTCAAGAATCCGGTGGATTTATCGGCTAAAACGGTTAAATAACTTATATTTGACTATGATCTTACAAAAGATGTGGGAGTATCTCTCCTTCAAAAAAAACAAGGGAGAGAAGTCCAACTTTAATCTCAGAATGATGCATGGCATCAATAAGATTTCAATTTTCATGTTTTTATTTGCGATAATCGTAATGTTAGTGCGATTTTGTAAATAAAGACATGAAACGATTGCGAAACCGAACTTTAATTTGTTTGTCGTTTTGGATTTGGAATGCCCTCATAGCACAAATCCCTCAATTGGCCGACCCAAACCTGCGGGTATATACCCAGTTGGATTCAATAGGCGCTGATTTATCGAGTAAAAGCTCTATGGGTTTGGTTCCTTTATTTGAATTAAACGGGAATTGGATTCATAGTTATCTTGATTTGGCAGGGGCCGATTATAACGCGCGGGTTGATTCTATTCAAATTTCAATACCTGAGCACAAAGGCAGTTTGAGTTATGGTTATTTTTTTCAACATCATAACCAATCAAATTGGGAGCCAAAGAGAATTTTATTTGTCGTAGAAAAAGGAAAATATTGGTATCGAGCTCCAATTGCTCTGATTTGGATCGATCGAAACCACAATTTGGATTTAAAAGATGAAATTCCCGATACACTATTTTATGGGCGGCTTAAAAAACCCATTTCCTTTTCAAAAGGGAATGAGTTCAGTTCCGGAGTAGGAATACAGGTTTTTCCAGAGCATCGATTTTATCGGTTTTCTAAGATGAATGACATTTCGATAAAGGAAATGCAGGGCCCAAGAAGTTTTGTCGGGACTGCAAATTCCTTTAAAGTAGAGCGTGTAAACATTCGATATGCGCCTTTCTTATTCAGACGCGATACGCTGTTAATTGGAGTGTTAGATGCCAATTCAAACGGAAGTTTCAATGATAACGAAATTGATAAATGGTTAATATCTCCGGGTAGTAGTTCTGTGCTTTCTACTCAGAACAAAATAGCAGTTGGTCCCAAATCGGAATTTGCATGGCTTGGTTATGCTTACAGGCTTAGTTTTGATAGTACGAATAAACGTTCGAATAGTATTCTTATTGAGTCCGTTAGGAAGTCAAAAAAAGGGTTCAATAGTATTTTGAATGGTGAGAAAATGCCCAAATTTGGCTTTTGCATCGCACAAAAGAATCAAAAAAGACAAAGAACTCGATCATTGCCCGAGGGGAATACGGTTTTTGTTATTTGGACTGCAGAGAATAAAGATTTTATCAGAGATTCTGCCATTCTACACAGCTTAACGCGCAAATACAAGAATCTCATAAATTGGGTTTTCTTGAATTTTGGCGGGAGTGGGAAATACGTTTCGTATTACAATCGACGTTACGACATTGAAGTTTTACAAGGATTTTGTAATTCTAGAATTGCCGAGAAATTGCGCTTGCAGCATTTGCCTCAATATATGATTTGGGATGAACGTAAGCGATTGAAATTCAATTCTAACAATATTCTTGATTTGGCTGGTGCGCTCGAATCTATGAAGAAGTAGTTATAATTGTGTAATATTGCATTAATTAAATTCCATGAAAAGAACAGGTGTAATCATTATTTTGTTGATCTTATTGCTTTTGTCAGCAGGAACTAATACGTATTTGTATTACGACAACAAAGACTCTCTCGCTGAAAAAGAACTTGAAATGGTTGCTTTACGCGATTCCTTGCAACGCGAACTCCTTCGCATCGAAGATTCACTCAATAATGTAGTGATGATACTACAAGAAGAGAATGCTACCTTAATTAATAAAGTCACAGAATTAGAAGGACCAAATAACCCTAGGGTTGTAGCCGCTTACAGGGAAATCAATAGATTACGCCGTAAATTGGTACAAATAACAACGGGTGAAGGTGGAGACATTAATATTGAAAGGAATACCAAAGATGTAAATCTGTCGGGTATTCGCAAACAACTCGCTGACGCCAAGGTTAAAATAAAAGACCTCACAGCGCAGTTAGATACCCTAATAATTGAACGAAATCAAGCGGTAGCCGATAAAGAGGTGGCTGTTAACGAAAAAGAAGCCCTTGGTGTTGAGAATACAGAATTAAAAGAGCGTTTGGAGCGTGGAGCCATTCCACAATTTGGAACGCTAATCACCAGTGCTTACGACAATAAGAAGAAAGTTACCGATAAAGCCAGGAAGGTCAATCAATTCTTGATTACCTATGACATCCTTGAAAATCCAATGGTAACGGAAGTTGTTGATGAGGAAGTAACTATCCGTTTGATTGACCCAGACGGAGGAATTATGTCCTTAAACAACAAAGCCCTGAAGGACAAGAGTTTGATCTTCACATTGAAAGAAAACGTAAGTTTTGATGGCGCTTTGCAAAAGGTTAAATTGAAGTTCCCCGATCGTGGAAATCTTGCCGGTAAGCTTAAAAAAGGCAGGTATACTACAGAACTATGGACACGTGGTTTTCTGCGCCAGAAAAACACATTCAACCTTAGATAAATTCTCACTTTTTTAAAGCAATAAATAATAATCCCTGGTTGTTTACATCCGGGGATTTTTTATTGTTATTAGTTCAATTCCTTTTGCGTTTTGGCAGTATATAAAAAAGGTGATTGCCATACGACAACCACCTTTTGAATATCCTAATAATGGAAATCAAATAAGGTTATAACTTATTTCTTTTTACCCGGGCGCAATTCCTTATCAGGATCGTAAGAAACACCCACCCAAGAATAGATTTTGGATTTTACTTTTTCGTTTAGGTAGTAAAGGTTAGGAACAATAAACAAGGTTAATATCGTAGCAAAGCCCAGACCAAAAATCATAGTCCAACTTAACGGTCCCCAGAACGCAACACTATCTCCACCAAAGAAAATATGAGGGTTGAATTCTGTAAATAAGGTTACAAAATCCATATTAAGACCTACAGCTAACGGAATCAATCCCAAAATCGTACTTGCTGCTGTTAACAAAACTGGAGTCATACGCGTTCTGCCGGCTTCAATTAAGGCTTCCTTTAACGGCATTCCTTGAGAGCGCATCAAATCGGCAAACTCTACGATAAGAATTCCATTACGTACAACAATTCCAATTAAAGCAACAATACCAACACCGCTCATGATTACGGAAAAGTCCATATCAAAAATGGCAAATCCGAGCAATACCCCTATCACCGAGAAGAAAACTTCCGAAAGGATAATGATGGGTTTCGAGATGGAGTTAAATTGCGATACCAGTATTACTATTATTAAAGCAATTGCAGCCATCATGGCAGTTGACAAGAAAGCCGCCGTTTCGGCTTGCTCTTCTTGTTCCCCAGTTAACGCGATCTCTAATCCTTCGGGTTGTCCGTATTGCTCTATAGCGTCGGTAACTTGAGATACAACCTCATTCGGGGCAAATCCAGGTAAAACATTTGAAGAAAGCGTGATAACGCGCTTTTGATTCAATCTGTTAATTCCTCCATATGTGTTGTTATAACTCACATCCGCCACTGCAGAAAGTGGAATTTGGCGAAGCATTCCGCCCGCAATCATATCTCGGAAAGTTATTCTCATATTGAGCAATTCATTCAAATCGTTGCTCGTTCCTTTTTCAAGTCGCACCATAATAGGGTAGTCGTCATTGGCATCTTTAAATTTCGATGCTTCAGCGCCGTATATGGAATTTCGTAAGGCCATTCCTATTTGAGAGGTACTGATTCCGAAACGATTGGCTCTTTCTCTGTCAATGTTTACGATTAACTCAGGCTTTGAACTAATAAAGTCGCTCTTTAATTCTTCAACACCGGTAATGTTTTTTTCATCTAGGAATTGCTTCAATTCGGCACCTGTTTTAACTAATATAGCAAATTCATCGCCACGAATTTCAATATTTATTGCTTTACCTACTGGAGGGCCATTACTTTCCTGCTCCACGACCAATTCAACACCAGCGAAACCCGTTAATCCAGCTCGGATATCTTCTAAAAGTTTGCGGGTACTTCGACCGTTACGTTTCGAAAACTCTGTGAAAGCAACGGTTATTTTTCCTTTATTGCTTTTTACCGATCTATCGCCGCTATTTGGATCGGTAGCACCTACTGCGACGTTAGAAATTACACTTTCAACCAGTTCTCGATTTTGATCTTTTTCTAATATTTTGAAGACTTTTTCTTCAGCAATTTTAACAATGCTATCGGTGTGTTTAGCACTTGTTCCCTCAGGTAAGGTTAAATAAACATAGGTAAAATTAGGGTCGGCCTGAGGGAAGAAAATCACTCCCGGCTTACGAACTGCGGTTATTACAAATGAGAATATTAGGAGTCCGATTGTAGACAATAAAATCAATGCCGATCTTTTCCCTGAAAGCGTCCATGCAATTAGATTCTTATACGCATTTTGAACTTTAGGCCATTTATAGGTTTGGAAACGATAAATTACGCCTTTCAACCAAACTTTATGCACTACATAAATAATGTAGAATAGTAAAATCAAGTTGCCAATGCCAAATCCAATTCCATACCCTAATAAGGTTAAAACAGCAAATACAATAGATGTTTTCTTGAAGCCAGATGATTTCCAGGCCCCTTTTTCCGGTTTACTGTCTTTCTGCATAAAATCAACTGCGAAAACAGGGTTAATAATATACGCAACTAACAAGGAAGCCAATAGCGTAATTATAAGAGTAACCGGTAAGAAATACATAAATTTCCCTACAACACCTTGCCAGAACGCAAGAGGAAAAAACGGTGCTAGTGTAGTTAAGGTCCCTGAAAATACAGGTAAGAAAACTTCTCCCGCTGCTTTTTTAGCGGCTTTAACAATGCTAATATTTTCTTCGTGATATATGCGGTGGGTATTTTCTACTACCACAATAGCATCGTCAACTACGATTCCCAAAGCCAATAGAAATGAGAATAGAACTATGAAGTTCAAACTAAATCCAATAGTAGGCATCACCAAAAAGGCAACGAAGCAGGAGAGGGGTACCGATAAACCCACGAAAATGGCGTTTGTAGCTCCCATAAAAAACATCAGAATCAACGTTACTAAAATGAAACCGATGATAATGGTGTTTATTAAATCGTGAACGGTGGTTCGGGTTTGTGTACTTTGATCGCCTGTGAATACCACATTCAATTTTTCGGGATATTGTCCGCTTTCATGAAGCTCGGCAATGATTTCACGACATTTGTCTGATGCTTCAATAAGGTTTTCTCCGGCTCGCTTAACGATATTAAGGGTAATAACATTTTTACCTTCTAATCGGGCATAACTTTCTTTTTCTTTGAAGCCATCTTTAATCTCTGCGATATCTTTCAAATAAAGAGTAGCGCCTAAATTTCCTCTAATAACTAGATTTTCTAGATCGTATTTGTTCTTGAATTCACCTGTTACACTGATGGAACGCTTCATATTGCCTATATCTACGTTTCCGCCTGAAATACGGGCGTTTTCGTACTGAATGGCTCTAGATACGTCGTCGAGAGTGATACCTGCCGCAATCATCTTTGTGAGATTCAGGTTGACCTGCATTTCGCGATCCAATGCTCCAACCATGTCAACTCGAGTAATGCTGCTTAAGGACTCTATTTTGTCCTTGGCTAATTCGGCATATCGTTTCAGGTCTTGCAAACTATAATCACCTGAAATATTGATATACAAAATTGGCATATCACTGAAATTCACCTCCTGTACGGAAGGGTCATTTCTTAAATCACTTGGCAAATCTTGTTTGGCTTTATCTACCTCATCTTTAACCTTGCTTTTCGCTTCAGCCACGTCTACGTCGGTTCCGAACTCAACGGTGATAATACTGAAATCTTGCAGCGATTGACTTTTAAGTTTTTTAACCCCCGAAATAGATCCAATTTTCTTTTCAATAGGCTTAGTGATTAAGTTTTCAATATCCTTTGGGGCAGATCCTGGGTATATGGTTTGAACAAAAATGGTAGGGATTACAATATCGGGAAATTGCTCTTTAGGTAATTTTATGTACGAGAAAACACCGGCAATACTAATAAACAGGGTAAGTATATAAATACTTGTTCTGTTATCAATACTCCAACTTGTGGGTTTGAATTGTTTGAACTTAGCCATTGTTTGATGCCTCTTTGATTTCTAATAATTGTCCTTCGGCTAATTCTTGGAAGCCATTAATAATTAGTACTTCGCCAATTTGTAAACCTTGAATTACTTCGGTGATGTTCTTATTTGAAAGTCCCAACTTCACTAACTGTTTTTGAGCCACAATTTTGCCGTTGACGTCCTTTGCAACCATTACGAACGCTTCCTTTTCAGTTACTTGAACACAGTTTGAAGGCACTACAACGGTATTGGCTTTTTGATATTCCGTTATTTTAAGACGCGCTACCATATTGGGTTTGATGTCTTTCATGCCATATAGGGGAATCTCCACTTTAAAGGTTCTGTTCAAAGGATCAATAAATTTCGATGCAAACCCAATTTTCCCCTGAATTTTCTTATTTAAGTCAGGAAATTCGATCTCGACTTCATCGCCTTCATGAACGCTACCAGAATAGGCCTCAGATACCTCAGCTACTGCTTTGATCAGGGAAACATTAACAACTTTGAAATAAGGCATACCTGGAGCGGCCACCTGCCCAACTTTCAAATCAATCGCTTCGATACTCCCAGTGATAGGAGATTTGATGGTATACATATCGATATTGGAGTTAAGCGTATTCAAACTTTTCCCCAATGCATCCATTTGGTTTTTCGCACTTAAATACTGCACTTCGGTACCAACGCCCTTTTTCCATAAGCGCATTTGTTTTTCAAATAGTGTTTTGGCGAAATCATATTGTTGTTCTAGTTCTCTTTTACTTTGAACCAAACTCGTATTGTCTAAACGAGCTAAGGCCTGGCCTGCGCTAACCTGCTGTCCTACTTTTACCAAAATTTCGGTTACGGTAGCTGGAACTTTTGAAGTAGCAATCGTGCTATTTTGCGCATCTACCATTCCTTCAACGGTTAGATCATTTTTAAACGTAGCGAGTGAAATAATTTGTGTTTCCACCAATTTCTTACGGGCAGTTTCCGTGTTGCCGAGCTTCGAAAGTAATTCTTGTTCCTTCTTTTTAAGTTCTGCAATCTGCATCTGAATGCTTTTCAGCTCTTCTTGTGCTAGGGTATCTGTGGTTTTGTCGGATCCGCCGCAAGATGCGAGGAAAAAGGCGCACAAAGCTGCGCTAACTAATATTGCGTTTTTCATTTTAATTGAGTGGTTTTCCTATTGCTTTATGGTAATCGATTTTTGCCAATACAAGGTCGTAAACGGCATTTAGATAATTAATTTGAGCGTTTTTTAACTCAGATTCGGCTTGGGTAATTTCTAAAGTACTTCCAACACCTTCTTGAAATTTAATTTGTGTTTTATCGTAAATATCTTGTGCCAAATCCAAGTTTGCCTTTTGATTGGCAGCTTGCTCAAGTTGAATATTATACGTGTTCTGGGCATTCTTCCATTCCATAGACGCGGCATTTTCAAATGCCTTTAAATCAACTTCGGCTTTGTCTATTTTATATTGTACTTCGCGGATTTTAGATTGTGCATTTAATCCGTCAAAAAGAGTCCACTGGATTTGCAAACCAAATAAATCTGAGGGAATCCAATTATTGTTGGGGGTTAAATTACTTTCGAAAAAATTAAACTCCGGACGCATGGTCATTTGCTGGTGCTGGTAAAAGCCTACCAATTTTGGTAAATAACCCATTTGATAGCGTTTTTTATCCAGTTTGCCAAGGGTAATGGCTTGGTTCAGTACGTGAAATTCCGGACGTACACTAGGAGTCCAGCTACTAGCATTAGCGATATCACTCATTCTGATGTATTCGTCGATGCTCTTTATATCATCGCTTAGCTCTAATGACTCGGTTAGATCCATTCCCATTTGCAACTTGAGCACGTTAATCAACATTTCTACGGCATTTTCAAGTTTTTGTTTTTGAACCTTTAGATTGTTAAGGGACAATTGAAGTCGCTTGTAATCGAGTTCCTCTGAGAATCCTTCTTCATAAAGGGCTTTCACATCGGATGTGCTTTTTTCGAGTACCGCAATATTGCTTTCTAACAACTCAATGTTCATACGCGTGCTGGCTACCATTAAATAGGCTTTAGATACATTTACTTGAACATCATATTCCGTTTTTGCCTCTAAGAATTTGCTCATGTCTACAAATTGCTTGGTGGCTTTCAAGCCAACCAAGTAGGAACCGTCAAACAACAGTTGATTAACACCCAATGTACCCGTGCTATTTATTTGCTGTTGGAATTGCAGAAAAATATACTCGGGTGCGCCTGGAGTAGGAGCGAAGTTTTTGATCCAGTTTCCAGGAATTCGATTGTAGTGTTGGTAAGCACCCGAGGCGGTAACCTGCGGCAAACCAATTGCAACGGTTTGCTTTACGGTTTCCCTCGAAATAGAAACATCAAATTTCGACTTCTTTAGTTCTGGGTTGTTTTGTAAGGCATAGTTGATAGCCTCCTTGAGACTCATGCCGTTTTTCACAGTCGGTGTTGTAATCAATTCAATTTTAGTTGAATCTACCGATTGTGATTGAGTTTCTGAAATGGCGAATAAGGCCATGACAAAAAATATGCGTTGGTAAGATTTCATGATTTTTCTATGTTTTTTAATTCATTAATTCCTTTTTCTGTAGATATCCCGCGCAAGTGATATATGGCGTATTCATACACCCCTTTCGCGGCTTCCTTGGCTTTGCTCTTTGCCCATTGTTCGGTGATAAATATCATTTGATAAGCGAATAACTCGCTAATAAAATCACCATCGAAATCATCCCGGTAATAACCGTTCTGTCTTCCGTCATGTATGTTTTCTAGTACTTGTTTTTTAAAGGCTTTCAGACGCATTTCAACCATCTCCGTATGAACATCGGGATGGTATTTGTGCAAATCTTGTATCATAGAAGGATTTACCTTGGATAATTCTTCCACAGCGAAGGTAGCAGCCTGAACCATACGGGCAACCGCAGAAATGGGTAAGGCACTGATACGATTTAATTGGGATTCAATATAATCGAAATGTTGGTGCACGGTTTTGCGCACCAATTCGTTTTTATTTCCAAAACAGTGATAAAGCGTTTTTTTGGAAATCTTAAGCTTACGCGATAAATCATCCATCGATACCTGTTTAATTCCAGAACGGAAGAACAGTTGGGTGGCAGCGTGTTGGATCTTTAGCGTGATTTCTTTCAAACCGCCGCGAAAATACTAAAAACCGCAACAGGAAACTTTGATTCCGTCTAAAGTTTCCTTCTGTAACGTGGAATATCGATAATTAGCGGTAATCGGTCGACCAAGGTAAGCGCATTTGGATGCCTTCGAGATTTTCCCATTGTCTGGCATTTTTTATTAGCGCCTCGCCAATAGGATTATTGCTCAGGTTAATCTTACTGTTGGCTTTCATTTCAATGGCAGAAATCAACTGTTCAAATGGATCTTTATCCTTAGGGTATTCGTTAATACGATACTTTTTTAAATTGGCTTTTTGCGCGGCAGCTTTAATGCTGTATTCCAAACCACCGAATCCATCTATCAAACCAATTTCCTTAGCTTGAACACCAGAATAAACCCGGCCTTCGGCAATTTCTTTTACTCTTGATATCGACATTCCTCGTCCTTTTGCGACAATGCTGGTGAAATCTTCGTAAACGCCATCAATCATCTGTTGCATGATGCGTTGTTGTGACCCATTTAAAGGTTTGTCAGGACGCCATAATTCGGCATTTGTACCTGTAGATACCGATTC
>JALRKL010000165.1 GCA_023268875.1 Bacteroidia bacterium
TCTAAACCTACTCTTTTACTCATTAGTTGCAAATATACATTTTCATGTTGAGGCATAAAAGTATTGATATATTCTAGTAATTTTTCTTTAGGAACTATTGTTGCCCGATATAACGAATCTTCCAATAGGGGTTTTGCACTAGCTGCAGGAGGCTCGGGGGCTGTTTATTTCGGCGTTTTTGATGATTCAAGTGCTGAAATTACAACGGCCAATAATACCTTGACCACCAACACATGGACGCATATTGCCGCTACATTTAATCGATACATTCTCCGAGTTTATGTAAATGGTTTATTGGTCGATTCGCTTATAGATTCAACGGCAGTTGGGGCTCCCGGTTCCATACCGCTAACAGTGGGTAATACCCATTCGTTGGCAAGGCCTTGGTGGGGATTAATTGATGAAGTAAAAGTGTGGTCGCGTGCGTTGTCAAGTGCAGAAATTGCCCAAAACTACCAGAGTTCTTATTGTGGATTTTCTTCGGACCTTAGGGCGTATTATCGCTTCAATAAGGGTAGAGCGGGTTCGCGTAATACCACGTTTTTTAGAATTCCGGATTGGTCATCTAATAAAAATGATGGGGTACTTTACAATTTCAGGTTAGACGGTACTTCATCGAACTATGTTTTGGGATATACCCCTTTACAAGAACCCATTTCCAGCGTTGATACAGTAATAGCTTGCGATCAGTATCGAGCGCCCTCTCTGAATAATACATGGTATAATTCGGGCGTTTACAGCGATACGGTTTATTCTGCAAGGGGGTGTGATTCAGCCCTTAAAATTGTACTCACAATTCGAAAATCGAGTCGAGATACTTTACAAATTCGCGTTTGTGATTCCTACACATTTCCGAGTGGAAACAATAGTACCAAAGTTTCTGGTGTCTTTAATGATAGAATTACAAATGCTTCAGGCTGTGATTCCCTGATAACATTAATTGTCAGGGTAGGTCCCGACTCCACATTAATCGATACCACGGTTTGCCACTTTTTTGTGTTGCCATACTCAAATCGTACGGTAACGGAATCCGGATTGTTCATTGACACCTTGAAAAACTATATTGGCTGTGATAGCTTGATTTTCTATAATGTAAATGTAATTCCGGCTTCACAAACAAAAATAGAACTAGAGGTATGCGATTCAATAACACTAACAGCAAGCGGTAGATGGGTGAATTCTGAAGGTATATATTTTGACACCTTAATCAATTACCTGGGTTGTGATAGCGTAATAAGCTATAATGTTAAATCGTTAGTAACGCGTTCCTTTTACCAAGATTACGCTTGTGGTGAGTACGTAAGTCCTTCTGGAAAATATATATGGAAGCAATCAGGTGTATGGTATGACACTCTAATAAATGCGCAGGGGTGTGACAGCATTATCCAAATCACATTAGAAACGAGTCCGATTACAGATACCACTCTTTACATAGAGGCATGTCGTCGATACCGAGTGCCATCTAGGAGGTATTACATTTATGAAACTGGAATATATTTCGATACCATCATGAATGTCTACGGATGCGATAGTATTATCAAAATCGATGCAAAAATTACGCATTTTGAGAATGCCCTAATGGTTTCGGGCGATACCGTTTCAGCCCAAGCGGGTTACACGGCTTATCAATGGTTGAGATGCGATAAGTCTTATGAAATAGTGCCTAATGAAACGAATTTCCAAATACAAGTGAGCGAGCCCGGAGATTACGCGGTGCGTATGGAAGAAAACGGTTGTGCCGATACTAGTGAATGTATTAATGTGGCTCAAAATGGCGTATCCGTTTTTCAGAATGTAGAATTTAATGTATATCCCAATCCAAGTGAAGGGCGTGTATATATTGAAGGAAAAAACCTAGACGCGAGTTATGTCGAAGTACGCGATTTGAATAGTCGAATAATTCAAGTGGTAAGCTTTATGAAAGGATACGATGGCCGACAATACGTAGATATTGATCAGAAAGGTTGGTTTTATTTAGTTTTAATAAAAGATCAGTATCGTGAGGTCATTCCCGTTCTAATCAATTAATTCTAATTGTGATATTAGTGGTTTCCTAGGCCTAAAATTTGTTGGGCTTTTCGTCACATTTTGCTTGTTGTGTTTTGTACAATAAATAAATTTTCTTATTGTTGAAGTTACAAAAAGATTAAATTTCACAAAATGGATAAAAACTACACGGTATCAAAAACCGTAAAGTCTACATTTCTTATGCTCTGTGCGGCGGCCTCAATCGGGGTTCAAGCTCAAAGTAGCGACACAGCTGACAAAATGGACGAAGTGGTGGTTGTGGGTTACGGAACTGCTAAGAAAAAAGAATTTACGGGTGCCAATTCAGCTATAAAAGGCGAGAATTTGGAAAAATTGAACATCCCCCGAATGGACCAAGCTTTGCAGGGTCAGATGTCGGGAGTAACCATTTCAACCAATTCTGGTTCGCCTGGTGGTTCTTCTAGTATTCGTATTCGTGGACTTTCAACATTCGGAGATAACGATCCACTAATTCTTGTGGATGGGGTTGTTTACGATTCTGAAGGGTTGAATGCATTGAATCCGGGAGATATTGCCTCTATAAACGTATTAAAGGATGCAACCGCTGGAATCTATGGAGTAAGAGCGGCCAATGGTGTAATCATCATTGAAACGAAGAAAGGAAAGAAGAATATGGCCCCTCGATTTGAATTTTCGGGTTATGAGGGATTCCAACAAACGGCAAACCGTTTGGATTTATTGAATGCAACGGAATATGCCGTATTAAAAAATGAAATGTTTGCCAATGGTGGTGATGCGCTGCCTTTCAGAAATACCCAATTGGGTACCGGAACAAACTGGCAAGATTCGGTTTTTCAAACCGCTCCAATACGTAATTACAATTTGTCTGTTCAAGGGGGAACCGATCAATCCACATATTCTATCGGTGGAAGTTATTTCCGTCAAGAGGGTATCGTTGGAGGGCCAAAGGCCTCATTTGAGCGTTTGAATGGACGCGTAAATTTCCAAACAAAAATGTCGGAAAAAATGCGATTTAACAGCGTTTTCTTATATACCCATGAAGAACGTAGCGGACTTCCTGAAAACGGAATTGGTTCTGTTCTGTATAATACCGTGAATGCATTTCCAACAGATCCGATCAGAGATGAGAACGGGAAATACACCTATTTAGAAGAGGTAGCCGACATCATTAATCCATTAGCCCAGATTGAAAACACGTACAATTGGGCTGTAGTCAACAAGTTCGTAGGTAAAGAGGAGTTAGAATACGATATTTTACCGGAACTTACCTTTACCAACCGATTGAATTACAACGTAGCATTAGTAGATAACAAATCATTTTCTCCTCTTGTATGGTTCGGTCCTGGAAAAGCCCAGAATACGGCATTAAACGAGCAACTCGATCCTACGGAAATTGAAATCGCTCCAGACGTTTTAATCGAAAGAGGTGCAAGTGTTTATGAAGGACGCTATACTTACACAGATTTGAACTATGAGAGTTTCTTGAACTACAATAAGGAAATTCTTCCTAAACAGACAGTGCGAGCTACATTAGGGGCCTCGATTTTTAGTAGAAATGGAAGTGGTTTAGATGGAACGGCCTTCAATATCCCGAACAACGCATTAGAATATGCTGATATTTCTGCCAATCTTGCCCCTGGAGGATATTTGAATCAGGTGAATTCGTTCCAATTCCAAGAGCGCTTGCTTTCCGCCTTCCTTCGTACGGAATACAATTACCAGGATAAGTATATTGTTTCGGGAATTCTTCGTCGCGACGGTTCCTCTAAGTTTGGTCCCAATAGCCGATACGGCTGGTTTCCAACTTTGTCCGGTTCTTGGGTCTTGTCTGAAGAAGACTTCTATTCGCTTAGATCCGTTCGTTACATGAAATTCCGTGCGAGTTATGGTGTTAGCGGTAACGACCAGATTGCCAATTTTGCATACCGTGGTTTATTGAATGGTGAGGGTGTTTATGTATTCAACGATATCATTACCCAGGGTGTTGCTATTGGCCGTGCTGCCAACCCAGATTTGAAGTGGGAAACCACGCGTCAATTAAATATTGGTTTGGATGCTACCATTGGGCGTAATCTGGATGTAACAGTTAATTATTTTGTAAAAAATACCAACGATCTTTTATTCCAACCTCAAGTGTCAGCTTTGTTAGGGACTTACGGACCGGGTAGTTATCCGCCGATTATCAATGCTGGAAATGTTCACAACCGTGGAGTTGAACTTGAACTTGGTTACAATCATACCTTCAGAAACAAGTTGAGATTGGGCGCCAATTTCAATGCGACTTATCTTCATAACGAAGTAACATCTACACCAGATGGGGTCGATTTTATCCCAGGTGTGGGTTTTGGTGTTGGGGGTAATGTTGCTACGCGCTTCCAAACAGGTTATGCAATTGGTTTCTTCCATGGTTATGAAATAGCGGGTGTTTACCAAACACAAGCTGAAATTGATAATGCAGCCGTGAAACAAGACGGAGCAAAACCAGGTGATTTCATTTATGTAGATCAAAACGGAGATGGTAAAATTAGTTTCAGCGATGATACGGATAAAACCCAATTGGGGTCTCCAATTCCTGACTTTACTTTCGGCTTGGCATTAAATGCATCTTGGAAAGGTTTCGACATCTCGGCTAATTTGTATGCGGCTGTGGGTCAAGAAATAATTCGTAACTACGAAAGACAACAGCCCTATGCCAATCAATTGGCATATACAATAAACCGTTGGTCGGGTCCTAATACCACTAACGAACAAGCTCGTTTAACAACCGATCTAACACGTAATAATGTGTTCTCTTCTTTTTATGTAGAAGATGGATCGTTTTTGAGGCTTCGTAATTTGCAATTGGGCTACACCTTCAATCCCCGTTGGGTAACTCAGAGAGGTATGCGCAATATTCGCTTCTATGTGGCAGCTAATAATTTGTTTACGCTAACCCGTTACATGGGCTTTGATCCCGATATTGGATCTGCAGGTGGAACATTGGGCGCTGGAGTAGATTACGGTTTCTATCCCCAGGCTAGAAATATCATGTTGGGCTTTAATTTTGGATTTTAATTATGAAAAAGAACACATTTTTTAAACGCATATTGCTAGTATCGGGTATCGCCACTGCTGCCATTATGCAATCGGGATGCGATAAATTTTTAGATATCAATCCCTTATATACTCAAGATTCTGAAAATTATTTTCAAACTCCAGTGGATTACGAACGCGCACTTACAGGTGCGTATGATTTGCTACAAGGTTCGTTCATGTCTTTATGGATTGGCGAAATTGCTTCTGACAATTCAATTGCAGGAGGCGAAAGCGTAACGGATACTGAGGGTTTACATGAAATAGATGAAATGAGCCATGACGCTGTTAATAACGAGCTACGTTCGGTATTTCAATGGAATTACGCCGGAATTTCAAGAGCCAATTACATCTTAGAGTTTAAAGATAACATCGACTTTGATGGTAAAGACCAAATTATTGCGCAAGCGAGATTTTTGCGGGCTTATTACTATTCAGAATTGGTGAAGTTTTTTGGAGATGTTCCCCTAATTGTTGATAAGCGTTTAGGTGCGAAGGAAGTGCAGGAAATTGCCCGCACTCCTAAATCTGAAGTTTATGCGCAGATCGAAGCAGATTTGAAATTTGCTGCAGACAATTTACCATGGCAAGCTTCTCAAAAAGGCCGAGTAACCAAAGGTGCGGCCTTGTCGCTTTTAGGTAAAGTACAATTATACCAAGATAAGTTCGATGCCTCAGCGGCCACTTTTAATACGGTAATTAGCGAAGGCCCTTATGCCCTTATTTCCGATTATAAAAAGTTATTTAGCGTTGCTAATGAGGGCCATTCCGAAACTATATTCGACGTAGAATACACAGGAGCTGAAGGGGGTAGCTACGGATGCTTGATTTGTTTGGAAGGAAATGCAGCACCCGGATTCCAAGGAATTCGTCAATACAATGGACCCGTATATGGCGATGGAAATAGTTATAACCTGCCAACACAAAACCT
>JALRKL010000191.1 GCA_023268875.1 Bacteroidia bacterium
AGCATCCAAAATATCCGAACCTGTATGCATATGAAGGCCGTTTACCTTCATTTTATGGGTTTCAACAACGCGTTGCACATGGCGCATCTGATGTATGGAAATACCAAATTTCGAGTCAATATGACCAACAGAAATATTGGAATGCCCTCCCGCCATGATATGCGGATTTAATCGGATACAACACGGCACCGTATTGCCATATTCATGACCAAACTGATCTAAGATAGAGATATTATCAATATTTATGATAACCCCTAAATTAACAGCTTCCCGAATCTCGTCAAAGCTCACGCAATTGGGCGTATACATAATTTCATGAGGCTCGAAACCGGCTCTTAATCCTAAATGAACCTCCTGTATAGAAACCGCATCTAAACCGGAGCCTAGCTTTTTGATGATTCGAAGTATATTTATATTGTTCAACGCCTTCATTGCGTAATGTAAGTGCACATTTACATCTTTAAAAGCATTTTTAAGGCGGTGATATTGAAATTCTATACGCTCGCCATGGTACACATAAAGTGGAGAGCCAAATTCTTTTGAGGCACTAAGTAACTGTTTTGGAGTTAGGTCTTTCATAAATTATATCAAAAAAAAGCGGGGCATAACCCCGCTTTCCGTTTTTTACAGGGTTAAGGTTTTATTTTTTTTTCTTTTTTGAAGTAAAGTCAACTACTACCGGAGTTGCAATACAAATAGATGAGTAGGTACCGGCAATTATACCGATTAACATCGCTAGTGAGAAACCTTTCAACGCATCACCACCAAAGAAGAAAAGGATAATCAACACAAAGAAAACCGTTGCTGCCGTAACAATTGTACGGCTTAAGGTTGAATTAATTGCACCGTTTATCATAGTGATATCTGAGCGATCGCTTCTGCGACTGCTTAAGAATTCACGGATACGGTCAAATACAATTACCGTATCGTTAATTGAATAACCTAGTAAAGTTAACAACGCCGCTATTAAGTGTTGATCGAATTCCGTTGCGAATGGTAGAACACCATCCAATATCGCGAATGCCGCTAAAACAAAGGCTATGTCATGCACCAATGCTACAGTGGCTCCCAATCCGTAGGCAACACTTCTAAAGCGCACCACGATGTAAAGGAATATTCCAACAATTGCTAAAAGAACCAATACCGTACTCGTGTTTCTTGTTTCTGTTGCAATTGCGGCTCCAACACTCGTACTCTGCAAAATAGGACTGTCTGCACCTTCAGGTGTTTTCATGTCGAAACCTTTTAAAGCAGTCAATAGGTCTTCGCGAACACGATCTCTTTTGTCTTTGCTATCGTCATTTACTAAATAAGTAGTTACGATTTTAAATTGTCCTTCAGAACCGAAAGATTTCACCTCATTGCTGGATTCGGCCAGCGATCCATCAAGCGCTTTCTTAATTTCTTCAGTTGCGTAGTTTTTACTATCATCAAACTGAATTATGAATGCATTACCTCCTTTAAAATCAATACCAGTGGTTATACCACCTTTCATGATAAAGGCAACTGCACCCACCAAAATAAACAAAGCCGAGAATATGTAATATTTCTTACGATTGCTTACGAAATCATAATTTTTATTTTTCAGGAAGTTACGATTCCAAGATGTATCAAACGTTACATCCTTGCCTTTGGCAACACGACTTTCAAGTAACCAACGGGTGATGAATAAGGCAGTAAACATTGAACTGAAGATACCAATTACAAGGATAATTGCAAATCCGTAAGCCGGTCCTGCACCAGAGAAGGTTAATATCACACCAGCCAACAATGTCGTGATGTTAGAATCTATAATCGCGCTTAACGCGTGTTTGAAACCTAATTCTATCGCTGCTTTCAAGCCCTTACCGGAGGCCAACTCGTCCTTAATACGCTCATAAATAAGTACATTAGCATCGACTGCCATACCGACGGTCAAGATGATACCGGCAATACCGGGTAAGGTAAGTGCCGCACCAAGGCTGGATAAAACACCCATGATAAGATAAACGTTACCCAATACAGCAACCACTGAAATCCAACCTGCACGGTTGTAGTATAAAATCATGAAAACCACAACCGATAAGAAACCGATTAACAACGAATTCAAACCGCGATCGATTGAAGCCTGTCCCAATGAAGGACCCACTACTTCACTTGCAACAATACGCGCAGGTGCTGGTAGTTTACCCGCCTTCAATACGTTTGCTAAATCTTGGGCCTCGCGGATATCAAAGTTTCCGGAAATTTGAGAGTTTCCTCCACTAATTTTTTGATTTACAACAGGCGCCGAATAAACACGATTGTCTAATACAATTGCAATATAATTTCCAACGTTAGAACCTGTTACCTGAGCCCAACGTGAGGCGGCCGCAGGCGTCATCTGCATTGTTACTTCAATTTGTCCAACTTGATTCGTATTCTCACGAGCATCTTCGATGATGTTTTCGTCGTCAGAAGCCAAAGCAGCATTTCCTTCACGGTCTTTTCTTAGAAAATAAACTAAATAATCACTTGAATTAGCCACTTCCTTACCATTTGCATCAAATTCGGTAGGTTTAGCGCTGTATGCCACTTTAACTGAAGGGCCTAAAATATTTTGATATTCTTCGTTTGCCAATAAATCGTCGAGCAACTTGCGATCTGCCGCACTCACTAAAGCACTCGCAGAACTTTGACCGTTTCCAAAAGGCTTTAGTATTCTACCCACAGCTGAAATTCGCGTAGGAACGGTGTTGGAATCGTTAGCAACCGTATCTGCTTCTAAACCGATAGCATTATTCGCTAGAGAATTTAAAACACGAGTGGCTTCAACACCAGATATAACTTCATAAAACTCTAGTTTGGCACTTTTCTCTACCAATTCTTCCATTCTACGGGGATTATCAACCCCGGGCAATTCCACGCTAATTCTTCCACCGTCAACCTCTTGAACGATCGGCTGCGTTACATTGGCTTGGTTGATACGCTTTTCAACCACCGACTTAACATTAGAAACGGCTGTAGTAATGCTCGAGCGCAAGTAATTTACAACCTCAATTTCTTCGCTGCTGGCTTGAATTTGAGAGTTATTGCCTTTAACAAATAAAACCGACAATTTGCGGTCTTTCGCAGTGACTTTAAATGCATTTACAAATGCTGTAACGTAGTCCGTTCCTTTGTCTCGAACTTCGATATTCGCTAACTCCAATGATTTAATCAAATCTGCGTCGCTTGGATCGTTTGCTAGAACCTTAATGATGGCATCTTTTTCTACCTCGAGAATAACGTTCATACCACCGCGCAAATCCAAACCAAGGTTTAGTTCGCGTTGCTTACATTCGTAGTACGTATACGAAACCATTCCAAGGAAACTGTAGTAATCCTTGTTCCCTAAACTGTCGATATAACGACGGTAAATCTCTTTTTCGTTCGCACCGTTTTGGGCAGACTTCTTTTGAGCAAACTCCATTGCTTCCTTCTCAAAACTCTTTGCTTGGAAGGTAAATGAAAGTTGAAATAAGGATGCCAACGCCAAAACGACGGAGAAAATTACGAGTGATTTATTGCTTTTCATCTGAATTCGATTCTCAGTTAAATGTTTATAAGGTCGCGAAATTACATAAAAAAATAATCAATCGCATTACCCTAATGCACTTGCGGTCAATTTTTCCAAATTTTCAAGCCATAGCCGCGGATTATGGTCCATGCATTTGAAGTGTCCCTTAGGACATTCGGCATAGCCTAACTTAGAACAAGGTCTGCAATTCAACCCTTGAATTTCCATAGAAATCATTTCACCACCGTTTGGTTTTTGCGGCGACATCATTCCCAATTTGGGACTAGTACTCCCCCAGATCCACATAACCGATTTTCCTAACGCGGCGCCTATGTGAGCGAGCCCAGTATCCCCGGAAATCAAAACAACACATCTATTTACAACGTTCGCCGAAGCCCCTAAACTTAGTATTCCGCACAAATCAATACACATATCGGGAAACTTTGATTTTATTTGTTTGGCCGTTGATACATCGGCTTTCCCACCGAGTAATACAAAAGGAATATCGCCGTTTTGTGTGCCCAAAAATTCTAAATATTTTTCAGTTGGCACTTGCTTGGTTTTGTAAGAACCTCCTAATGCAATTGCATAAAATCTGTTCGGCAAATTGACGTTTTCAGGTAATGAATCAATCCCGTAAAAATCAAGTCCAAAATTGTCTGTGGAAATCCCAATAGACTTCAATAAATTATCATATCGCGAGGTAATGGGTGTCGCTGAAAAATGAGTATTCTTGGTCCAAACCAGGCCCATTTTCTTGAAATTTTCTTTACTAATTGAAATATTCGGACAATCCCAACGAATCCATTTCACACTTCTTGACCTGAGGTTATTATGTAAATCTATAATAAGGTCATAGCTTTCGTACTTCCATGTTTGACTTGATTCAGGGTCTTCCCAAATAAGCAGCTTATCAATAAATGGATTGTTTTTCCAGACGGGGGCGAAACTATTCTTGGTTAATACGTCAATATGGAGTTCCGGAAACTGTGATTTCAAGTTTCTCAATACAGGGCTACAAAGCACGATATCGCCAATGGAACTAAATCGTATGAGCAGTACCCGTTTCACAGTCAATTATTTTCGCTTTCCTTTAAGGTACTGTTCAAAGGCCTCTAATGAAAGGGCATTCAACGTATTTCGAGTTAACAAACCACCTTTTCTAGCCGCCAGCGTACCAAAAAACATATCATGGTAACCTTGTTTCTCATGCGCATCTGGATTAATGCTGATAAACACCCCTTTATTCTGAGCATATTGCACCCAAGTCCAATCGAGATCAAGACGATACGGATGGGCGTTAAGTTCGATACAAACGCCATTATCGGCACAAGCATCAATAATATATTCGTGGTTGATGGGATACCCATTTCGGAGCAGCAGCAAGCGCCCTGTTAAATGACCTAAAATTGTTGTATATGGATTTTCAATGGCTTTGATAAGTCTCGCATTTGCCTTCTCCTCACTCATCGATAGGCCTGAATGTATAGAAGCCACAACGAAATCTAATTTATCTAAAATATCGTTAGAATAATCCAAGCTGCCGTCTGATAAAATATCGCTTTCGATGCCCTTAAATATTTTAAAAGGCGCTAATTCCTCGTTCAATAAATCAATTTCTGAAATTTGTTTCAGCAAGGCTTCTGGCTTTAAACCACCTGCGTAGCCCGCACTCTGGGAATGGTCGCAAATACCAAGATATTCAAATTTCTGGGCCTTCGCATACTCGGCCATCTCTCTAAGTGAATTTAAACCATCGCTATAAGTGGTATGATTGTGCAATACCCCCTTTAACTGCCAAAACTCTACAAACCCATCGTCGGGGTAGGTATCGTCAAATTCTTGTAAGCCCTCTCGCTGTTCTGGGGGAATCCAACGCAATCCCTTATGGTTATAATAAGATTTTTCATCTTTAAACGCATCGCTGCGTTGATAATCGAGCATTTTAAGATGAGCAACATTTCCAGTGGTTTCAAATAATTCTCTTTCAAAAGATTCTGAATCTGTGCACAAAACAACTACTGGATATTGTCCATTCAATGTAGCCTCTACTTCAGCATCATTACATTGAGCAGGAATATTATTTTGCTCGCAAAAATCAGCCAGGTGCTCGGGTTCGATATCGCAAATTATTTCTATTGATTCCAAGACAATAGCAGCCCTCCGAAATGCCCCGGTAAATGAAACTTGAGCCCCTGAAAATTCTTTTTTAATTGATTCCAAAAACGAGGTAGCCGGCTCCCAAAGTCGTGCATAATGCCATTTGCCCTGTATTGTTAGCGCAAACTCAATACTTCGTACGATTTCGGCTTGCGTTTTGAGTCCAAAACCCTTAACCTCAACCAAGCGATTTTGGCGACATGCATCTAAAAGATCGCCCACTGTTTCAATTTGTAAAGTATTCCAAATCACGGCTACTTTCTTAGGCCCCAAGCCTTTAATCTGGAGAATCTCTACAATGCCAGACGGGGTTATTTCGAGTAATTCGAGTAATGCCCGCATTTTTTTGGTTTGAGAAATCTCGCGAATTGCTTCCACTACCCCTTTTCCTACACCAGGAATAGCCAATAATTCTTGATCACTCATAGAACCAAAAGGTTCTTTAATTTTCTTTAGGTTAAATGCCGCCGAGGAAAATGCTTTAATCTTAAATGGATTTTCATTGTGCAGCTCAGCAAGTTTCGCATACAAATTAATCTGGGATAAAATACCGGAATTATCCATCATAGTTTGAGTTTATTGCGTTTGGCTAAGATTACATTTTCAATTTC
>JALRKL010000042.1 GCA_023268875.1 Bacteroidia bacterium
AATTTAAGCGATGCCATGCAGGCCGTTCAAATTGTAGCCAATGTAGCCAAAGATCGCCGCACCCCGATTGCGTATAGCAATATTTCCGGAAAAGATATTAAAGAGCGATTGGGGAGTCAAGACATGCCCATGCTTTTAAATAACACACCGGGAGTTTATGCGACACAACAGGGTGGTGGTGCTGGAGATGCGCGTATTACAATCCGTGGTTTCAATCAGCGAAACATTGCCGTTATGATTGATGGTATACCTGTAAATGATATGGAAAACGGATGGGTGTACTGGAGTAATTGGTTTGGCTTGGGTGGTGTTACGGCACTAACGCAAGTGCAACGAGGCTTGGGGAGCAGCCGTATTGCAAATCCAGCTGTGGGAGGCACAATCAATATCATTACGAAGGGTCTAACCCGGAAACCCGAAATATCCGCAAGTGCAGAATTTGGAGATTCACGTTACCAGCAGTTTAATTTAAATGCATCAAGCGGACGTTTAAAAGGAGATTGGGGATTCACTATAGCTTTAACTCGAAGAACCAGCGACGGTTATGTTGATGGTTTGTACGATGAGATGTGGGCTTATTTTGCGAAAATCGAAAAGCAGTGGGGACGCAAGCACAACTTATCCCTAACCGCAGTTGGAGCACCTCAAAGTCACGGTCAACGCTCTTACAAAGCACGACTTTCGTTGTATAATATGGGTCTTTCTCAAAGCTTGGGTATGGACACCGTACTAAAGGCCGCAGGTGGAAAAGTGATGCCCGTTGATATGGGAAGGCGTTATAATCAGCACTTGGGAAGTTATCGAACGCCGCTGGCCTGGGGCGCAACGGGTGACGTAATTTACGATTCAAAAGAGGTGGCGGTAAACGAGCGTGCGAATATGTTTCATAAACCACAGATTTATCTGAAATACGATTATAAACCCAATAACAAATGGTTTTCGAATACCATAGCATACATGTCACTCGGAAATGGTGGTGGTACTCGTGGTGAAGGGCTTAATCAAATTCCCAGTGTTTACGGACAGTTTGATTTTCAATCTGCCGTAGATCAAAACAGCGATTTCGGTGCTTTTAGTTCAATCGATGGCTTTTATTCCAACACAGAAAAAAAATCAAATAGAATACTTTCAAGATCTGTGAATAATCATGTGTGGTACGGTCTTTTGAATACAACCCAATACAAGATGACCAAGAGAATTACCTTGACGGGTGGCTTGGACCTTCGGACATACGTTGGGGAGCATTACAAGGAAGTTTATGATTTATTGGGAGGCGATTATTTTATTCCTGATGCCAACGAAAAGAATCCGCAAAAAGATAATAAATACATGTATCGCAAGGGCGATATTTTTAATTACCATAACGACGGCGTCGTAAGTTGGTTGGGAGGCTATTTAGAAGGTGAGTACACCTACAATCAATTTACGGGATTTGTGAATGTTAGTGGTACTCAAACGAGCTACCAGCGTTTGGATTATTTTAGGTTAACTCCTGAAGGCGAGACCAACATATCGCCAACGTTGACTTTCAATGGTGTTACGGTTAAAACGGGAGCTAATTATAATATTTCAAGACGTTTTAATACATTTATCAATTTAGGATATTTAAATAGACCCGCACGATTTAGCAATGTGTTTGATTTGAGAAATTCCATAATTCAAGACGCACAAAACGAGTTGGTTTATGCGATTGAGGGAGGAGCAGGCTATAAGAGTCGTCGTTTTACTTCAACCTTAAATTGGTATTATACCGACTGGAGAAACCGGCCTGTTGATTTCCAGCCTACATTTAGAGACGCCGATGATAATCCGTTAAATTACAATATCAACGGCCTGCAAGCTCGACATATGGGAGTTGAATTGCAATCGGCTTTGAAAGCAGGCGATGGAGTAACAATTGAAGCTTCGATGCATATTGGCGATTGGATATGGAAATCGGGCAGTACGGCTATCGTTAGAAATAATGCGGGTGATTCAATGGGGGTTTTTGATTTTGATGCTACCGGTGTTCACGTGGGGGATGCTGCGCAAAATCAAGTAGCTGCTCTCATTCGTTGGGAACCTAATTTATTGAAAGGTTCTTATTTTTCGGTGCAATATGTGTATTTCGGTAAACAATTTGCAGATTTTGAACCTATTGCGCTTCGCGGAGAAATGAAAGGTCAGGAATCCTTTCAACTTCCAAATTATTGGTTCATGAATATCACCGGAGGATATTCATTCAAAGTGAAACAAGCACGTGTGCGTATCTACGCCATGGTAAATAATATTACCAATAACTTTTACATATCGGACGCCCAACACAGAAGCACAGCAACAACTATAAATGATCCGGGAGAGGCGGGTTACGTTTTTGACCCGAGAAATTTAGAAGTTTTTGTGAGCCAAGGTCTTCGTTTTACCACTGGACTTCGGGTATCGTTTTAAAAAATACAAATAATGAATATTAAAAAATTTGCAATTATTGCCACCGCCGCATTGGCTCAATTTGGGAGCTTGTTCTCTCAAGGTACACTTCCTATGTTTTGGGACATGGATGGAGCAAATGCTCCTACGGGATTCTCAGCAGACCAAGGTCCTGCTGGGTCAAAATTGGTGTATTCCTCTGCCGCATTGGTTAATAGTACCCCCTATGCCTTGCGTCTCGACTACACTACAGAATACGCCCAAGCGTTTTGGTCGGGTAAAGCCGATACGGTTTCTTTTTATTTGGCGGGAACTTCTACAGGAAATCCTTGGCAAGGTGAAGTAAGCATAGATGAAAGCACAGATGGTTCCACATGGTCTACCATTAAAACTTTCGTAGACGATATCCCCAATGCTACTACATTTTATTTCGTTCGTGTTAAATCCGAATCGCGGTATGTTAGAATCTATTACAAGAAAAAGGTATCTGGATTTAATTTGGCTGTCGATGATTTTTCGGTTCGACCTAAAGCGCCCAGTGAAAATGCTGAAATTCAAGTTTTTTACAAGAATACTCAACAAATAAATCAGGGGTCTGTCAATACCGGTAACGATACATTAATTGTATTTGAGGTTTATAATAACGGCACCAAGAACGACTTAACGGTAAGTACTTTGAACCTATCAGGAAACCAATCCCAAGACTTTAGTATCTTAACCAATACCCCTTTAACCGTTGCCAGCGGAACCCGTGAAAAGGTAGAAATAAAATTGACGAATGCGCAAAATGGCACGTATGCGGCAACGCTTAGTATAGGCTCCAATGACATCGATAATCCTACATATTCTTTAGATTTCAGCACCATCAAAGGTTCTATTGCGAGCGAACCACAAGCGCAACCAAGTAATCTTAATATTACGGCTAAAGCTTTTCGCATGAGCGCTGGATTCGATAAGAGCGATGCCGAACATTATTTAGTTTTGGCTTCTGTTGGTAATGCTACAGATGTGCCAAGCGATGGCGAAAGCTATCAGAGAGGACAATACATAGGCAAATCGCGGGTGATTATGTCGGGAGATATTACTTCTGATATCGATTTTGATAATACTGTTGCCAATACCAACTATCATATCCGTATTTTCGGATTTAATGGATACGGATCGTATACCAATTATTTAACAACGAATCCACTAGAAAAAACAGTTACAACTCCGGGTTTAAACCCTGAGCAATACTACGCTTCAGTTTCACCTACTAATAGCAGTTTTATTCAGGATTTATACGATTTGATCAATCCTCATACGCGCATTTATTACAGCAATTACAGTTCCAGTGTGATCAGTCAATTTGAAGCGCGTGATACCACCGATAGCAAACAAATCGTTGAGGGTTTCTACACGGGTTTTCAATACATATATGAACCTCCATTCAGTCATGCCGTGATGTCGCGTGAGCACTGCTATCCACAGTCTTACATGACAAAAGTGAATGAAAATGAGCCTAATTACAGTGACTTGCACTTGCTTTATACGGTGCATCAAGACAAAGCCAATGCGGTTCGAAGCAATTATCCTTTAGATGATGTAGATCAGGTGAGCACAACATTTTTTGGCGGTACGTTCGGACGGAATACCAAGGGTGAGTATTGCTATGAACCACGTGATTTTGCAAAAGGAGCCGCGGCTAGAGCCAATTTCTATGCCTGCGCTGCATATAACACGAACGAATTTCCATTTACCTTGCCAACCTCAAATATGTTGGTTAACGAGTTACAATACCAAGAAATACTGAAGAAATGGAATAAAGATTTTCCACCTAATTCATGGGAAATTGCCCGACACGAATTCATATCTCAACAATCGGTACAAGGCAATCGCAATCCATTCATCGATAATCCCGATTGGGCATGTTATATCGATTTCTCATTGATGAAACATGTGCCCGACGGATCGGCATGTTCAACAGATTCAATCCCTGGTCGAATTTCTACTATGAATACGGCGGATATAAAATTGTTCCCAAATCCAAGTGTTTCTGAATTCAGTATCGATCTTACAGCATTTAATGGCGAAGCCGTGAATGTATATGTTATCGATTATTATGAGCGCACCATGATTCAAGCGGAAACTTCTGAAAAGGTATTGCGTTTGAATGCAGAAGCCCTTGCTAGTGGCAGTTATCTTGTTTTGGTGCGAACTAAATCTGGTAAAACGGGTGTATCCACCTTGTTAAAACCGTAGTATGAATTTCCACGATTCCATTTGGCACCCTCTTTTTGAAACCTGGCTTTCAGAAGATGTGGGCACCGGTGATCACTCATCATTGGCTTCTATTTTGGTTTCGGGGGAAGCCCAATCACGCCTTTTACTTAAAGAAGATGGGGTAATCGCGGGCTTGGAATTGGCCGCCGCTCTATTCAAATATATTGATCCTTCGGTGCAATTCACCCTGAAGGCAAAAGACGGTGAATACCTCCCTAAAGGAACGTTACTTGCCGAAGCAAGCGGTTCGGCTCATTCGCTGCTTAAGGGAGAGCGATTGATGTTGAATTTGATGCAACGACTTTCAGGAATAGCAACACAAACGCACCAAGTCGTGCAAAAGGTAAAAGGCACTGGTTTAACCATCCTCGACACCCGAAAAACCACACCGGGATTGCGAACACTAGAGAAATGGGCCGTTACCCAAGGAGGCGGAAAGAACCACCGTATGGGTTTATTTGATATGATAATGTTAAAAGACAACCACATCGATGCGGCTGGTGGAATAGACAATGCGGTTTTAAGAACCAAGGAATATTTAGCTACAAATAAATTGAATTTGAAGGTAGAAGTCGAAACGCGGAATTTAGACGAAGTGAGACAAGCACTTTTTCACAAAGTTGACCGTATCATGTTTGACAATTTCTCTCCTGAACAATGCCGTGAAGGCGTTAAATTGGTTAACGGTGCGGCCGAAACAGAAGCTTCAGGGGGAATTTCTCTCGAAAATATATACGAATATGCCCAAACGGGTGTTGACTTTATAAGTGTTGGCGCCTTAACTCATTCGGTTAAGGCATTAGACATAAGTTTTAAGACAACTTTATTGGTATGATTTTTGTCTAGAAGTGAGTAAAGAGAATAAAATGAAGAAGAACATAATAATTGTTGCCCTTATTGCCATTGTAGGCAGTGTTGTGGCCCATGGGGTTCCCAAATCGAGTGGATATATTACGGAAACCGGAGCGGTTGTAACAAACGTAGAGTCGAATAATGTATATTCTGTGGTCTCAGCGCCTCAAGAAGAAGGTCTAAAATGGTACTCATTTGAAGAAGGGTATGCCAAGGCCGTGAGT
>JALRKL010000051.1 GCA_023268875.1 Bacteroidia bacterium
AAATCCTTATTAACGGCAACTTTCCCTTTTAATGTTACAACATGTCCCACAGGGAATGCCTCATTACTCGTACACACAAAATCGTATGAATTCATGCTTCCATCGGCAATGTGTATCCAGTTTCTATCCATAATGCTCGGATTCACTTTCGTTATTTTTCCGGTTATCTCCACCACCTTGTTCGCGTATTTCGAACTATTTTGTACAAGTTCCTTAATACGAATGGATGTTTCAGGAATTACGATGTCTTTAACTGGCCCAGTAACTGTTTCACTTGGTTGCGCACTCGTTTTCTGGCCTTTATCTTTACTATATAGCGCAGAAACCAAAAGAATACGATCAAACGTCCGGTCTAATTCGGTGCTTCTATATTCCGTTTTTTCAATGCCTTCGTTGTATGCATAATTATTTCCTTCTTCAAAATCGCCTCCCATTGTGGCAAGCCAGTATGTTTGATTATTTTCTCTTACCTCGCAGTAGGAATAACGTTTCCCTCGAATATGCTGGATAACTTCAACCTCATGTGCTGTCCGCACAATACCATCGGATGCGTGATTATGTGTTTCATCGCTCTCGAAAATTCCCGTTTTATTTCCCTGCAATTCTGAAGTGGGCTTGAGTTCAACCGATTGGTTACATGACAATAGTGCCATGCCGATATATATAAACTTGTATGTTTTCATATTTAGAATCTTTTGTTAAGTGTTAAATAAATGAGTAATTGTTGTTGCTGTTGTTGGAAGTCGTATTCTACAAAGGCATCCAATTCATAGCGATTTTTTAATGGTATAGAAGACTGAACGCCCACGTATGATTGATTAAAAAGACTTCCAATTGTATATCTCCTAGCAAATAAAACGCTGCGATAGAATGCCGAAATATCCCAAGCCTTGAATGTTTGACGTAACCGAACAAATTGCTGAACGTTTTGCCACACCCCATAATCTGCGGCATTCATTCGGTAGCTCAGGCTACTGCCTTTCCAAAATAATTTTCGCTGATCAACACTAAAACCGCCCAATAACATTTGTGAGGTGTTTTGCCTTTGCCTTAGTGTTGCATGAAAGCCCCAACTTGTGTATTTGCCGGATTTCAAAGTTATACGCGTTCGCCATCCTTGCTGAGATTCCCGCTCCATTAATGCATCGATAGATAATCTATCGAAACTACTCCAGAAAATCCATGGCAACCTCGTATCGTATGAACTAAAAATCGACCATTTAGGCGTAATTCTCAAACGACCTGAAACGAAAACACTTTGCATACGATGTTGTGAAAATCCATTTGTGGCATCTCCTTCAAGTAAAAAATAAAGATTTCCTTTAGGTAAATAAATCGACCCCTGCCCTATCCAAAGCCGCCTATCGAGAACGCCTTTAAATTGCTGATCGAACCACCCCAAACCTAAGTGCCATTTCAAGTCTTTCTCGAATTTAGCAAATTGAGCATTTACTCCATAAACAGGTCTTTCAAAACTTGGTGCGTAATTACTTAAATCGGGACTAAAGCCTGCTACCGTTTCAATTTGAAATCCTCCAGATTTGAATCTAATATTTGCTGCGTCTAAAGCCCCAACACTGCTCAAGCCTGTTTGAAAACTCCTACCAACCTGCACCGCCAAATTGGCATTAATATCATAATCAATATTTGCTTGAAATATATTTAAACGACCTAATTTGGGATATTCACGTTCTGAAAATGCCGAATTAAAGTGTTGATAGTTCCCCATCAAGTTCACATTTAGAGGAATCTTCGCATCATTTGATTTTCCAGAAACTGAAAATCGCAAAAATTGGCGGGTTAAAGACCTATTCGCTTCGGATAAAAAGGTTTGATTATACCGGCTCGATAATCCCAGCAAACCATCCCATTCCCATGATTTCTGCTCTTTTTTTTTGGATTGAATTCGCTGGGTAATTGTGTCGGCAAATCTGATGATCTGATTGGTTCCGTCTCTTTTTATAGTATCTAAATTCGGCTTTTCCTCATCAATAACATATACATACAATGTATCCCCTAAATTCAATTCCATCTTCCCAATTCGTCTATTAATGGTTGAAATAGATGACTTTTTAACCACTTGCAAAGCAGGCAATCGATTAAAAAACAAGGTATCTAAAACACGGATACCTTCGGTACTTGAAAATCGAACGTATACATTTTCAGAGGAAACGTAACTTACAATGCCCCTTTCCGCGCGTTGTGCATCAAGCGTACCAAATACGCCCAATAACATAAATACTACTATTCCGAACCTTTGGGATGACATTCAAAACAGGCTTGACTTTGATACACATATCCTTTTACATCATCATGCTCATCGGCCAGATCTCTCGGGTCGTTATGTTCATGACAGTCGATGCAACTGAATTGGGAAAAATTATTTGGATTGGTATGGCATTCGGTGCACGAACTCCATACCCCTCGATGATTCCCTGAATAAATAGGGAAAAAATCTTGATCGTGGTCATCGTAACGCGCCGGTTTCCAACCCGGTTGTGTGCTATGGCACAATGCACAATCGGTTGGAAAACCAAGTTGTTTGTGATTGGGACTCATAGCCGCGTCGTAATCACTCTGATGGCAACTGATACATTCCGAGCTGGCTTGTTGATAAGGCTGATTTTTATGACAATCTACACAACTCACGCCCGAATGTCCTCCCTCGAGAGGAAAAAAGTAATGAAAAAACTCCGAATTCCAGACCGGCGACATAGGAGAATGACATTCGATGCATTCCGTGCTGTAACCGAGTTCTCTATGACTCGGATTGTCCGTGGTTTCGTAATCTTTCATATGACAATCGGCACAATTTCCAGTCATCCGTTGCCACACCAAAGAATTACCTGATTTGTGACAATCTACACAAGAAACCGCCGTATGCGCCCCTTCCAAAATGAATCCATTTTCGGCATGTACGGAAGACATATCCGAAACCAACCAACTATTAGCGTTATGACAGCGTTTACAATCGTCACCAACACTCATTTCGTGTACGTCTAAATGACATTCAATACATGCCGAACCCAATCCTTTGAAATCCATGGACTCATGGCATTTCTTACAGTCAATTTTTGCGTGTTGCCCTTCTAGAGGAAAACCCGTTTCTGAAAGGTGATCAAAACTTATTTCAGTTAGTGAAACATTCCAACTTCCTGAATTGTGGCATTGCTTGCAATCAATTACAAAATCATCTCCGTGCGGATTTGTTTGTGCACGTAAAGGCGAGTTGGCAATTATGCTAAATACCAATAATATTATGAACTGTGACAATCTCTGCATTCAAATGGTTTTATTTTATACAAAATTACGCGCTCCGGCAAATGAATATCCATAGGCTTGTGGCATTCTTTACATTGAACCTCCTTATGCTTGCCTTCAAGAGGGAATTCTGATTTTTGATGATCAAAATTTGGCACAGGCCAATCCGGCTCTGAGCTATGACACCTCGCACAATCGTTTTCATCATTTTTGAGAAACTGTCCTTTATGAATATCATCATGGCAACTAACGCAGCGCATATCTTTTTCGCGAAATTCTTGCACCGGATAGCCCTTGGAATCCTTTTCTTCCCTGAAATGACAAGATTTACAACTTGTTTTTTCATGCTCAAATTCCAATTTAAAATCGGTCTGGTTGTGGTCAAATGTAATATCTGCCCATGTTTGAGTATTATGGCATGACTCACAATCTTCATTTGGGATAAAAGATGAATCCAGATAGGATTCATGAATATTATCGTGGCAAGCGACGCAGCGATTATCATCCATCTTGAATGACCACTTCTTACTTTCATCGGGTTTATGACACTCCAAACATGAAACGGCTTCATGCGAACCGGTGAGCGGATAATTCGATTCTTGATGTTCGGAAATCCCGTATGAGCTCCAAGTAAACTTATGCTGAACATCATGACATTTAACACAGTCTGTTATTCTCAAATCTGCGTCAACAAAATCTTTCTCATGGTAATCTTCATGACAGTCCGTACAAAAGGCATATTCCAAATTCTTAGAATAGCCTTGCTTGTGGCATTCTTTACAATCAACTTCTTTATGCAACCCCTCCAATGGGTAACCAGTTCTGTTGTGATCAAAAACCATTGATGGATTAAGCTTCAACCATGAATTTTCATTGTGACATTCTGTACAATTTTGTCCGAATTTGTTCTCATGTGGGTCCTTATGACAGTCGGTACATTTGCCAAAGGGCATTCCAACAAATTCTTGAAATTTCTTTCCTGAACGCTCTGTGATTTTATGGCAGTCTACGCAGGAAACCTTTTTATGCGCCCCTTTTAACGGGAATTTCGATTTATTATGGTCAAAATTTGGCGCTGTTTCGAACGTTTTCATAGAATGGCAATCCAAACACGATTCCTTCAAGGTGCCTTGGTGGTAGTCTTCGTGACAACTCAAACATTTTTGTTGCAAACCAAGAAAGGTTTTTTTGTTTTTCTTAAGTTCTGAATCGCTGATATATTCTGGTTTGTGGCATTCTCGACAATCTACTTTCTTATGACCACCCTCTAATTTATATCCCGTTAAATCGTGGTTGAATTTTTTCTCATCCAAATGAATCGCATCGAACTTTCGACCGTGGTGCTCGGAATGACATGAAATACACGACTTACCTTTTACCTGATTACTCACATGAAATCCTTTTTTCATTGAAATTCTAGACTTCAATTTATCATGACAATTCAAACACTTATTCTCATCAATTTTCGCTCCAATGCTATGGCATTGCGTACAATTCTTAATTCCCTCTAATTCCTTGTGGGCTTCGGATAGTTCTCCAGGCGAAAATTGGGCTTGTAATCCTATTACGCCCAAGCAAACAAACCATATGACTATAACACCTCTCAATGCTCTTTTACAATTTTATTCACGGCTAATTCCATTTCTATACCCGCATTTTTTAGGAATTCTGTTGGTAGCTCACCTCCTGCAAAAATGTATACACGATCAATATTCGGAATACTTAAACCGGTTCCATTTTGGGTTAATTTTATTTCATCTTCTCCAATTTCTAAAACTTCGGATGAGAATAAAACAGATAGTTGCTTCTCCGAAATGGCCCGCTGAATCTGCTCATCATTTTGTGCTTTTATTCGTGCAAATGCATTTTTTCGGTAGGATAAAAATACTTCATTTTCACCCATTAACAACAAAGCCGATTCGACTGCAGAATCGCCACCCCCCACTACCAAAATTCGCTCTCCTTTTATATCTTCCGCGTCTAACAAACGGTAAGCTACCTTGGTAGATAGTTCACCGGGAACATTTAATTTCCGAGGCGTTCCACGGCGGCCAATTGCCAAAATAACGGTGAGCGCATCCAGAGGACTTCCCTCATTAATATTCAACACGAAATGGCTTTCTTTATTTTCTATGCTATTAACTTTGGTATTCTCATTGATTTTGAGATCGTATTTTATTCGTAGTGATTCCCACAACTCCAAAAGCTCTTGTTTATTAGTATTCACAAGTTTAACAGGACCGTGAAAGGGCAATTCTACCGGATGAGTCATAACGACTTTTCCCCGCGGATAGGTAAATACCGTTCCTCCCAAACTTTCTTGTTCCAAAACTAAATAGTTAAGCCCCAATTCCTTCGCTTTTAACGAGGCCCCTATACCAGCGGGACCTGCACCTATAATAACCAAATCTAAGGCTTTTTCGTGGCTGCTTTTTTGAATATCGACTCTCTTTTTTGCCGCAATTACGGCTTGAATGCCTTGCTCTATGGAATTCTTAATCAGACCCATACCCCCTAGTTCACCTGCAATAAATATCCCCTCAACATTGGTTTCATAATTGGGCTTTACGTGAGGCAATTCAACACCTCTTTTTTCCGTTCCTATTCGCAATGAAATAGCATCAACCGGACATGCCTGAAAGCAGGCTCCGTGACCAATGCAACTCGTTGTATTAATTAAGGTGCCGGTACCATTCATAATACCCAAAACATCTTTTTCGGGACATGCACTTACGCAAGCACCGCTACCAATACAAATTTTAGGATCAATGTATGGATATAAAGAAAGGGGTTCAAAACGACCCGTAGCTTTGGCAATTTCAACTTTTTCTTGGGTGGCCACCGACAACTTTTTAGCCTGATCTAGATACCGGTAAATCACAAAACCGATAAACACAAATGTGAGGGCGTATATGCCTATTTCGTAAATATCCATATTAAAACACCCATGTATATCCCATAGCCAAGGTTACTGCCACATGAACAATTACAATGACCAACATAATAATTGCAAATGGCTTATGAAAAATATGCCAATAAGAAAATAGTTTTTGCATTTGTTCCAACCTACGCATTCGCAAACGCATTATTTTCATTTTTCGCAAAACTTTCATAGCCTTATTTTTGCGTTTTTTACCAATATCCGCGGCGTGTATTTGCGAACCCAATGCTTTCCAAAAACCCATATCGCCTTGATTTAATTCCTTGAAGTCGGACCCTAATAGAGGCAATGAGGTTCCGTTAGCATTTAAAATTTCCCGAATTTCGTTTATGGAGATTGTAAGTTGACCTTCAATTTCCTCAAAACTTAAAGCACGACCGCTGAGGGTTCTAGGAATTTGAATATAGATGTATCGACCAACCACACCACTCAAAACAACAAGCACCATACTCCAAAAACCGATTGACACAATGCCCCCAAACTTAAAAGTTGTGTGAAACAAAATAAGTATAGGTCCAAGCGTGCAAAGAAAAATATGGAACTCAAGGAGGTATTTAAGTCGAACATACTTTTCAAATCGCAAAGTCTTTTTGGCGTATATGTACCCCCAAACACCAAAAGCAATAATTAAGGTGCCGATAATTCCTAAGCCATGACCCCAAGAACCAGAGGCTCCGAGTTGTTTGTATGCGGGATGATAAAATCGCTCTTCCAAAGGGGTCTGGTAAAAATCCCAACCCAAATCAAAAAGATAATAGGTAACGATGATTACCGTTGCAGCCATTAAAAATCTGAATATGAAAAGACGCAATGCAAGACTCATAGGGGGCAATAAACTTCCGGGTCTTTTTACTGTACCATAGGAATGAGAACAAAGTTACGCAATCCCCTAGTTTTTTGTCAAAAATTCGTCATAAGTATTCAATTATCATCTTCTACTTCGATGAATCCGGCCAAATCGCCTCCTTCCTCTAGTAGACTATCCGATTCAGGCCCAGGCAACTCTTCTACTTTTTTTAGTTTTGAAAGCATCATTTTGGTACGGGTACCAACCAAAGTATCTAACTCCTTGTTGGCTTCGTTTATTTTCTTTTGAGCCTTTTCCAGTACCCCGCCAAATTTGCTAAATTCCGTTTTAACAGCACCCAATACTTTCCACACCTCAGAACTTCTTTGTTGAATGGCGAGCGTTCTGAATCCCATTGCAAAACTGTTTAAAATAGCGGCCAAAGTAGAAGGACCTGTAATGATCACTTTATAATCCCGCTGCAAATCACTAACCATCTCAGGATGTCTTACAACCTCTGCATACAATCCTTCAACAGGTAAAAATAAAATCGAAATATCGGTTGTATGCGGTGGGTCTACATATTTTTCGTGAATGTCTTTAGCAAACTTTTTAATTGAATTCATGAGTGACTTAGTTGTTGCTTCAATACCCGCTGCATCGCCAGCATCAAAAGCTTCCTGCAATCTCACGTAATCGTCTTGAGGGAATTTCGCATCAATCGGGAGATACACTTGCGAACCGTCATCATCTTTGCCCGGAAGTTTTATAGCAAATTCTACCATATCGTTGCTGCCTTTTTTCGTTTTCACATTCGACTCGTACTGTTCTGGAGCGAGAATTTGCTCTAAAATATTGCCCAATTGATATTCACCCAATACACCGCGTGTTTTTACGTTATTTAATACCTTTTTCAAATCGCCTACTCCGTTTGCTAATGATTGCATTTCACCAAGGCCTTTTTGAACCGCTTCCAATCGCTCACTTACCAGTTTAAATGATTGCCCTAAGCGATCCTCTAGGGTTTTATGGAGTTTTTCATCTACCGTTTCACGCATTTTCTCTAGCTTCAACTCGGTCGACTTCACCAACTCATCCTGTTTGGTAGCCATAGCGTCGAACTTTTTACCTTGCGTATCTGTAAAATCTTTAATGTCTTTCGAAAAGGAATCTTGAAATTCCTTCAAGGTGGTTTTAATCTCTTCTCTATTTTCTTTAGAACTTCGAAGCATGCTTTCATTGATTCGTTCCAATTTATCTTCTAGACTTTTGGTTAATCGGTCGATCGCATCGGCGCTTTCCTTTCTATTTTGCAACAACGATGCATTTAATTCGCTTCTGTTTTCCTTGAATTCTTGTGCCAATCCTTCCTTAATAGCCGCCAGTAAAACTTCAGATGAAGTCGTTTTCTTCAATGTTCCAAATCCCCATAAAATCAATACTGCAACACCAATAAAGCTTCCTAAAATCAACACATAAATGGTCATACCCAAAACTACCATTATTTTCGTACGTTTGCAAAGCAAAGTTCTACCACATCGATCCAATACTCCTCATTCAACATTCATAATTCACAATTCATAACTCATCATTCATAACTCATCATTCATAACTCATCATCCATAACTCATCATCCATAACTCATAACTCATCATCCATAATTCACAATTCATAACTCATCATTCACATG
>JALRKL010000084.1 GCA_023268875.1 Bacteroidia bacterium
CTGAAGTTCCTAAATAATTATCAATTACGTAATTTCTCATATGATTAACGTAAGTTCCAACGCGTCATACTTATTGATGCACCAGGGAACGTTTTTAGAGTAACGCTATAATTCGTTGCATCTTCTTTAGAAATGAATCTACCGAGAACTATTCGATAGAAACTAGAGTTTTTAGGCTTAAATATAGCGGCTGGAGTACCCATTCCATTCCATTGACGGCATTCAATTTGGGCGGCTTTGGGTGTAATATAGGAGCCAGCAACCAAAAAATAGGCGCCGTTTTTATCCAAAATATAATTTAAATAGGTATCGGGATTTAACAAATCTGATTTTTCTAGAAGATTTGGGGTGCCAACATATTTATTTACCGCACCGGGAGCTTCTGTTACGTTTTGATTCTCAAATGCAGCGCTTTTTTTATCATTTGAGCCACTATTTTTTATTTTAATCAATTTGCCGTTTATGTATACAAAATCCGATTCTGTCGGCTGAGTTGACGTTGATTCGGACACGGGATTCGTATTGCTTGTATTGAAGTTCGGCGACATTGAGGCAAACGCTTGTCTCTCTTGATAAGCGCCTAACCATGTCATAGTAGCAATGGCTAATGTGAGAGCAGAAACAGAAAAGATAACGAAGCTCGCAGCAATATTCCACCAAATATTCTCGCGTTGTTTTTTCTGAACCGATTCTACATGTTCTTCCGATACACTTACAATTTGCGCCTCTTCCTCAACTTGTTCTGAAACGGCAAGTGTTGGATTATTGAGGCTTGTTGCTTCCCTTGTAGTTTGCTTTTGAGTAATTTTCCAATCCTGACTTGAACGTTCCCACTTCAACGGTTGTAAGCCGAAGTTGGGTAAATGCAGATTGAACTGTTGTCTTGCAACGAAGAAGATTCCTTTGTTTTCGTTTTGAAAAAAGTTCCCAAAAGGAAAGAATGTGGCGTAACGCTTCGCGTTCAATTGAGTCTGAAGTTCTGTAACAACCGATTCAATTTGAACCATAGCATCTTTATATCCTATGCTTTGTGAAACGGAAATTAAATGAGCCAATTGCCCATCGTTTTCCTTCAATTGAGGATTAAAAACCAATTGAGAGTGTGTAGGTTTTAATTCTTTGGTATAGGCGTTAACGGTTGAATCGGCTGGACGCAATAAAAAGCCTCCCAAACCTGGAATGCTTACGAATTGATCCCGAAGGAGCAACTCTTGAATTGCGTTATTTAGGGCCAGATTAGGCATTAAGGCAAATATACGTCAACTTTAGAATAATCCAAGGCTAATTCCTCCCATTACAGTGAGTCCCCATACTTGATAACCGTTCCAATATTGGTACTTATTATTCAACAAGTTTGACCCTTGTATCCAAATTCTACCTTTTCCAGTAAAACGATAATCCACTCGGGCAAAAACATCCATAAAGCCGGCGACTTCACTTTCGCTAAGCCTCATTTGGGTGTCATAGATTTGATCAAAACGCCTTCCAACTCCCTGTGCTCCTAATTCAAGCTTAAGCACATCTAAAGGTTTAAAGCTCAATTTTGCATTATACTCCATACTTGGAAGATGGAAAACTTGATTATCTGCTCCGAAATTGGTGATTTTTATATTAGCAAGGAGTTTCAAACGATCTCCTAAAACATATTCAGCTCCAGCGCGAAAATAAATACTCGAAATATCCCTGTAAACCGCTTTGAGAGGGCGTAAATCAGCTTCTTTTCTCTTGTAAGTATTGCTGTCAGATACTTGAACAAACATGAGCATATCAGCAACCGTATTTCCGCCAAAATCTATATGAAATAGAGAATTCTCTGAAATTTTGCCTTTTATTCCGAGGTAACCATTGATTTGGTCGTAAGTATTCAATATAGTGTCACTTAGTCCGTAATACGGCATTATTTCGTGAATTCTTCTGAGGGAAGTTTTTCTAAGCCCACCGTCTATTCCTCCATAAAGCTTCATACCCAGGTTGGAAATGCCTTTTTCCACGTAAACAAATGGATTCACCTTTAAGGCGCTAGACTCTTGTGTACTGTGTTGGTTATAAGTTAGGTTTACTCCGATTTGAGCATCTAAATTGGTAGGTTTATGGAAGAATTGAATTTTCGGATTGAAGTCGACAAACAATTGCTGAGCTCTGAAATTGAAATCCGTTCCTTTTTGAGTTTGGTAATCAAAATAGGTAAAGGCGAGATCCCCAAAAAGTGAGAATTTTTTGGTTCTAGAGAGAAATTTCAAGGTGCTATTAACTTCCAACTCTTCATGACCTGCGGTAGTTTGAAAGATTTGAGCCGTGTTTAACCATTTGATTTCAGGCAGGTTGCGTTTTTCTAAAAACAAATAATCCAAATGTATTCCATAGTGTTGGGCTACGCGGCCATTTCGTGCTAAATCACCGATTATGGAGGAGTCCTTTTCCTGCAACATGGTATCTAGCGGGTTATAAAATGTGTGTTGATCGCGATTGTAAAATAAATTGGCATTAAAACCTGAGTTTTCAAAGTAACGCGCCCCATTCATCTGCAACCGTGTTTGTCCAATCATTTGATTGTTTACAGGAGTATTGCCCTGTAAATGCATGGCGCTTAGATTGTAAGACCACTGTCCGTTCGGACGATTAGAAAGAAATAATTCACCTAACAAATGGCCGTTGTTTCCACCGCCCAAACGAGCGTAGTTGGAAAGATAGATGCTATCTTGATTGTTTTCCTTAACTACATCTGGATCTACCTTTATAAGGTACTTTGAGGTTTCCCAAGAATAGGTAGGTGTGGAAAAGTCGAGTTTGATTTTGGGCATTTCAGACGTCGGGACTTCTGGTTCTATTCGGATCTTGCTCGCTGGCAATAACCGAATATCTGTTCCCGAAATCACTTGGCGCGAGCTGTTATCGAAGCCCGACGGACGCTCAACCTGACCTTGCAACCAACTTCCGCTAGCTAAGGCGAGTACTAACATCGCTTTTTTCATCTATGTCCAAATATCGCTCAATCACGAGAAAGACAATCGACACAAATTTGCACTGTCTATATTTGTACACGTTTTGATTTCTGAGAAAATTCTATGGATTATTTTTTGTGAATGGTTTGATAACCTCGGAAAATTGTGTATTTTTGCAACCCAATTTTGCTGATATGTACGCAATAGTAGAAATAGCTGGAAGACAATATAAGGTTGAAGAAAACTCTTACTTGGTTGTCAATCGTTTAAACGCCGAAGCAGGTTCGAACATCGAATTTGATAAGGTGTTGTTCATTGGTGGAAGTGCCGTTAAGGTAGGAAATCCCATCGTAGAAGGAGCCAAAGTTTCCTGCACCGTTGAAAGTCACGGTTTAGGAGATAAAGTGTTGGTTTTCAAAAAGAAACGCAGAAAAGGATATGCCAAGAAGAACGGTTTCCGTCATTCATTAACCCGTTTGAAAATTCAAAGTATCAAAGCATAATACGTAAAAGAAATTAGCCATGGCACATAAAAAAGGAGCAGGTAGTAGTAAGAACGGTCGCGAGTCGCATAGTAAGCGTTTGGGCGTGAAAATTTACGGTGGTCAAATCGTAAGAGCCGGAAATATTATCGTGCGTCAGCGCGGAACTAAGCACCATCCCAATACCAATGTCGGTATCGGTAAAGATCATACACTTTTTGCATTAAGTGATGGTATTGTTCGTTTCCGCAAAGGAAAAGACGGTCGTAGCTTTGTATCCGTAGAAGCGCAAGCATAAAACCTACTAGACACATTATAGCCGTCGGTATACATCGACGGCTTTTTTTATTTTATTTGAATATCAATGAAAACAACCGCAGAATTTAAAAATCCGAAAGACTCCTTAACCTTTATGAATGAGTTGGTATTGCCCAACGATACCAATACACTGAATAACCTCATGGGAGGACGTATGTTGCATTGGATGGATATTTGTGCGGCAATGGCCGCTCAAAAACATAGCAATAGAATAGTGGTAACAGCGGCTGTAGATAGTGTTTCATTTAGAGAATCTATTCGTCTTGGGGATGTGGTATCATTAACAGCCTACGTTACCAGATCTTTTAAGTCAAGTATGGAAGTATTTATTGAAGTTTACGCCCAGAATATTCCTACAGGCGAAAAAATAAAGTCAAACGAAGCTTATTACACATTTGTTGCCTTGGATTCAAGACATAGACCTGTGCAAGTTCCACAAGTTCAACCAGAAACTGAATTGGAACAAGAAAAGTATAACGGAGCCCTTCGCCGCCGACAGGTGCGCCTCATCCTTGCAGGTAAAATGAAGCCTGAAGATGCTCAAGAGCTAAAGAATCTATTTCTTTAACATCTCCTTGCTCGTTTCCCTTCCCTTAAATAAGTCCTATCTCGCGTAAACGTTGCATTAAAAAATCATTAGCAGAACAATCTTCGTATTTTTTGGGGTTTTCCAAAAAGCCAAACAGGTGTTCGTAATCCCAAACCTCGGCAACGGCTTCTAATGCGCCAGA
>JALRKL010000089.1 GCA_023268875.1 Bacteroidia bacterium
AGATACATCATGTTGATCATCTTCTGACGTGGACTTACTTTTCCTCCTGCCATGTTTGCTTATTTATATTTATTTAAAAGGGTATTCAACAAAAATTAACGAGTTCCTCCCATCGCACTCAACATGTTTCCGTAGATGCTGTTAAGGTTAGAAAGGTTTTTATTCAAGTCAGAGATTTCATCTTTGAATTGAGCGGTTGCTGCTTCAGATTCACTTAGATTGTTCATCACATTCGACAATGAACTAGAGAATGAACCTAACGAGTCAGAAACAACAGCACTACTATCGGCAATACTACCCATGTTTTGGGTCGCTTTGTTTGTAGCATCAACGTATTCGTTTGTTGCAACAGCAGCATTAGATAAAGAAGACATTTCTTTAACGTTTGTGCTTAACGATTGTAAACCAGTTCCTAAACTTTGGATCAAATCTGGGCCAACATTTGCTTGAGACAACAATGAATCCAACTGTTGAGAAACGCTTCCACCAGAAGTTGACTTCTTGGTAGGCTCGCCTCCAGCCAATTCGGGATATACCAAAGACCAATCTGGCTCTGAATGTACTGGTTCAAACGCAGAGATCATGAAAATCGCCGCCTCCGTTAAAAGACCAACAGAAAGCATCGCGTTAGCACCAGGAAGGTGAAGGATTTTGAAAAGTGCTCCCACAATTACAATTGCCGCACCAAAACCATAAATAAAATTCATGGTCTTTTTCCACTTTTTCGATTCAAAAAAACTTTTGCTCATGTTTAATTAATTTAGTTTGATTTATTGTTGTTTAGTTTAGTTTGTTTCTATCTTCTATTTAGAATCTTGGTTTGAACGACCGATGTAACTTTGTACACAACGGAATCCAACATAAGATTTGCTTGTATCTTGATACTCAAATGTGCGAGCACCACATTCTATGTAATACGCAACGTCTTTCCAGCTTCCGCCACGGATCACCTTACGCTTACGGGAAATTGGAATGTTCATTATTTCTTGTTGCTCTTTAGCATCTTCAGAATGTTCTTTGATATAAATATCATAATTACCATTCAGGTCGTGCACAAAAGAATTATTTGTCTCATCCCATGCAGTGGATGTCCATTCAGATACGTTTCCTGACATGTTGTAAAGACCAAAATCATTAGGGAAATAACTATCTACACGTACTGGGTAGACACCACCATCACTGGCGCCATAGTCACCACGCATGGGTTTAAAGTTAGCCAACATACACCCTTTTGAGTTTCGAGCATAAGGTCCACCCCAAGGGAAACGATTTCCGATACGACCACCACGAGCGGCATATTCCCATTCATATTCAGTTGGTAAACGGAAGTCTTCCGTGTTGGGTAAACCTATTCGATTCCAATAGCTTTCTTTAAGATGTGTTCTCCAGTGGCAAAACGCTCTTGCTTGCGCCCAATTCACTCCAACGACTGGATAGTCATCGTAGCGAGGATGCCAGAAGTACTGACGCGCCATTGGCTCGTTGTACGAGTACGTGAAATCACGAATCCAACACAATGTATCAGGATAAACCAATACATCTTCATCCACGAGAAATCTCTCGCGATTCATAGCATTATATTTATCTCTATCTATATTAGCTGCTAGAGCAAGATCCTGCCATTGGTAGTGATATTTTAATTTACGTGTATCGATCTGACGCTTGAAACGGAAGCGCTCAGCTCCTTGATAATCCATACGACGATATAAAATTTCGTCGAAGTTATCTCCGTTCTTGCTACGGTATTTCTTATCTAAAGGCTCATCGTAATTAATATATTTAATCGGATTTCCTTCGTTATCAAAAGCATTTGGATCGTACTCTAAATCATCTGGATCATCGACTCTTGACGTAAATAGGGCAACACCCGCTTCTGGTGGAACAGGCTTTTTGGCCAATTCTAGGTGTACTCCGCCACCTGTTTCCTCATCAAGTATAGCACGTGCCAAAGAATCGATTACGTGATGTACGAATTGACGGTATTCGTTATTCGTGATTTCGGTTTCGTCCATCCAAAAACCAGTAACCGTCATTTGTTTATTCGGCTCCAGATAAGATTGGAAAACGTCTTGGGTACCCTGACCTGTGTGAAAGGTTCCTGTTCTTACATAAACCATTCCCGGAGGTTGAGGGTGTAACCATGGGCTTCTACCTTGTACACCGATCAAGTCACCGGTGTCGCTAGGACAACCTGCGAAAAACACGGCAACCGTAGCCATAGCAAATAACCTAAGAGTAGGGTTTGCGGTTAGGGCCTTTGGCATTTTTAATGCTTCTTTTTTTGCGATGAAATCCATCAATTGGTTTCTCATTGTAATTTTATTTCGTTTCAAGTATAATTCTTGTGAAGTTGCAAAAATATGGAAAGATGTCAATTTTCCAATATTTTAGCGTTCCACCTTTTTATTAACGTATTCGATAAATGTTTATTGTGTGTGGATAAACTTTTTTATTAATCTTTCAGAGGGTCTCTAACCATCCAACGAGGGTGGCGATAAATCTTAGGCGGTCTATCAGGTAAAGAAAAGTTAAAACAGTAATTAACCTGTAACTCGTGGGTACCTTGGTTGGTGCGAATCATACTCGACAATGTAATATCATATGAGTATCCTACACGCAAGGTTTGCTGCTGTCCAGCTGCATTACCTGGAATAGGAGGGTAATAACCCAACATGATACTCAAAGCATCTACGCCAAAACCGTATGTACGAAAATTCAAACCACCGGCGTATAAATCATTAAAGGTAAGCATACCTTGTAGGTCTAACTCGGGCTTTATGAATCCTCCATTCTCTCCCATCGCCGATTTCATAAGAAAAGCAGGTTCTAAACGTAAAGATGGATTTCCAAGAAATTGTTCCATCTTAAGTCCACCAGAAACATATAAGTTTTGGGTAGTAGCCATTTTAACGATGTTATTTCCACCCGTATTGTATTCAAATTCTTGCGGTAGTAGATGTGTCATACTAATACCCCCCCAAATACCATCCATTACATTTGGATTCATATAATAAAGACCAGTACCGAAGTTTATTTTAGTATCACCCGTTAATCCATTTGGTATGTTGGGATCATTGGGGTCATGGTAACGCAATTTAGAACCATCGAGCTGTTTGGTTAAGGATGTAACCTCAAAACCCAAACGAATGCTAGACCCATCGGGCAACATGTAAGCACCTGCCAAACCACCGCGGAAGAAAGTAGAACTCTCATAACCCAATTGATCGGATATAAAGGAAGCATAGGCTCCCCCTACGTTGGTTTTTTCGTCCTTAATTTTTAATCGTATAGGAGCAGAAAATGCAACCCCTGTAGTCCTGGGATTTACTCCGCGAACTGATTCACCTGTTGGAGGGAAACCATTCCCTTGTGTACCTATCCACGGTGTTTGATCACGGTAACCCAACCATTGCTGGTGGTTAATCGCATTCAAACAAAAATTGTCCGAAGCTCCGGCGTAAGCAGGATTGTAGAGCAACTTGTTATACGTAAAATGCGTATAAGAAGGATCTTGTTGAGCTTGTAATTGCATCGCCGCAAAGCCCAATAAAATCCCAGCTACCCAAGCTTTTCTACTCGCTCTAATTGGTGTCATACATTTCAATTCAGAACAAATATGATGTAATTATCCAATAATCGCAAATTAATTTGCTATGCATCAATCGATACCTAAAGGGGTTTGAGGGTTATATTAGTAGTAGAAATTTCAGTCTTATTGTAGATATTTTTTTGACTAACTGTTCAAAATCAATGACTTAATTGATTTTGATTTATTCATTTTTTTAAGATTTTCGATTGAATGTCATTTTTCGTGGATAACCTGCTTAAAAAAGTGGATAGTGTCTAGTAAACAATCCACCATATTTGTAGACACCTTATAAAAATAGATTTTATGCCCAATATACTAGTAATAGACGATGAAGCCCCCATTAGGGAGACGCTTAAGGAGATATTAGAATATGAGAACTTCGAAGTTACGCTCGCAGAAAATGGAGAGAAAGCTTGGCAGCTGATTCAAAAAAATGATTTTGACGTAATCCTGTGTGATGTAAAGATGCCTGGAATCGACGGTGTTGAGCTGTTGGAGAGAGTGCAGGCGGTTAAGCCTCAGATCCCGATGGTAATGATTTCCGGACATGGGAATGTAGAAATGGCTATTGATAGCACTAAAAAGGGTGCTTTCGACTTTATCACAAAACCACCAGATTTAAATCGACTGCTCATTACCCTTCGAAATGCGATAGATAGAAATAATTTGGTGGTAGAAACAACCCACCTGAAGCGGAAGGTAGCCAAAACCTTCGACATTATTGGGGAAACTCCCGCTATTACCAAAATAAAAGATACCATTGAAAAGGTAGCCCCTACAGAGGCCCGCGTTCTTATTACTGGGGAAAACGGAACCGGAAAAGAATTGGTAGCGCGTTGGCTTCACGAACGAAGTACCCGGGCAAATCAACCGCTTGTAGAGGTAAATTGTGCATCCATACCAACTGAATTAATCGAAAGCGAGTTATTCGGCCACGAAAAAGGCAGTTTCACATCTGCTATAAAACAACGTATAGGAAAATTCGAACAGGCTCATGGTGGTACCTTGTTTCTTGATGAAATCGGCGACATGAGCATGGCAGCCCAAGCAAAAGTGCTGCGTGCCATTCAAGAGGGAAGAATTTCTCGAGTGGGAGGTGATAAAGAAATTAAAGTCGATGTGCGCATTGTAGCCGCTACCAATAAAAACCTTTTGGAGGAAATTGAACAAGGTCGATTTAGGATGGATCTTTACCACAGACTATCGGTAATATTAATACACGTTCCGACGCTCAACGAACGTGTTGATGATATTCCATTAATCGCAAATAAGTTCTTGGATGAAATTTGCGCTGAGAATGGTTTCCCTCGAAAAGATTTCAGTGAAGATGGTTATCAAGCCTTGAAGGATGTAAATTGGACTGGAAATATTCGAGAGCTACGAAATGTGATTGAACGATTGGTTATTTTATCAGGCAAAGAAATTACAGGCGACGATGTATTTATGTACAGCAACCCTGCTCAAAGGGGTTCTGATCCGTTTGGAGTAGTGGATGATTATCAGACTTTACAAGAGTTTCGAGATTGGGCCGAGAAGGTATTCATTGAAAGAAAATTGATTCAAAATCAATGGAATGTAGCCAAAACTGCTTCTGAAATAGATATTCAACGAAGCCACTTATACAATAAAATAGACAAATACAGCTTAAAAAGGCGTTAAACATGATTCAAACGCTTATTGGGAAATCTACGGAAGAAGCCGCTGCCTTTTTAAACGAGGGGCAGATAATTGGAATCCCAACAGAAACGGTTTACGGTCTTGCGGGAAATGGATTAGATACGGCCGTAGTTTCAAAAATATTTGAAGCGAAGAACCGACCGTATTTTGACCCCTTGATTCTTCATTTCAAAAGCCTAAAGGCAGTAAATGAATGCGTAGAATCCTTCCCTACGGCAGCTAAAATTTTAGCAGAAACGTTTTGGCCAGGTCCACTGACCCTTATTTTACCTAAACGGGCAATCGTGCCCGATTTGGTTACAGCGGGAAGCTCTGGGGTAGCCGTTCGGGTACCTTCCCACGAGTTGACATTAAAATTGTTACAAGAGATCCCTTTCCCACTTGCAGCCCCTTCCGCCAACCCTTTCAAATATGTCAGTCCCACAAGCGCCCAACATGTTTATGATCAATTGCAAAATAAAATCCCATACATATTAGACGGCGGTAATTCCGAAATTGGAATTGAATCTACAATAGTTTCCTTTCTAGATAAAACCCCTAGAATTCTACGTTTTGGAGGTATCCCCACAGAAGAAATTATAAAAATATGTCCAGATGTGATTATTGATATACAGCATGCGCCCAATCAACACGAAAGTCCAGGTCAGTTAGAGCATCATTATTCGCCTAATTGTATTCTTAGACCGTTTTCAAGTACAGAATACGCCTCAGAATCCGAGAAATGTGTGAAATTGTATTTTAAAAAACGTGCGGATTGGCAAGAAAATAAAGCGGAATATTTTTTGTCAGAATCGGGTGATTTAAAAGAGGCTGCAGCACGTTTTTTCTCTGTTTTAAGAGAATTTGATGCAAAGAAAATCGAAAAAGTATATTTCGAGTGGCTTCCAGAACAGGGCTTAGGCAGGGCAATAAACGACCGTCTTAAACGGGCTAGTTCGAATTACAACGCTTTAGGTTAATTTATCAATTGGTCTTCGGCTTCTTCCTCAAGAAATTCGAGGGTATTATCCAAAACAAACCAGAACGCTTCCGACGCTTCTGCCAAACTCTGCATCGGATGTTTCGTGCCAAACGTATGATCTTGTCCTTCAGACTTTATAAAAATAGCATGATTACAAGCATCCGCAAGCTTTTCGGCATGCTGAATCGGAACTGCTTCGTCATTAGTGCCATGAACCAAAAGTGCCGGTTTGTCCATCTTACGTGCGGCATCGATTATATCATAGGAATCTTTCTTAGAAATGAATTCTTCATAAATCATCCATTTAATAGGCATATCTTGTCCGGTTCTTGAGTTACGAATGTGTGTAACACCTTGTTTTTCCCAATCAGATAAGTCTATTCCTCTAAAAAGGTGGCTATAGTCTGAAACCGCGGACCAAGACACTAATTTGCGAACATATTGAGGAAATAAAGAAGCGAAGACCCATACATTTCCTCCGCCACGACTATGGCCTATCCAATCTATTTTTTCGGGATGTAAATGATAGGTATCGGTAGCTTCCTCCTGAATCCATCTCGCTATTGATTCCATGTCACGGAGCTCCTGTCCTATTGTGTTTTCGGCAAATAGATCGAGAGCATCAAAATCTTTTTTATCGACCCCGTTATGAGAATGATTAAATGTTAGTAAGGCTCTGTTTTCGGTTACTAGAAATTCGTGAATGTGAGGCACAAAACCCCAATCTTTAAAGCCTTTAAATCCATGACAATAAACGCTTACACTCAGTTTCTCTGAACCGGGCATTTCGGGTAAAAACAAATCGACGGTCATGTGGTGACCGTCGATTGTTTGAATCTGTGTATGTATAATTCGATTCAAGTGGTGCCCAGGACCGGAGTCGAACCGGTACGGGTTTAACCCCACTGGTGTTTGAGACCAGCGCGTCTACCAATTCCGCCACCTGGGCTTCCTTTTAAAGGAATGCAAAAATAACACTTTACCCCAAATTAACAATTGATTTTTATTTTATTTCGCTAATTTGTTTCCGCGGCCATTCTACAATTTCTAAATTCTTTATGCTACCCAATTGAATTTCAAATCTCAGGGCTGTTCTCACAGAATGAAATCCATGTAAACCGATGGCCCCCGGGTTTAAATGTAACCAGTTGTTTTGGGAATCATTCTTAACCAATAGTATGTGTGAGTGACCACAAATAAAAATATGGGGGCGTGATTTTCGCGCTTCTTGAACAATTCTTGAGGCGTAGTTACCAGGCTTTCCCGCTATATGGGTCATAAAAATACGCATTCCCTCCCTTTCGAAGTGTTGAAATTCGGGATAATAACCACGAACGTCTGTTCCATCAACATTACCGTATACCCCAACAATGGGCTTACCTTGCTTTTCGATATCAAAATGCAAATCTAGGTTCAACCAATCACCCGCGTGCCAAACCTCATCCGCCCAATCTACATGTTTTAAAATTCCAGCGTCTGAATGGGAATGATTATCGCTCAGTAGTAATACTTTCATTTTGTAATTTTAAAGACATAGAAAAAGCAATTATAAATACAAACAACGGGTATAATGGCAGTAAATATCGGGCTGTACCGACAGAACCTATTGCCGAAACATAAACAAGAATATTGAGCCCGAAAAACAGGCCGATAATTCGCAGTTTTTTATGTTTAAAAAACACCAGCCAAAAAGCATAGATTAACAAGAAAAACCTGCCAATATTCACTATCAAAAAACCTATAATGAACAACCATTCTTTCAGGGGTCTGGATGTAACGGTTTGATGACCACTTTTAATTCCTAAAAACCCGGAGGTGGGACGCCATTTAAAAAACACCATCGCATCATACCTTCCAGGGTCGAAGAACATTTGAACTATTCCCTTGATATGGAGAAATACAAATACGCTAAAATGAGTTTTAACCGTTTGTGTATTATATTCCTGTAGAATTTGTCCTTTTTCAATTGAAAAATCCGATAACTGATTAATTGACTTTGATTCCGTTAAATAAACGGAATCCGCAAATCGTTCCCCATAGACATTTTTTAAGATCTGATAACGATTATATTCATAGAAATTGGTTGTACTTACCGAGGAAATATGCGGTATCCCCCATCGTGAGTGATTCAATTTTACAAGGGCTAAAATCCCCAATAAAGGAAGGATAAAGGCGTAAATGGAAAACATTTGCCCTATCCTGTTCATAGTCCTTTTTTTAGATTTCAACGGAAGAATAAACATCCCTCCCCTAATAAACAAACCCATACTAATTGGCACTAGGAACACCATAAATACCGGCTTCAGGAGTATCATTACAAGCAATACCAATCCTCCAAGTACCCCGCGTCGTGTTACTATTGTGTATACCCAAATACTTAATAAATATTGGGCAAGTATCTCTGGCATTGGCAAGGCTGTATAAAAAAACTGTAATGGCGATAGTAACCAAATAGTCCAAAACCACCAGAAGTTTACATGAATATTGAGTTTTTGAATGCTTTTAAAAATGAAAAATGGAGAAAACAAGCCAGCTAAAAATTGAAGTAGCAAAACCCCATTATCCCCAAAAATAAAAAGTAAAAAGGGGTAAGCCGGCGTTCTACGTGTAACATACATCCAGCGCCCCATTTGGGGGTCTAACTTAAGCGTATCTAAATGGAACCAATACTTTATTGAATGGGCGTATTCAATAGAATCTAATAAGTTGCGCGCATCAATGAGTTGAAAAATGCAAGCTATTATCAATAGCGATGCATAAATACGTGCGAGCGGTTTTTTATAAAATTCAATTAGCGCAGCAACCATCTTAGAACAATTGCAAAGATGCTCGTAAACAGGAATATAGCAAATTTTGCTTCGAATAATCGCATTTTATATCCCAAAATGGCTAACGCAATGATAAACAAGGGCATTAAAATGTTTTTTAACTCAAGGGGATACCGATAATTGAAGGGATTTTGGTTTTTTAGAACCGGATGAAACTCATCGAGACAAAACCGAACATGTTTATATATCGGAGTAACATATAAAAATGCCTTATTACCTTTTTCCGCTCGGTAATATGTTGGCTCATCAACTTCTACCAATAAAACCCGATCATCAATATTTTCGTTGGTGGAATCTTCTACCAAGAGTGCGTATGCTAAATCTTTATTGATTTTAAGCTCTTCTTTGAAACTAATCTGTTTGTGGTTATTGGTAATTGTATAAATCCTAACAACTGGAGGAAGCACCTCATCAAAAAGATAAACGGCGGAATTCAGAATCAGAAAAATCAAAAATAAATCGACAAACCGGGTAATCTTGGTTTCCATAACCGGCTTGTCGTAATATTAAATCTCTGTGTTCACATCCCACTGTTCCAAATACTCCGCAACTCTCTTTACAAACATACCACCTAATGCTCCATCTACCACTCTATGGTCATAGCTGTGAGAGAGGATCATTTTTTGACGGATGGCAATCACATCGCCATGCTCTGTTTCAAGAACTGCGGGCTTTTTAGTAATGGTACCAACCGCCATAATTGCCACTTGGGGCTGGTTGATAACGGGAGTACCGGCAATATTTCCAAAAGAACCCACATTAGTAAGTGTGTAAGTTCCACCTTGAATATCATCGGGGGTTAATTTGTTATTTCTCGCACGAACCGCAAAATCATTCACTGCCCGAGTTAGTCCTAACAAATTCATAGAGTCTGCGTTTTTAATTACGGGAACAATAAGGTTGCCATTATTTTGGGCCACGGCCATTCCAATATTAATATTGCGTTTTTTGATGATTTTACTACCATCAACCGAAACATTAATCATCGGATAATCCTTGATCGCCTTGGCTATTGCCCACAAGAATATAGGAGTAAAGGTTAAGTTCTCACCTTCACGCTTTTTGAAACCGTCTTTAATTTTGTTTCTCCAGTTTACCACATTGGTAACATCGGCTTCTACGAAGGATGTAACATGTGGACTTGTTTGCATACTCATTACCATGTGATCGGCAATCATTTTACGTACACGGTCCATTTCGATAATTTCATCGCCTGGATTTAAATTGATCGGACTCACGTGCGCAACAGCCTTGGTTGATGGTGCGTTCGCTTCTGGAGTATATGAGGGAGCAGGGGAATTTTGGGTAGTTGTAGCTGGTTCGGTCTTATTAATGCTTACTTGACTTCTAGTTTCTAAGTATTTTAGTATATCGGCCTTAGTAACACGGCCTTCCATTCCGGTACCTTCGATAGTTTCTAACTCTTGGCTGCTTACGCCTTCTTGTGAGGCGATATTCATTACCAAAGGGGAATAGAATCTATTGGTACCCGTAGGTTTTGTAACAGCTGAGTTTGTGGTTATCGCTTCCTGTATTTGTGTTTCAATATTCTCAACGGCTTTCTCAATCTCAGTGACCGGTGCAGTTTCAACTTTAGGGCTTGCCGCTGCATTCGCTTCGGAACTAAACATAGCAATAGCCTCCCCTACTTTTACAACATCGCCATCCTGAAATAACTGTTGCGTTAAAACACCATCAGCGGGACTAGGGATTTCGTTATCTACCTTATCGGTAGCAATTTCCACGATAGGCTCATCTTTTTCGATTGTATCACCCACATTTTTAAGCCAACGAATAACAGTTGCTTCGTTTATGCTTTCGCCCATTTTTGGAACGAGAATTGGATTTTCTGCCATAATAAGATGGTGCAAATTTCGCAAATTTATTGCGAGAGAACAAATATATACTAGGAATCATCTGAATCGACCATCCCCATATACTTCATAATGTCGTAAACATCTCTTTGCTTGTCAAAGTCTTGCTGCTCTGAAAAGGCAAAATGAAGATTTCTAAGTATCCGTCTAAATATTTCTAAATTGTCACAAGGTTCATAAAACGAATTATGAGGGGTTACTTTGATCACTTTTAAAAATGCATCCACACTCTCTTTTGTAAAAATCTGACCTTTTGAGAATGCATTCACATAAAAATTCACCTTTTCTACATCACTTACTTTTATTTTATCTCGCTCATACACTCCATTTTCATTTACGGGTGTATTCAAACGGCAATATGCCAAAACGAAGTGTTGGGGTAAATTCACGCCAAAAAGCGGTATACCCAGATCGTGTGCCACAGACATATACAAGATGGATAATGAAATAGGATTCCCGTATTTTGTTTCCATTACTCTCGTAATGATAGAATTATCGGGATTATGATAATTTTCATTATTCCCCTTAAAACCGTAACTCTCGAAAAAAACGTGGTTTAAAATCTGTATTTGGTCTAATGGGTTTTTCACACCTCCCATTTTTACCCACGCATCAATTTTCAATTGATTTAGATGCGCTTTAACCATACCCAATTTAAGGCCGGGGTACTGTACCCTGCTCGCCAAAACCCAAGCCTCTAAAGCTGTAGCCTCATCTTTTTTGGCTAGCCATAAATCGATATCCTGTAACAAAGAAAGTTTCTGATACCTTTTAATTATATCTTCGATACGATTGTTTAGTTGGGGATAGGTATTATTGAGCCAAATCTCTTCTAGTTCAGGAACATAAACCGCACCTTCCTCTATTAATTTTGACTCAACAATACGTACTACCTCTTCATCAGAATCGTCGAGTAACTGAACCAATGCGTGTATGGTAGATTCAAATCCCAAATCAATTATCCTTTTTTCGCGCTGGTCTTTTTTGTAGCGGTTTTCTTCGCTGCTGGCTTTTTTGCGGTTGTTTTTCTCGTTGTTTTTTTGGCGCCAGGTTTCTTATCAGCCGCTTCTGTTTCTTTGACTATTTTCTCGATATCCGCGATAGTAAGTTCGTTGTAATCCGTATCTTTTGGAATTTTCAAGTTGAGTTTCCCGTATTTGATAAAGGCACCATAACGCCCTTTTTGAATAGAAACATCCTCTCTACCTTCAAAGGTTTTAAGCATTTTTTGCTTGTCGTCTTCGCGCTTTTTTTCGATTAATTCAATCGCTCTTTCCAAAGTAACGGTAAATGGATCTTCTGCCCGAGGAATGCTCGCAAATAAAGAGGCATGTTTTACATATGGACCAAACCTTCCCGCATTAACTTGAACCGGCTGATCCTCGTAATTTCCCAAGTTCAAAGGAAAACTAGGTGTCTTTTCGAATTCAGTGAGCATTTTGTCAATCTTAGATTGATTCAATGATAGCAATTCAGACTCATCTGTTACGTTAATATATTTTTCTCCATATTTTATGTAGGCACCGTATCGACCCACACCAACCTGGACGCGCTGACTGTTAAACTCGAACCCGTTGTTCATTATTGAGAGTAGCTGTATAGCTTCTTGTAGGGTTACCGTTTCTAATCGCTGGATACGAAGTAAACTCGCGTAGGTAGGCGTTTCTGTTTCTTCTCGAGATCCTAGTTGCACCATTGGGCCGTATTGGCCCATTCGAACGAGTATTGTAAGTCCGGTAACCGGATCTTTACCTAAAATACGTTCCCCGCTCACACGTCCGCCATTTTGAATAGTTTCGGCAACTGTAATTTTAAACGGTTTGTAAAATTCGTCTAGCATTAATTGCCAACTTTGCATTCCTTTGGCTATTTCGTCAAATTTTGACTCTACTTGAGCAGTAAAACCGTAGTCCATGATATCTTTAAAATGCTCTGACAAGAAATCCGTCACCAACATTCCAATATCACTCGGGAATAATTTATTCTTTTCGGCGCCGTAATTTTCTGACTCCGTGCTTGTGTTTATTTCATTGTTAGAAAGTGTCAAAACCGGGATTTGACGTTGCTGTGCTGGACGGCTTTCCTGAAGTATGTAGCCTCTTTTTTGGATTGTTTGAATAGTTGGCGCATAGGTAGATGGCCTACCAATGCCAAGTTCTTCTAACTTTTTCACTAAGGAGGCCTCTGTATACCGAGGAGCATGTTTCGCGAATTTCTGTTGAGCAACGATGGTTCGGTAACCTAGTTTTTCTCCTTCTGAAACAGAAGGCAACATACCTTCTTGATCTTCATCGTTCTCATCGTCGGTACCTTCTAAATACACTTTTAGAAATCCTTCAAACTTAATTACCTCTCCCGATGCTTTAAACACATCCTTAGTATTGCTATTTAGAATGTCTAGAGTAGTTTTTTCAAGTCTTGCTTTTGACATTTGAGAAGCGATTGAACGCTTCCAAATTAAATCGTACAATCGCTGCTCTTCTGCCGTTGAGCCTGCTTTGTGTTTGTTGAAGTAGGTGGGTCGAATGGCTTCGTGCGCTTCTTGAGCCGAATCGTTTTTAGTGGCAAAGTTTTTGGGTGCTGAAAATTCCTCACCGTAAGCAGATAATATTTCATCTTTAGCCCCTTCTATTGCCGTTTTACTCAAATTAGTCGAATCGGTACGCATGTAAGTGATATGTCCATTTTCATACAACTTCTGCGCTACTCGCATGGTGCGAGAAACATCAAATCCCAATTTACGAGAGGCTTCTTGTTGAAGTGTTGATGTCGTAAATGGAGCAGATGGACTTCTGAAAGTAGGCTTTACTTCAATACTTCCGACATGGAAATTAGCCCCTATTAACTGTTTCAAGAAATTTTCCGCCAACTCTTGATTTGCAAATTTCTGAGGAAGTTCGGCTTTTATAATTTTACCATTTTCCTTCTCAAATTGCGCAACTACTCTGAACTCGCTTTTTTCAACAAAATCAATAATTTCTCTTTCACGCTCTACAACCAAACGAACGGCTACAGACTGCACTCTACCTGCACTTAAACGAGGTCTCACTTGCTTCCAAAGTACCGGAGAAAGGGTGTAACCTACCAATCTGTCTAGTATGCGTCGTGCCTGCTGAGCATCTACTAGAAATTGATCGATGCTTCTGGGGTTTTCTATTGCTCTCTGAATAGCTGGCTTGGTAATTTCATTAAATACGATTCGCTTGGTGGTGGTTTTATCCAACTTCAGTTCTTCCGCAAGATGCCATGAAATAGCTTCTCCTTCGCGGTCCTCGTCCGTTGCTAACCATATAACTTCGGCCTTTTTAACGAGTGATTTGAGTTCCCTAACAACCGACTGTCGGTCGTCAGAAACTACATATTTAGGCATAAAACCATTATTGATATCGATGGCATCGTTACCGTCCGCAAGATCTCGTATGTGACCTTTACAAGATACAACGGTGTAATCGGTTCCTAGAAACTTCTCGATAGTTTTTGCTTTTGCGGGTGACTCTACTATTACCAGATTTCTCATTTATTTATTCGTTCTCGAAAATTAATCTTTGTGTTGCGCTACCTTCAGTGGTATTGATACCTATATAATACACTCCAACACTCGCATTTGTTGGGTGCTTTACTTCAAATTCCTGTTTTCCTTGTGTTAACGCGCCCTTATAAATAATTGACACCAAGCGTCCGGTTACGTCATACAAGGCAATATGGGCATCGCTTATCGAATTTTCACTTATTACGCTTAAGGTGGCTTTTTGTGATGCGGGGTTTGGGTAAATATCCGTTTTAAAAGTTAGTGCATCTAAGTGTGAACTGGATGCGAAATAAGGGCTCAAATTTATATTATCAATATAGACAGGATTCCCACCAGCACTGATTACATCAATTCTAAAAATCGCGCTCTTTGCATCACCATATCCCAAACTGCTTAAAGAGCCCAAACCATGTCGCCTCCATTGCGTGGTAAGCGTAGGTTTCCAATTGTTCGCATAGGTTGCGTTTAAATAAGCCAAAGAAGAACCATTACGTTGATATATTTGTTCCCAACTGCCTCCGCAGTCAGTAGAGATATAAATCTTTAAGGTTTCACTTATATCGGCATTGGGTTGTGCATATGATGCCCAAAAAGTAAACTTTGGAGAAAAACCTGTTTCAAGTGCTGAAATTTCAAAAGAAGGGGTTTGGAAACTAAATACAGAACCCGCCGGAGTTAAAGAATTTATGTTCGCTCGGAAAGAATAGTTCCCTGTGTAGGCGGCGCTATTGGTTCTATCAAATCTGTAAGTTGGCGAAAGATGTTGAAAGCCATTATCTGCAATGGGGTCGCCGTTCTCAAATCCCTCTTCGAAATTAGGATTCTCTTTTCCATATTCCTCTAAAACTTTGATATAATTTGTTTGCGTTTGTACATCGCTACCGTAATTATTTTCTACTTGTAATTTCACCTCATAGGTTCCTGGAGTATTATAAATTACACTTGGGGTTTCCTCCGTTGACGTCGATTGAACCGCACCTTGAAACGTCCACAATCGTGCGCTTACTTCCCCTTTACAACTTAAATCGTAAAACGTTACCGGTTTACCTGCACAAACGGTTCTCGTATTGGAATTGAACGCGGCAGTGGGTTTAACATTTTGCTTTTGTACACCAACAGAAAGTAAATTCGAGGAGCTGTAAATAGAACTGCGAAGGGTTTGTAAATAATAGTGCATGCGCGCAACTTGTTCTTTTGTAAAAGCACTCATGCAGGTACCGTTAGAATAATCCATGTAATTTTCCCACATATCGGGCAAGTCTGGAAAATCTGTATTGCATGAGTTTCCATTTGCAGGACAGTTTGCATTCGTAAATGTGCTTGAAACAGGAGGCGTATCATCGCAATTATCTCCATCGTTGCATCCACCCTGGAACGTATGATACAAACCTAACCAATGTCCTACTTCGTGCGTTAATGTTCTTCCGTCATCGGTATTAGATGCCGTTCCGATAGACCCTACTCTGTCGTGACGGATTACGATTCCATCTTTATTAAAATTAGACGTCCAAGGGAAAACAGCATAACCCAACACGGTTCCCGTTCCAGAACCACTTTCAATATTTGTTACAACCCATACATTTAAATATTTACGATAGTTCCAATATGCGAGGTCTTTAACGGGTTCATCGCTCATATCCATATCAACACCTGCTGGTGAGTAAATACGATTAATCCCATCAAAGCAATTCCCAGAAGGATCGATGGTGGCCAACTTGAATTCAATATCACCCGATGCGGCTACATCCTTAAATGCCGCTCTAAGATTTACTTTGTTCTTGTTGGTGTAACTAAAATCTTCATTTAGAATTCGAATTTGATCTAAAATTTGTTCTCGCGAAATATTTTCATTTCCGCCTGTATGAATAACATGAAACACTACGGGAATAGTATACGACGCTGCTCTTTTATTCACCTCACTTTGAGCCGATTTCACGTACTTCTTACTACTCAAATTGTGCTCAGACTCCACATGTTTAATCGATTCGTTCTTAGCTACTTGTTGCTCATAATAATGATCTGTGCCACACACATGTTGCGACCTTAGCGACGGTATCAATACTAAAGCTAAAATTCCAAACAGAGATAATTTCATTGGGTGCAAAGAAAGACTAAAAGCGATTGAGATTAAAATCTATGTCGCAAAAATGAGACAAACGGGCAGATCTTTTATACGAGTGTCGTCCAAAAAATGCATCTTTTACGTGATATATTTGGCAAGAATACGGACTTTGAGTGATGGCAAGTATATCGAATCTAATTGGCTTTCGCGTTGGAAACTCGTATGAGTAAGAACGAGCACATTGTTGTAAAAAAATCTGTTTTTGTCGATTAACCTTTGCCTCTGGAAAATTAATTGCCGTGGCACTGTTGTATTTCACTTCCACAAATACACGCTGCTTCTTATTTTCTACAATTAAATCAATCTCTTTATGTTTTGCATACCAATTTACATGGTTAATTCTGTAACCATTTCTGTGAAACCATAATGCCGCCATTTTTTCTGCCAATTGCCCTTGTGCTCTTTTAGATTGTTTCATGATATATTCTGTAATTCTACATGCGGTCGTTCCAGGGAATTAATTTTTTGAATGAAGATGAACCACAAAAATACTTCCCCAGAAAAACAAAGAGCGGAAAGGGCCTTAACTTTGCGTTATGAATATTTGCGAATTTCACCAATTGGGACGCGTTTCGTACAAAAAAGTGTGGGAATTGCAACAAACGTATTTCAACGAACTTATCGAGGCTAAAAGATCGGGAACTATTTTACCTCTTAAATTACTGTTTGTTGAACACCTGCCCGTATATACCTTTGGGAAACACGCTAAGAAAAACAACCTTTTGGCGAGTCCGGAAATGTTAAAAAACGTTGGAGCGGAAGTTTATGATATCGAAAGAGGCGGCGACATTACTTATCATGGACCTGGTCAATTGGTAGTTTACCCTATTTTTGACTTAGAACGATTGAATATTGGTATCAAACAATATGTAGCCCGAATAGAACAATGCATTATCGAAGTACTCCACAGTTATAATATTGAATCGGGTACTATATCCGATCGAATTGGTGTTTGGTTAGATATTGATCAGAAAGAAGAGCGAAAAATCGCAGCAATCGGTATTAAAAGCAGTCGTTATGTTACCATGCATGGTCTTGCCTTGAATGTTAATACTGATTTAAACATGTTCAAACACATCGTACCCTGTGGTATTGCCGATAAAGATGTTACCAGTATTTCCCTTGAGTTAAACGAAGAAATTGATTTCTTTGAAGTAAATCTTCGGATGAAAAATGCATTTGAACGTATATTTGAATTACAGTATATATGAAACGCAGTAATCTAATTTTGTTTGCCGTTATCGGTGTCTTTGTTTTGTTTTTCGGAGTAGGTTGTAGTACCTATAACGGGATGGTAAACACCGATGAAGATGTAGAAAAAGCCTGGAACAATGTTGAAACCCAATACCAACGTCGAGGCGATTTGATCTTGAACTTGGCCAAAACCGTTATAAAGGCCGCAAAAACCGAAGAAAACATTCTTAAAGAAGTGGTAGCCGCTCGCGCTTCGGCAACGAGCACCAATATCGACGCGAGTAAGTTAAGCCCGGAAAACATCAAGCAATTTGAGGCGGCACAATCTAAATTAAATGGGACGCTATCTCGATTAATGTTGGTTGTTGAGCGTTACCCTGATTTAAAGTCGATTCCACAATTTCAGAAATTGAACGACGAAATCGCGGGTACAGAAAACCGTATCAGCACGGCTCGAACGGACTTTAACGACGCAGTTGCCATTTATAATAAGAAGGTTCGCAAATTTCCGAATAATATATTGGCTGGACTTTTCGGATTTGAAAGACGTTCTGGTTTTTCTGCTTCAGAGGGTATGGAGAATGCCCCTAACTTAGACGCTGTTTACGAATAATATAGATGTTGTTCGGTTTTAGAGGTTTACAAAAATTTTCACCTGCAGGTCAAATAGAAACCGCACGTGTAGTTACCGCCATTTCCGAAGCTGAGGAAATTACCTCCGCTGAAATCAGGGTACATTATACTGTTTGTGGTTCTAAACTGCCCTTACTTGAAGAAGCTCAAAAGGTCTTTGAGGCTTTGGAAATGCATAAAACAGAGAACCGAAATGGGGTTCTTATCTTTCTCCGTCTGCGCAAAAAAGAAATCGCTGTGATTGGAGACGAAGGAATACATAAACATGTAGGTACTGAATTTTGGGAAGCGGCTAAAGACGAAATTATTCGAAACATTAAAAGTGGAACCATTACCGAAGGCATAATCAAAGGCGTTCACGTCGTTGGCAAACAACTTTCCAAATACTTCCCCCCTAGCGATGAAAACCCGAATGAACTATCCAATGAAGTTACCAAAAACAAAATTTATTAAGTTTCTTACCCTTATAGTCGGATTATTCGCGGCATTCACCGTTTCTCATGCGAAGCAAGAAGCACCTGCCTACACCAACTTTTTGAATGATTATGCCGATGTTTTAAACGCTAGTGAAGAGCGCATGCTCAATAAGCTTCTCAGTGACTTTCAAGATTCAATTGGGGTTCAAATTGCCGTAGTCTTAGAAGCCAATAGTGAATACGATGCCTTTGATCGGGCATTGTTTATTTCAAGGGCTTGGAAAATTGGAGATAAAGGGGTTAATAACGGCATTCTCGTTTACCTGAATATTGGTGGCCGTAAATACCATATCATAACGGCCGACAAAACACAGGGGCGCTTAACAGACGGTATTGTTGGCGATATCGGTAGACAAAGTTTAGTGCCATTTTTGAAAAATGGCGATTACTACAATGCCATTCGCGAAACTGTATATGGTTTGGCAATAGCGGTAAATGGTGAATTTAAAGGCCGCAGTAGGTCTAAAGACAAGCCCGAATCGGTAATATCGGTTCTAGGGCCTATCTTGTTGTTTCTATTGTTCTATTTGATGTTTGTTCGAAGAGGCGGCGGAGGTGGATACTCTCGCCGGGGATATTATTCTCCCCCGATATTCTTTGGTGGTAGTGGATTCGGTAGCGGTAGCGGTTTCGGCGGTGGAAGTAGCTCAGGAGGCTTTGGTGGCTTTGGTGGAGGCGGCGGCTTCAACGGCGGAGGTGCCGGTGGAAGTTGGTAACTTTCGCTTTTTATCTACTACGCGATAAATATAAATTTCCTGACTTTTCACAATTGGATTCAACTTTGGAATCAGGCGATCTAACCACGATGAATAAATAGTTTTAGCAGGTTCTATCTGTAGTTGTTCCTGAAGCTTGATTACCCTCTGATCAAGTTGATTCGAGTCAAAAAACAATACATAATCTGGAAAGGGATGAACGCCGTTTTCTACGGAGTCCATGAAGCATTCCGAAGCACATTTAGGAAGAATATGTTGGTAGGGATTCCAATAATTACCATAAAAGCGCGGCATGTATTCCATGTAATTTCTATGTGTAGATTCTATGGCAAAATGTTTGGCATCGTTTTGTTTGAATAAATAATACATTGCCTCCATTTTGGCCGTTCTTGTGGATGCTACAGAAAGAATCAATAATAACGGTGTGTTTATGATCCAAAAGAATCGGTTTGTAATAACATTCCAACGTATTGAATTTGCCGATTTCGATAATTCGCCCCAAGCGGTAACTCCAATTATGATAATAAAAGGGATTACAGGCAAAATAAAACGCTCTTGTTTGTTGGGAAATGCAGAGTGAAAAGCAAAGAATATTATCGTGGGAATTAGCAGAACGGCGTAATTATTGAATTTACGGATTATTGCTACCAACCAAATAACCGCGGGTAAGAACAAAAACATTCCCATTATAACCAATAAATATTGATACCAAGGTCCGTTGGGATACTCCCCCGAATGAGTTGCGTTATATTCTATGTAGGAAACCAATTCATAAAAAGGTGTGCCGAATAAAACATAGTCTAACAAGCCCAATAATACCAGGCTTCCCAAAAGAAAACCCAATAGCAGCCTTAAGGCTTCACGCCATTGACATCGGTATAACAAAATGACACCAAACATGCCCGAAAACAAGATCGTTTGAAATCTTAATGCAAAAGCAACTGATGAGAGTATGCCCGCCCATAGCAACCATTTTTTATCATTTTTCAAGACCCAATAAGAGGCCCACATCAATGGGGGAATACACACCATTTCAACAAGATTCCGAACCGATAAAAACGGCATAAACCATAATAATGCCAATATCCATGATGCTTGGATTGCCGTTCTTTGACTTCCCAAGAGACGCGCGATTTTATATCCTAAAAAAATGATAAAAAGACTGTAAAACGCGTGAATTATCCGTACGGTTAACATTACGGCCATCGGGTCTAAAAATCCGAAGTAACGGTAAACCTGAAACAAAACATAATGGGAGGTGGTGTATAACGCACCGTGAGAGAGGCGATCTTTGATAATGATATTGGGATTGAAAAAATCACGCTCCTCACCGCCTTGGGATATCCATTGCTGTGCTTCCTCGATAACGAAATAATGATCGTCGGTAAAGGCATAACCTTTCGAATAAACCGCCGATAAAAGTCTAAATAGCAATCCAAAAATTAGAATAATTCTCAGCGGATGAATGCGATAGTAGCGATTAAAGGAGTCCCACACGATGGGCAAAAATACAATGTTTCTAATAAAGCCATTTGATTAGACTTTAAAGTGTGAAATATCGACGGAATATGAGAGTAACGGGGTATTCTTTCGTATTTTTGCGATTTATGACCCAAAGGCCTCAAAATATCAATCAACCTGAGAGTGAGAAAGTAATAATTGTTCAAGGCGCTAGGGAACACAATTTAAGGGAAGTGGACTTGGTTATACCGAGAAATTCCCTGGTTGTTTTTACGGGCTTATCGGGTTCCGGCAAGAGTTCTTTAGCGTTTGATACCCTATTTGCGGAAGGACAAAGGCGATATTTAGAGACTTTTTCGGCATACGCAAGACAATTCGTGGGTGACATGAAGAGGCCAGATGTCGATAAGGTTAAAGGTCTTTCGCCCGTTATTGCAATAGAACAAAAAACGGTTTCTCGAAACCCTCGAAGTACGGTTGGAACAGTAACCGAGGTATACGATTTTTTGCGTTTACTATTTGCCAGAGCCGCCGAGGCATACAGCTATGTAAGCGGTGAGAAAATGGTGCGTTATTCTGAAAGTCAGATTTTCGAAAAAATACAAGAGACTTTCGTTCAACAAAAAATTACCTTAACCGCTCCGGTAATTAAGTCGAGAAAGGGGCATTATCGTGAATTATTTGAGCAAATTAAAAAGCGCGGCTACAACAAGGTTGTGGTAGACAAAGAAATGGTCGACATCACCACAGGAATGATGTTAGACCGTTATAAAATACATGATATTGATATCGTAATCGATCGCTTAGAAATAAAGCCCGAAGCTCCAAAACGATTACAAGATAGTTTGGCTACTGCGCTAAAAGTGGGCGAGGGATATGTGACCGTAATCGATGAATCGGGGGAATCGCACCCATTCAGTAAGTTTTTAATGGACCCAAAGTCGGGTTTAAGTTATCAGGAGCCCCAGCCTAATTCATTTTCTTTTAACTCGCCCTATGGAGCTTGTGAAAACTGTGAGGGCATTGGTATAAAATCAGAAATTAACTTGGAATTCATTATTCCTGATAAATCCAAATCTATAAACAAAGGAGCTATAATACCCTTGGGGGAATATCGAGAAAATTGGACCTTTCAACAATTGCGGGTAATTGCCAAAAAATATGGGTTTTCATTGGCCGATTCCATCGAAAAACTAACAGAAAGTCAACTTAATGCTGTTTTATATGGCGATGACGAACCTATAGATATCGTAATGAAAGGCGACAAATGGGGAGGTCATAAATACGAAACCTATTTTAAAGGCGTGATAAATATGGTTTCTGACTCCTATTTCGAATCTGATGATGACAGAATGCGGGAGTGGGCCGAAGAGTTTGTTCATGAAATTGCCTGTCCGGTTTGTAATGGTGATCGCTTGAAAAGGGAATCATTACATTTCAAAATCGACGAAAAAAGCATTTCGGACTTGGCTCGTATGAATATTTCTGATTTGGCCATATGGCTAGAGAATGTTGAAGAACGATTGAACGATCGCCAAAAAATAATTGCTACAGAACTTTTAAAAGAAATCCGAAACAGAATCTCCTTTTTATCTGGCGTAGGATTGGGATATCTTTCTTTACATTCTCCAGCAAAAACATTGAGCGGAGGAGAAGCACAGCGTATTCGTTTGGCTACTCAGATTGGATCAAAACTCGTAAATGTTCTTTATATTTTAGACGAACCCTCTATAGGGCTTCACCAAAGAGATAATGAGCGATTAATTCAGAGTCTTAAGGATTTACGCGATATCGGCAACTCTGTTTTGGTTGTAGAGCACGATGAAGATATGATGAAAGCAGCGGATTGGTTGGTAGAAATTGGTCCGTTAGCTGGAAAAAAAGGTGGTGAAATTGTTGCTTCAGGAACCGTAGATCAATTTTTAAAATCAGATGCCGTTACAGCTTCGTATTTAAACGGATTAGCTTCTATTCCGCTTCCCGAAAAACGACGTAAACCCGGAAAGGAATACATTAAGGTGTTGGGCTGTAGAGGAAACAACCTAAAGGGTGTAGATTTACACGTTCCTTTGGGTGTTTTTGTTTGTGTTACGGGTGTTTCGGGGAGTGGTAAATCTACTCTTATAAATGAAACCCTCTACCCTCTTGCCAAACACAAAATTTATGGCTCTCATCACCGACCTCTTTCTTACGATAAAGTTTCGGGATTGGAGCATATAGATAAAGTAATACGCATTGATCAAAGCCCTATAGGTAGAACCCCTAGAAGTAATCCTGCGACGTATGTAGGCGTATTCCAAGAAATTAGAAATCTATTCAGTCAATTACAGGAGAGTAAAATTCGAGGCTATAAACCGGGGCGTTTTTCTTTTAACGTCAAAGGTGGACGATGCGAGGGATGCAAGGGCGGTGGACGAAAGGTTATTGAAATGAACTTTTTACCGAATGTAGAAGTGCCATGCGATGTGTGTCAAGGTAAAAGATACAACCGAGAAACACTCGAAGTGCGCTATCGCGGTAAAAGTATCTACGATGTTTTGGAAATGCCGGTGAGCCAAGCGGCGGAATTCTTTGAAAATGTACCGTTGATTTACCGAAAGATCAAAACCATGCAAGATGTGGGTTTAGGTTATATAACTCTTGGCCAAAGCAGTACGACACTTTCCGGCGGAGAAGCCCAGCGTGTGAAACTTTCAACCGAGCTTAGTAAGCGTGATACTGGGAAAACCTTATTTATTTTAGACGAGCCCACTACTGGCTTGCATTTCGACGATATCAAGCAATTGCTTTCTGTATTGCAAACTTTGGTTGACAAAGGAAACTCTGTATTGGTTATCGAACATAATCTTGATGTCATCCGAACGGCTGATTGGATAATCGATGTTGGACCGGAAGGCGGAGCTGCAGGCGGTCAAATTGTAGTAGAGGGCCCTCCAGACAAGATCATAGCTTGTAAAGAGAGTCACACAGGACGTTTTATCTAAAAAAAGGGAAGCCGTTTTAGAGCTTCCCTTTTAATTGTTATGACTTTTTCTTTGGTGGTGTTGGCACGATTATCGCCGGCATCGACTTTTTGGGCAATCGAATATTGGGAACAGTGGGCGTGCTCGTTCTCGGGCTCAAAGGCGCTGGAGTTTCTTGAATTGGATTCACTTCCATATCTGTTTTGGTATTGGGCACCGTTCTTGTGCGCGGTTCTGGCTTTGTTTCACATGGACAAGGAGGACAAGGACTTTCGTCGTAGATTCGTTCCATTACCATGGTTGTATCTGTATAGGCTTCTCTAACAAGTTCTTTCTTTCGGTGATTGGAACTTAAATCGAAAAGAAATCCAAATTTCCACATGCCTGTTTGATAAGTCACATTTTGAGAGGTTGCCGACATCTGTACCCCGTCGAATTGGGTATTGTTTTTATTAGCCATAAATTGAAGATTAAAATATTCTTTACTTAAACCTGTAATTTTTAAATCGTTC
>JALRKL010000092.1 GCA_023268875.1 Bacteroidia bacterium
TGCATTAAATGGATTGAGTTTAAAGAACCCCTCGAGATATCGGAGATGAACTCTCTAACCTGCTTATCGGAGAATCCATCCTCTAGTAATCGATTGAGATTAACCATAATAAAGAGCGGATCCTCCTTCTCGAGAACCTTCTCCATATAATCTATAGCCACCCACAATAGCTTTATCCACAGGATTCCAAACAATTAATTGTTGATAGCCGTTTTTCTTCAAATCGTAATCATCCTGGTCAGAGGGTTTTCCGGTACCGCCACCCGCTGCTCGAAAAGAAACTTCTCGAAGTCTGGCGACTTCATTCATTAGGTTGGGTTTAGAATATCCTCTGAAAATGTAAATCTCATTTTCAGCCTTGTTTGTTTTTCGAATGAAAATATCAGATCCTAGTTCAGCAATTAATGCCTCTCTTGGTACGGGATTTATTAACGATTCCATAAACTTACCGCAAATTACGATAAACTTACGATAACTTGGCTTCTGAATCTTTGGCTAATTCATAAACCAATGCTCTGAGGTCTGCGGCCATTTCTACAGGTCTCTTTTTTGAAAGCAAATCGGGTATAATAGGGTGGCCAAAGGTCATGGAAATGGTATTTCCTTTTTGTTTGAACATTTCATCCGGCAATGTGAACATTTCAAAGTTTACTTTGATTCCAAAGATTTTTCGAAATTGAGAAATGCGATAGAATCGCTTAGAGTTTTCTCCATCTATAAATGCGGGTATTATAGGTAAACGATGTTCTTTGGCCTTTTGAATAACACTTTTTTGCCAAGGTAAATCTTGTATTTTACCGTCGATTTTGCGCGATACAAAGCCCGATGGGAAGATAATTATCACTTTCCCTGATGCATAAGCTTCGCTAATTAGGGCAAGGCTCTTCCGGTCGGTTGATCCAACGCGATTAACAGGTAAAAACGAATCCTTTAACGGGGTGATGTTTAATAAAATGTCGTTAGCTAAAAAAAGAAAGTCGGGACGTCTTTTCGACACTTCTGTCATTAAAGCCATTCCGTCAATTCCTCCAAGTGGATGATTCGCTGCAATAATACAGCCACCCGTAGCCGGGATTCGATCGAGAAAGTGGGATTTTAAGGTTATTTCATTTATTCGGAATACGGTATCAATGAATTCAGGCCCTTTTTGTCCTTTGCCTTCCTCTAAAATAAAGTTGATTTGGTCTTGGTGTATGAATCGTTCAACCCAACTCAACAAAAAACCCGGCAATCGCTTAAGCAATTTCGGGTTTTTTGAACCAATTATCTTGCGGATATCAACTTTGAGTGCTTCCGACATTTAGTATTTCTTCTTTAGTAGCGTTTAATATATTGAAAGCGTTTTCGCTGTTATTCGATTCCGCGTATACCCGCAGAACCGGCTCAGTTCCTGAAGGGCGAATCATTACCCATGAGCCGTCTTCCAAGTGGAATTTAAACCCATCGATACTTTCGGTTCTTACAATATTGTAATTTCCAAAATTTTTGTAACTATTTGAATTGCAATTTTCAATAATAGATAGCTTCAAGTCATTGCTTAGGTGAAGGTCGTATCTTTCTACTGCGAAGGAACCGACTTTTGCATAAACGTCATCTATCAATTGCGAAATTGATTTTCCGGTTTTGGCCGCATATTCCATGAGTACCAAGCCCATCCATACGCCATCCCGCTCGGGAATGTGTCCTTTGATTGCAATTCCGCCACTTTCTTCTGCGCCGATTAGCACGTCATCCGTTACCATGTGTTCGCAGATATACTTAAAGCCTATTTTAGTTGTAATTGTTTCCAGGCCTTTTAATTCACAGAGTTTAGAAACCTTATCTGATACCGAAAAGCTTTTTACAACTTTTCCGCCATAACCCTTGTAATCGGTCAAATACTCAATTAGAAGTAAAATTAAATGATGAGAATCAACAAATCTTCCCTTTTCATCAAAGAATCCAATTCTATCTGCATCTCCATCTGTTGCTAAACCGAATTTATATGAGGGAGAAGTTGGAATCATTGAAGCCAATTCAGGAAGATTTTTCAATATTGGCTCTGGCGCTCTTCCTTCAAATCCTGGATTGTTACCGCCGTGAAGTACGGTAGCATCTGCTAGCAGTTGTGGGATTACGTTTCTGCCAGCTCCATACATGGCGTCATATACCAAGTTTTCTCCTACGCTACTTAAGACTTCCATATCGAAAGAATTTCGACAATGCTCTAAATACATGGATTCAAAGTCGGCAAAAGTAATGCGACCTGCAGCTACAAAATGATCGAATGTATATTCAGGTGTAATGGCCAAGTCAGGGATTAACTTTTCGATTTCATCAATGGTAACAGGTGTTGCAGGTCCTCCATAAGCAGCTTTGATTTTGAAGCCATTGTAAGAAGGTGGGTTGTGAGAAGCGGTGATTATGATTCCCAAGCCAACATTCAGTCGTTTCGCTGCTAAAGATATCATAGGTGTGGAGACAAATTCTTTTGCCATTACAACGTCGATTCCGTGGGCTGCAAATACTACCGCCGCCTCATTGGCAAACATGCCGCCTGCAAATCGACAATCATGACCTAATACAATCTTTTTAGGTAATTCACTGCTGTTTAACCATTCTGCAGTCGCATACGCAACACGTCTAACGTTTTCATTTGTAAAATGTTCGGCGATTATGTCTCTCCAGCCGTCGGTTCCAAATTTTATCTTGTACATATTTATATTATTCAAAAGCGTTGATGCCTGTAATTTCCATTCCTAAAATCAATAAATGTATATCATGAGTGCCTTCATAGGTAATAACCGATTCAAGGTTTGCCATATGCCTCATGATGGAGTATTCTCCAGAAATTCCGTTTCCCCCTAGAATCTGTCGACATTCACGGGCAACATTTAATGCCATTTCCACATTATTTCGTTTGGCCATTGAAATTTGAGCGGGAGTAGCTTTGCCCTCATTCATTAGAACACCAAGTCTCCATGAAAGCAATTGTGCTTTGGTGATTTCAGTCAAAGTCTCGCTAAGCTTTTTTTGTTGAAGTTGAAACGAAGCAATTGGTTTTCCGAATTGATGACGTTCTATCGCATATTTTTTAGCTACTTCGTAGCAATCCATCGCAGCGCCAATGGCACCCCAACAGATCCCAAAACGTGCAGAATTTAAACAACTTAAAGGGCCTTTTAAACCTACAACTCCAGGTAAAATATTCGATTTAGGTATTCGCACGTCTTGAAATACCAATTCGCCTGTCGCGCTTGCTCTCAAACTCCATTTATTATGAATTTCGGGAGTGCTAAATCCTTCCATACCCCGTTCAACGATTACACCTTGTACTTTCCCTTGCGGATTTTTGGCCCAAACAACCGCAATGTCTGCAAATGGCGCATTACTTATCCAGGTTTTTGAACCATTCAATACGATGTAATCTCCATCATCAGTAAAATGACTGAGCATTCCATTTGGATTGCTGCCGTGGTCTGGTTCGGTTAATCCAAAAGCGCCCAACCATTCTCCTGTAGCTAATTTTGGAAGGTATTTTGATTTTTGCTCTTCAGAGCCGAACAAATAAATGGGGTGCATTACCAAAGAACCTTGAACACTTGCGGTGCTTCTGATGCCACTATCTCCCCGTTCAACCTCTTGCATCATCAAGCCGTAGGTAATGTAGTCGGCCCCTGAGCCTCCATATTGTGTAGGTACATGAGG
>JALRKL010000095.1 GCA_023268875.1 Bacteroidia bacterium
CAGACACCTCTTTCACGATTTGACTCGAACAATAATTGTTCCCCGATACTCTGAGTAAAACCGGCACAGAAATCGAATCATATGTATCAAAAACCAATTTTATATCTTTTGCCGTTGAACTGTCCGTACTTCCCCATTTCCACAAATAACTAAAGACATCTTGGGGGGCACTTTGACTAATCATACGAACGCTATCCCCCGAACACAGTACTTCAAAATCAAAATCGACCGTAATCGGATTTAACACCTTAATGGTTTTTACGATACTATCGATACAACCATTGTCTAGTTCCACGCGCAATTGAACAATTTGATCGCCCGTATCCGACCAGTTAGAACTAAAGCTTGAACCCTCTCCTTTGAGTGTACTGTTTAATTTCCATTGTAATTGCCATAAACTTCCTTTTACGGGAACGGTCGTATTTTCAAACTTGGAGGAACTACCAACACACAAATCATCGTGTTGAAATTGGGCGATGGGACTTGGATTAACCCGAATTTGTCCAGAAATGGAATCCGAACATCCAAATTCACTATTCACCAAAAAGGCAATCTGTTTCAGCCCTGCCGTATCATAAGCGTAACGGGTATTTTTCTGGGTACTAAAAGCATCATTTTCATCAAAATCCCAACGAACACCGAAAAGCGCTGTTTGCATTTGGGTACCCGATTTAAAATCTATCTCCTCACCCACACAAACAACCGAATCATAAATCATAGATGCAACAGGTTGTTCAAACACATTAAATCGCAACGTAAAAATACCCGAACACCCATTCTCTGTTCCTTCTAGTTGAACCGTGTAATTACCTCGCTTTGAATAGATATAATCAAAACTGGATCCATTGAAACTGGTATCGGGATTTCCATCACCAAAATTCCAAAGGAAATCGGCCCCTTTGGAGATACTGGTGTTCGTGAATGTTACATTGCGTCCTTCACATGCAATTCCTTTCGTGAATGAGATATCAGGAGAAGCATGAACGCGTATATATTGCGTATCGTAAAATACAAAATTATATGGGGAAGTTGTTACTCGCAGAATTACAGGAAATAGGCCTGTGTCTTGTAAAAACAAAATGGGATTGAACTCGCTGCTCGTATCCCCACTTCCCCATTCCCAGTAATAACGCATATAGGAATTACCCACCCGCAAGGAGCTTTGGTTTTGTAGTAGGATTGAATCTTCTTGACAAACCACTGAGTCCATTTTGAATGATACTATCGGAGTGGGTTCCACATAAACCTTACGACGCAGCAGGGAATCGCAACCCGTATTTAAATCGATGATTTTCAACTCCAACCATAGGTATGAATCTTCCAAAGACGTATCTCCCGTGATAAAACTACAAACTAGATCATCGCCAACCGTTGGAGGGGTGATTTTGGCCCCTTTTACAGGTCTACCTGTTTCGGTATAAGCTTGAGCAACGGCATGCCATTTTTTTGTTAAACCATAATCTGATCGGCTAAATCCTCTGGGTGGTGCAATAGCATAGGCAATTTCACGATTGCATAAAGTAGCATCAAAATCATTCGTCACGACCGGCACATTAAATAATGTTGAATCAAATTTGGGAATCCATTCAGAACCACCCGGTGAAGGTTTTACAAATACACTGAAATGAACGGTATCGTCGAGTTTATTATCGTTAGAACTACTGATGCAAAAATATCCTTTATTCAATCCCCAACGATTCAATCGAATGCTTTTGGGCAGTTTCACTATTGCAGTATCCTTGCCTAAAATATTCAACCTGCGTTTAAAAACCAGTGATTGACTGTCTTGATTCACGGTAAATACAACATCCCTAACCGTATCAGAAAAACCATTAATAATACCAATATCATCGGCTAAAACAAAACCCGAACAAACCGTATCAGGTATAACCCGATCGAACCACAAATGGAGATTAAACGAGTCACAAACAGCCCCTCTATCACACGCATCAGGATTTCGGGCGTTGCCGTTTAAATCCTCTTGTGTGCGGGTAAAACTCTCCACATTATTTTGATTGCGATATTCTTTTGATCGGAAATCGCCAGTGGAAGGATTGGCAAACGACGGAGGAATCCAATAGGTCAATGAATCCTGACTTCCATAACGATTCCAATCGTTGAATCCCGTGTATTGATTTACTTCAAAAGCCCAAGTTTCATTAGAGTAACCCTTGAGAAAAATCGAATTTTTTGCTATCGGTCCTAGTGTTACTATGGTATTTAGGAACATGGGAAAAACATCACCGCTGCCCGTTCCAAATACTATATTGCCTTTAACCTCAGTACGCGAATCATCATCCAAATAAATCAATGCGGAACTATGCGAAAGATTAGAAGGAACCGTATCATAAAGCGTATTGTGAAATACGTTTAATCCTTGGTTGGTATTGTAATTGGTTGAGTAGATACAATAAGACTCCGAGGGACCGTAATTGTAAGCAAGTAAATTATCGTGCACATTCATATTTACACAGTAGTAAAAAAATATGCCAATTGTTTGACCTTTGGGATCTACTGTTTGGTTCTGTACTATTTGGTTACGAGAAATTTCCCAATTGCCTTTCCACATGGTGGCAACTGAATACAACTCATTAAACGCCTTATTCGAATCGAGTATATTTCCGGATATCCTATTTTCGCCCCAGGTGCCAGATCCCATTTGATTCCCAAAAATCAAAACACCATTGCCCGAATAGCTTGAACCAAAGTCCAATTTTTTCAGACTGTTATTTTCTATTACTACATCGTCGCCGTATTGCGAATAAATTCCGTAGGAGTATCCCCGTTCGCCTTTAATTTTATAAAGCGAATTATTCGAAATACTTACTTGTTCGCTGAATTGAGAAAGTACCCCGTGAAAGCGCGAATAATACACAAAGTCGGTAAGCCTATTGTCTTCTATTACAACAGTTTCTTTACCACCCGTAAGTTTCCATATATTAATGCCAAATAAATTCCAAATAAAATCCATGGCATTATTCAAACCGGCATTTTTATAAGGCAAATGTTCTATGCTGTTGTGGGTTATTCTCAATGGAAAGCTATCTGAACGACCATCCAAGCAAAAAACCCCAATTAAAGTGGTATCTGTAGAGCTCGCGTAACTACATGATTCTCGAGTAATGGTATTGCCCCGACATTGTTCGCCGTTGATATATTGCATGAAAATCCCCACGGAATAAAAGGTGGAAATTATATTAGAATCTAATCGGTTATGGGTTGATACTTGTTTAAAATCATTGCTACCTTGTTTATCGTAAATACCGTAAAATGGCCCAGGCGATTGAGCTAACTCACTATACAAACGATTATGAGTGATAACATTCCCTATACCCGCATGTTTTGAGGACGTTCTTGTTAGTCTGCCCGTGTCTGCAGTAAAGGCGATATAAGCCCCAGTATCTAAACCTTTTCGAGCTAATTTGGAAAATACAATCACACACGAATCGATGGTATTACTATCTGCACGATTTGAAAATCGAATACCCAAAAGAGCGGTTTTATCTGAGGTATTTTCAATAGTGAGCTTATTTAGGATTACATGATCGGCACCATCGAAATGAAGAACTTCTTTGGGGCTATTAGCAACCAATCTATATCCGTTGCCGTTAATGCGTAAGGTTTTATTAGACCTGCTTGGGGAAATTGCGTGTTGCTTAATCGCAATGGATTGTGAAACGGTGTCGTTCGATAGGACCTCAACAACTACATTTGACGAAGCTCCATTCTTATTCCATTCGGAAACAAAATCAGACCAAGAAATAAAATTTCTTGAGCCCTTTGCCCCTCCAAGTGTATAGGAACCTGACATCTGAGCAGACAGCGGCAGAACGGCGTAAAAGAATATAACAGAAATTAAATAGATACGGCGTTTTCCCATCATGAAGACCTAATCAAATTTAGTAAAAATCCAGTATTAGTGATAATTACATTACTAATTTATTTATAGAATACTACATAAATGATGCCAAATCTCTCCTTTAGGAATCTGAATTTTCACTCATTTTTAACAATCGACTGAAAGACTTATCACTAGGATTTTCAAATATTTCCAGTCCAAAATCTTTAATTGATGCAAATACATGGTCAAAAATATCCGATTGAATATTTTCAAACTCTACCCAAGCTTTTATTTTTGAAAAACAATATATTTCCATAGGAACCCCATTTTCACTGGGTGCTAGCTGCCTCACTAAAAGGGTCATATCTTTGTTAATATCGGCTCTCTCCGCCAAATAATTTCTCAAATAAACCCGAAACAAACCCAAGTTTGTTAAGTTTCGGGATATGCCCCGGCCTTCTTTGCTTACACGTTCGTTGTGTTGCGATATATCTTTTAACTTTTCTTCAATATAGGTAGCCAAAAGGGTGTGTTTTTTAAATTTTTCGATCATTTCGGTTGAAGCAAATCCAACACTATGTTGAGAAATCGTGACCGATCGCTTTATCCGACGCCCGTCTGACTCCTCCATCCCTCTCCAATTTTTAAAAGCATCTGCAGTAAAAGCTGATGTGGGAACCGTAGTATAAGTATTGTCGAAATTTCGCACCTTCACGCTCACCAAATTGATGTCCATAACCGTACCATCCGCACCATATTTGGAAAATTCAATCCAATCACCGTTACGCAACATATCCGAGGAACTAATTCTTACAGACGCTGCTAATCCGGCAAGTGTATCTTTAAAAATCAACAATAGGGCCGCACTCATTGCACCAACTGCGGTCAATAAACTTAATATCGAGCGGTCTGTGATGAGGGAAATAGCCACCAAAACCGACAGTATATTAAATACAATATTTCCAACCTGAACATAGGCAGCAATGGGCTTGTCTTTTAGAGCATCTGAACTTAAAAGCAACACCTTAATGAACTTCAGTACCGATTGAACAAATTGGTTCACCGTGATAATCATAAGCAACCCAATAATCGTTTGTGCGGGATCCACAATTTGTTCAAATCCATGCAACACTATAGGCATGGATATCATCGCGAATAACAAGGGTATGATTCGCGTAAGGTATTTGAAAGTTTGATTCTCCACCAACGTATTCAACAAGGGCTGGTGAACCCGCTGTGAATAGGCTTTAATAGAGGATTGAACAATTCTCCTTGAAATAAAAGCAATCGCCCAAACCAAAAACATCAAAACTCCCAATAACAGGAACAACTTCACCCACAATGCCTTTTCCTCTGAAATCCCAATTTGTATGAGCCATTGGTATACCCATTCTGCCAACTTTTGTTCTAAATTAAAGGTACTCTGCATATCTACAAAGGTAATCAAGCCTAACAAAGTATGTATAATTTGCGTGCTTTTATCGATAGAATTAAGGGCAATCGGCCTCTTTGCTGTATTTTTGAATGTGCGCATTTTTATACCCAAATCAATTCTCGTGTTGTGTCTTGTCGTCTTGTGCTTGATGGGATTTCGATTCGGTAACGACTTGTTTGAATTTAGCAAACATCTAGAAATATTCTCCAATGTGTACAAGACCGTGCAAGAGGAATATGTCGAGGAGGTTCCTGCTTCAGAAATGGCGCAAATAGCCATAAAAAGCATGCTTAAAACCCTCGATCCCTACACCGTTTTCTATTCCGAATACCAAGCAGAAGAGGCCCTAATTGAGCGCCAAGGTGAATATGGAGGAGTCGGTTGTAGAGTGGTAATCAAAAATCATTATCCTATGGTTTTGGAGATTGAAAAAGGATACGGTTTTGATAAAGCCGGGGTGAGAAGAGGCGATTATATTTTGAAAGCAGGTGAGATTGATTTAAAAGACCAAGCAATCGACGAAATGATGCAACACTTTCGCGGTGCTCCCAACACCACCTTTACTGTTACCTTATTGCGACAAGGCGATACCCTTGTCAAGTCGGTAACTAGAGGTCATATTGAACAAAAATCCGTTTCCTATCACGGAATTCTTAAAAATATTTTCGGATATATCAAGCTCGACGAATTTGGTAGAAACTGTGCACAAGAAATTGCCCAAGCACTAAAATCCCAAATTGATAGTCATTCCATTAAAGGTTTGGTTCTCGACCTTCGCAATAATGGCGGTGGCTTGTTAGATCAGGCGGTTGAAATTGTGGGATTATTTGTACCCAAAAATACTTTAATTGTTAGCCTTCGCGGTGCCCACAGAAAAGGAAATCAACCTTGGAGAACGCCCAATGAGCCTCTCGCGCCCAACCTGCCCGTTGTTGTATTAATTAATGAATCCTCAGCATCTGCCTCAGAAGTAGTCAGCGGTAGTTTGCAAGATTTAGATAGAGCCTTAGTAATTGGATCTCCTAGTTTTGGGAAAGGTTTGGTTCAGAACTATAAAAATTTACCATATCGAACTCAAATGAAGATTACAACGGCACGTTATCACATACCATCGGGCCGCTGCATTCAAAAAATCGACCACCGGCATTCCGACAATTCCCCAAAACAATCATTTAAAACTAAAAATGGCCGAATTGTTTTGGATGGTTCCGGAGTTGCGCCGGACGTAAATATCAACCAATCTGAATCCTTGACTCTTCTAAACTGGATGAAAAAGGAGCTAATCATATTTGATTATGCCAATGCAAAGGAAGCCTATTGGTCACAAAAAAATACCGATGATGCATTCGCCTTACTAAGCGACTTCACAGAATTTGCTCGAAACGAGGGCGCGAATAAAATCGCCTACAATTACGCTCAACTTACCAAATCAAATGTTGATTCCACGATTCTTGGGCATAGCGATTTCTTCACAATCGATAAATCCGCCATTGCTAAATACATCCAACAAGACATTAAAAACAATCAAGAATGGTATTTATTCCAAATACGACAAGCCCTTTTTGTTCGATGGTATGACAAATCTGATTATCACAAGAATATGTTAAATAAAGACCCACTTATTGATAAAGCCACTTCGTTTCTAGCTTATCCAGAACGGATTTCTAAGATCATAAATCCGAAATAACGATAATGCTTTTATTGATAATATTACTAATAATTGGATCAGTTGGCGGGTTTTTAGCAGGCATCATGGGAGTAGGTGGCGGATTAATTTTCATCCCCGTTTTAACCTATCTGTTTGCGCAATTTCCAGATATTAGCACCGAAGAGGCGGTACGTTTCACCCTGGCTAATTCTATCGCATTGGTTTTTGTTTCAGGACTTTCGGGCATATACCGCCAAGTTAGAATGAACATTTACAGCTTTAGAAAGAGTATCAGCGTGGGAATTCCCGGAGCCATTGCCGCCGCTTCCATAAGCTATGCCATTCAACACGGAAATTGGTATAACCACCAACGTTTCTCTTGGGTTTTTCTGCTCTTTCTTTTATTATCAATCGGGAACATGTTGTTTAAAAAGGAAAACGACAGCACTCCGGATGAAATAGAAAACCGTTCTATCACCGCGAGAATATTAGTTGGATTCCTCGCAGGGGCGGTAGTTTCACTTAGTGGGTTAGGCGGGGGAATCGTAATGGTTCCGCTATTTCGGATGATTTTAAAACTGCCCGTTAAAAAAGCCACTGCCCTCTCATTAAGTGTGGTACCCTTACTATCAATTTTCCCCATAGTACAATATTTAAGTGTTACCCAGGCCCCGATTTTAACGAATGCTATCGTTCCAACTCTGAATTCCATGAAACTTTTTCAAACAGAATACTTGGTTGGCTTGTTCTATTTACCCATGGCCATAGGAGTGGTTGTTTTTTCATCTTTTGGACAAAAAACTGCTTTAAAAACACCTACCCCAATCATCCGATTTATATTTGCATTACTGTCAGGCATCATTTTAATAAAAACTGTATATGAATTATTCTAAACACATACGCATCCTTGGTCTCTTCCTAACCTTTAGCGGTATTTTATCCGCCCAAATTCCAGAAGGTTTTAACAAAGAACAAAGGGAATCTATGCAGCGCCTTAAAGCCCACGTGTCCTATCTGGCATCTGATGAGCTTCAAGGCCGACAAAC
>JALRKL010000158.1 GCA_023268875.1 Bacteroidia bacterium
CCTGTATAAACCAATGAAGAACCCATATTTTGACCGTGAATACGTTGAAACGATTTCGCGCATTGGGTTCCCTTTGTTTAGAAAAAATACAAAATACCACATCCCGGAAATTTCGAGGAACGGTAGACAATGACGACGGAAGTTCTGAACTTTTACTTATCGATATTCACCTTAACAACTAGATTTATTAGGTTTGTATTGTGAAGCACGTAGTATTTGTTTGTTTGGGAAATATTTGCCGCTCGCCGCTGGCTGAGGCATTGCTAAAAGAACAGGTTAACAAGTTAGGACGTAAAGACGAATTCCACATAGATTCATGCGGAACTAACGGATTTCATAACGGCGAAAAAGCCGATCCTAGAACCCGTGCAAACGCTTCCGAACACGGTATTGATGTACGCAGCATCAGCAGACAGCTAACCTTAGGCGATATCATGGATGCAGATTACGTAATTACCATGGCCAACGACGTTCACGAGCACGTACTTCGCTTTTGCCGTAACGAAGAGCAACGTCAGAAAATTCATAAATTTAGAAAATTTGATCCCGATGCTCCCGACTCCGACGTTCCTGATCCTTGGTACAACGATCGTTTTGAAGACGTGTTCCAAATTATCGATCGCAATTGCGCCATTTGGCTTGAGAAGGAATTTGCGCAAACAACCTAGATTGTGCTTTTAAGAACTAAAAATTAGGTTAAAACCCCGATAGTTATTGTAAAAGTCACAATTTACCATAAATTGCAAAAACGTTATCTAATCCCTCTTTAAACATGCAATTAAACTTAAAAAATGGAATACGATTTATTATAACGGCTTTGTTTTTTGTCTTTGGGAATTCTGTTAACGGACAGTATACCCTTCAGGTCTCTAACAACAATAATGGCAGAGCTCTTGAAAATGTGATTATTACAGGCAAATTGAACAAATCTGTTTTAGCCACCACCGATAAAAATGGCATGGCCCAGATAGATGCTACCAAGGGAACAGAAATTCTCCTGAACTTGAAAGGGTTTGAAGAAACCAATCTGGTACTAGCGGCTGAAAATAGAATACTGGTTGGATTGACGCCCAAAGTAGAATCGGTAGAGGAAGTGGTAATTGTAGGATATAATTCCCAAAAAAGAAGAGAAATTACAGGTTCCGTTGGGTCGGTAAAGGGGGCAGAACTAATAAAGCAACCCGTGCTAACCGGAACACAAGCCATTCAAGGGAAATTAGCGGGGGTGCAAATCACCAATTTTGGTTCTCCAGGCTCGGCTCCGACCGTGCGCATTAGAGGTACGGGATCGGTAATTGGAGGTGCAGAACCTTTGTATGTGGTTGACGGAATTATTACCGACGATATTCGCAATATTTCAACTTCCGATATCATTTCAATAGATGTATTAAAAGACGCTTCGTCCACGGCAATTTACGGTGTTCGTGCCGCCAACGGCGTTATATTAATTACCACCCGGGCTGGAAAAAGGGGCAGCTCTGAACTCCGCTACGATTCTTATTTTGGCTTCAAATCCCTTACTAATAAAGTCTATATGGCTGGTCCCAATTCATTCGCCACCTATTCCAACGAAGCGGCAGGGGCATTTGCCATTAAACCCGAACAAATAACGGGTAAAACCGATTGGATGGATGCCATTACTCGAACTGGTCTTCAGCAAAACCATTCTATTTCTTTAAGCGGAGGTGGTGAAAAAAGCGCTTCTTTTCTAAGTATTAATTACATGAAAGAGGCAGGAATTCTATTGGGTAACGATTATGAGCGGGTTACTATTAGAAATAACAACGACTTCTACATCAATAACAGTCTTAAAATTGGGAATACACTGAATCTAAGCCGTTACAATTCCAACAACAAACCATTTAGTGTTTTTACTTCGGCGTATAATGCCGCACCATTATACGATGTTGTTGATGCGAATGGCAACTACGGTTACACCGATGTAAACAATGTAGGCAACCCGGTTGCTGCGCTCGACTATACCGATGATCAATCCTTTGGAAATCGTTTAATGGGTAATGTTTACATGGATTTAAAAATTGCAAAAGGGTTGAGCTTTAATACCAGCTTGGGTTTAGATGCATTTGACAATCAAGGAAGGAATTACCAACAGAGATACCGAGTAAACTCCACCCAACGCTACGATACCACAACATATCGAGTAAGTAGCCAAACCGGATACCGTTGGATTTGGAATCAAATTGCCACTTACGTCAAAGACATAAACAGGAAAAATAAAATCACCGTATTAGTAGGCCATACTGCCGAACAATACGACGGCGAGGAACTAGCGATTTCGAGAGATGGCGTTCCTTCTAAGCCCCAATATCGATACATAAATACGGGAAACTCAACCTTGCAAGGAAATATCATATACCAAAGACCAATCGGCGATTTCGGTAAGCGCGAAAGTTATTTATCTAAAATTAATTATGCCTATGCGGATAAGCTATTCCTAACCGGTAGTCTTCGTCGCGATGGATCCTCAAAATTCCCTGAAGCCAACCGCTGGGGCTATTTCCCTGCTCTAGGACTCGCTTGGGATTTAACCAAAGAAGGATTTATCTCTAAAAATAGCACCGTAAACTATATGAAACTGCGAGGTTCTTACGGTCAGGTAGGTAACGACCGTATAAACCCATCGGAATTTACCGCGTTATTATCAACAGGACTTATTTCCGTATTTGGCAACGGAGATATTCAAGACGGCTCTACAATTGCGGAGATAAAAGATCCCAACTTAAAATGGGAGATTACCACAGAATACGATTTAGGGGTGGACATGGAAATGTTTCAAAAACAGGTTTTTGTTACGGTCGACGCTTATTATAAACTTACTTCGGGCGCATTGTTTAATGTACCTTTAGCCGCGGGTCTTGGTGATAATAATAACAGTATGCTAACCAATGCTGCGGATATATCCAATCAAGGTGTCGAAATTACCGTTGGGTATACACCTAAAAGTAATGCTGTAAATGAATTTAAATGGAATACCCAACTTAACACAACGTTCAATAAAAACAGAGTAGAAAATCTCGGGTTGGGAAGACCAACCAACTATGGCAACCTGAATAATGGGGAATTTGCGACTCGTGTAGCGCCGGGTCAACCAATTGGTGTTTTCTGGGTATACGAAACCGATGGTGTTTTCCAATCTTCAGACGAAATTAAGCAGCGGGCACACTTTTTCGGAACTCAGCCCGGAGACTTTAGGATCGTTGATCAGAATCAAGATGGAACTATTGACGATAACGACCGTATTTATGTAGGTTCTTACCAACCGATCGCCTACCTCGGATGGAATACTCAGATGAATTGGAAAAATTGGGATTTAAATATTGACTTTTTCGCTAACATCGGAAACAAGGTATTCAACGGTAAGAAAACCGTACGATATGGAGGTAGCTATAATGTTGAGTATGATGTAGCCGCTAACCGATGGACCCCTGATAACCCCACCAATGAAAACCCTCGTGCTTTTAATGGTGTTCCAAAGCCTACGGATTATTTTGTAGAGAGCGGTTCGTTTTTACGACTCAATAATGTAGCCTTGGGATACACGATGCCCAAGCGACTTCTGAGTAAAATTGGAGCAAAAAGTATGCGATTCTACCTAACGGCACAGAACTTGTTTACCCTAAAAAACTATTCGGGATTCACTGCTGAACTTCCGGGTGCACCGCCAGAAGCGGGTATCGAACTCAATATTTATCCGACCTCACGTACCGTAATCACCGGTGTTCAAATCCAATTCTAATCATGAAATCAACTATTAAAATGAAAAAGCAGCTTCCTTTATTAAGCATTTTAACCTTGGTTTCCGTATTCGGGGCATGCAAAAAGAATTTTCTTGAAGAGCCACCAAGAGTACAAACAGCAGACGACTATTTTAAAACCTCTAACCAAGCCGCAAGGGAAATGGTTAATGCCATCTACAATAAATTGTATGATTGGAATATTCATAGCTTCCCTTTTATCGGAATGACGGAGATTGCCGGCGACAATGCGTCTAAAGGAAGTGATGTAGGAGATTCGGGTGGCGATAAAGACCAATTAGATGCCTATTTCTTCTCACCAACTTCTATCTCTTTTGGGGATGTTTGGAACGGCTATTTCGAAGGAATCGCTCGCGCCAATAAGGCCATAAAATTCATCAATGAGCTGGAAATCCCGGAAACTCAAAAAACACAATACATAGCTGAAGCTCGTTTTTTACGTGGGTATTTTTACTTTTTCTTGGTTAGAAGTTTTGGAGGGGTTCCCTTAATTGACAGAGTGCCCGAAACGGAAGCAGAGATTGCACAAACTTACGTACGTGCCTCGGTAGACGAAATATATTCCCTTATAGAAAGCGATTTCCAATTTGCGCTACAATTGCCTTCAAAACAGTTAATCGATTTGGGGCGTGTTAGTGGAGATGCTGCAAGGGCATTTTTAGCAAAGGTGGCGCTTTACAGGCAAAATTGGGGCCAATGTGCTTCCTATTGCAATGAAATTATTAATAGTGGTGAATACAAACTCATGGCCGACTACAGCCATATCTGGAGAGAAATTGGTGAATATTCCGAGGAATCTATTTGGGAAGTAAACGCCAAAGGTTCAGACCCACAAAAAGGCATCTTAGAATATTACGTGGTTCAAGCACCCCGCGGTGGAAGTAAAGGGTTAGGTTGGGGATTTAATACCCCAACTCAGGAGTTTTATGATGCTTATGAAGAAGGCGACTTACGTCGCGATGCCACCGTTATCGTTTCTGGACAAACTCTTTGGGATGGCTGGGAAACCGATCCAAATCACACCAACCCGATGTACAACTACAAATCCTATGTGAGTCGATTGGCTGAGTCGTGGGGACAAGGCGATATTAATTCGAATAAAAATCTACGCGTTATCCGCTACGGTGAAGTGCTTTTAATGGCCGCAGAAGCTGCCAATGAAATGGGCAATTCTGAATTATCTTGTAATTTCCTAAACGAAGTACGCAAACGCGCGGGCTTAAGCGATTTCAACAGTACCAATTCCGATACGCTGAGAGCGAAAATATGGAACGAACGTCGATTTGAACTGGCCTTTGAACACGATCGAGTTTTTGATCTTCGCCGTCAGGGCAGAATTGGTGAAGTTTTGAAAATGCAAGGAATCCCATTTGCCGATGGCAAACACGAACTTTACCCGATTCCCCAAAGACAAATAGATTTGAGTAATGGAAAAATGATTCAAAACCCAGGATACTAAAACTAACAACTTAACGTATAATTACTATGAAGAAAAGAACAATTAACACCCTATTTGTTGCTTCAACAGCAGCATTGCTTGCATTTAACCTTCAATCGTGCACCAAGGAACCTGAAGACGATCTTGGCGGAGGTGGGAATACGGCATACACCAAGTCCGATGATATCGCCCCAAGTAATTTGGTAGCAAAATTTTCGTTTGAAAATTCGCTTGCGGATGCCAAAGGCAATATCACTGGCGAAATTTCTGAATCTGTTACTTATGGTGCGGGCGCTAAAGGAAGTGCATACCAGGGACAAACAGGTGGCTACGCCCTTTATTCCAATTTAACTCCAGCCATTAGCGACCTACAAAGTTTCACCATTGCAACTTGGGTAAAAACTACAAACCATACCGATGGAGCTGAATCTTGGTTCCAAGTCTTAAACGATAGCAACTGGATTGGAAACTTGTTTATTCTACAAGAGTCAGGTGCAGAAGGCAACGATTCGGTTCGTATTAAATTAACCTTCAATAAATGGGACGCGCCTTCTTGGAAAGAGCAATGGATTGATATGAATGGAGATAATCGTTTAATCATCGGTAACAACGAATGGCAGCATATTACAGCTACCTACGATGCTGTTTCATCAAAATTTGCGGTTTACATCAACGGTAAAATGCAGGAAATGTCTGAAGATGTTACCAATCGTTTTGGAGACGATCCCGCAAACGGGGGTGGACCATTAGGACCATTGAAATTTAAGGGGGCAACGCGCTTTGTATTCGGATGTTATAACAACCACTTACCTGGTAATACTCCCGATCCTTGGATGAAGCATTTCGACGGAGGCTTAGATGAATTCCGTATTTATAACAAAGCCTTGTCTTCTTCTGATGTTGAATCCCTTTACGACCTTGAAAAACAAGGTAAATAATTTGAATTTCTTACTAAAATCGAAAGCAAGAAAGTCCCATTCTTGGGGACTTTTCTTGCTTTTATTTCCTCTGACCGCGTGGGCCTGTAAAAAGGACCCGGAACCTCAAAAACCTTCAGTACCGAGTCCAATACAATTGGTTTCTATAAAATGGAACGATAATAATGTTTACGGAATTCGCAAAAATGCCGAAGTAAACCCAACCGTTCGTATAAGATTTTCGGCGCCATTGGATACTCAAATTGCAAAAGATAATATCCGAATAAAGTACAATGGTGTTATAAGCGTAGACGCGCATTACACTTTTGAAAATAACGATTCTACCATCGTATTTAAACCCAACGAGCCCTTAAAGTACTTTTCTAAATATGTATTAAATATTCCCAATTCTATCGAATCGCATAATGGAGGAAAACTGGAATCCGCGAGTAATATTCTTATCAGAACCACCTGGGATCCCAAACCTAAATTCCCGCGAATAGAATTAGATGAATTAATGAATTCGGTACAGGAAAAATCGTTTGATTATTTTTGGGATTATGCCCATCCCGTTAGTAAACTAGCACGAGAGCGTTTAGGTTCTGGAGAAACAGTTACCTCGGGTGGAAGTGGTTTTGGCATTATGGCAGGTATTTCCGCCGTAAGTAGAAACTTTATAACACGATCAGAATTTCTTGACCACATGTTATCAATGACCGATTTCCTTTGGAATACCGCTGAGGTTTTCCATGGTGCATATCCACATTGGTTAAACGGAACAACCGGAAAAACAATTCCATTTTCCCCAAATGACGATGGAGCCGACTTGGTTGAAACATCCTATCTGATAATGGGCTTACTAAGTGCAAAGGAATTTTTTAATACTTCAGACCCCAAAGAAATCAAATTACGGGCAGAAATTGACTCCATATGGCACCGTGTAGATTGGAATTGGTTCACTAAAAACGGAACAGAGAACAATCTATATTGGCACTGGAGTCCGCGTGGCGGGTTTATTATGAACATGCCTATACGTGGTTGGAATGAGTGTTTGATAACCCATGTTTTGGCCGCAGCCTCTCCAACGCATCCGGTTAATAACGATGTATATCATAAAGGTTGGGCATTAAATGGCTCTATGAAAAACGGCAAAACGTTTTATGGGCTGAAACTTCCACTCGGCGAAGATTTCGGAGGACCTCTTTTCTTCTCTCACTACAGTTTTTTGGGAATCAATCCGAAAGACCTAAGCGATGACTATGCCGATTATTGGGAGCAAAACAAACACCACTCCTTAATTAATTACGAATATTGCAAAGCGAATCCTAAAAATCAAGCCGGTTACCACGACTCCATGTGGGGTTTAACCGCCAGCGATAATCCTTGGGGTTATAACGCGCATTCGCCTACAAATGATTTAGGCGTAATAACGCCTACTGCTGCTTTGAGCGCGTTTCCATACACTCCGGAAGAATCCACAAAAGCCCTTGAGTTTTTCTATTACACAATGGGAGATATTCTTTGGAAAAAATATGGATTTGTCGATGCATTTTGTGTGGGCGAAGTCTGGGCCGCTAATTCATTTTTAGCCATAGACCAAGGACCAATAGTAGTAATGATGGAAAACCATCGAACCCAATTATTATGGAACTTATTCACCGGAAACACCGACGTGAAGAATGGAATGAAACGACTTAATTTTCAAGCTCCTTATCTGAATTAAAATCAATGAAACAAACGGTTAAATCCTACAGTATATTAATACTATCATTTGCATGCTTTTGCCATGTATTCTCACAAAATCCCGCCAAAAATCGCATGGAAAAGAGCACTTTTCACTATGAAAGTAATCAAGCCCCTTGGTTGATAAATGAATCCGACAATACGTTAGAAACTAGCGCTAAAATGGATGCTTTTATTGACGCGTTAATGGCGAAAATGACACTGAAAGAAAAAATCGGCCAATTGAACTTGGCTACTGTAGGATTTGACGTAACAGGACCTTTACTATCTCAGGATGTAGAATCTAAAATTGATGCCGGTTTAATTGGTGGCGTTTTCAATACATTCACACCGGTAGCCGTGCGTAAACTGCAAGAAAGAGCCATAAAGAATACCCGTTTGCATATTCCTTTAATATTCGGATACGACGTAATTCATGGACATAGAACCATCTTTCCAATACCATTAGGATTATCTAGCTCTTGGAATCCAAATCTCATTGAAAAAACGGCCTCTGTAGCCGCATTGGAATCGAGCGCAGATGGTTTGCATTGGACCTTTTCTCCCATGGTGGATATTTCACGCGATCCCAGGTGGGGCCGCGTTTCTGAAGGTGCCGGTGAAGACCCCTACTTAGGATCGGTAATAGCAAAGGCTATGGTAAAAGGCTATCAAGGAAATTCATTAAAAAATCCTGCTAATGTAATGGCCTGCGTTAAACATTTTGCATTATACGGTGCAGCGGAGTCAGGTCGTGATTACAATACGGTCGATATGAGCACCTACAAGATGCATAACGACTACTTGCCTCCCTACCGCGCTGCTATTAATGCCGGCGTAGGTAGCGTAATGACGTCATTTAATGACATCAATGGAATACCTGCAAGCGGTAATGAATTTATCCTCCAAAGCTTACTTCGGAAGAATTGGAAATTCAGCGGAATGGTCGTTACAGATTATACAGCAATCAAAGAAATGGTTTATCACGGTTTCGGAAACGAAGTTGAAGTAACCAAAAAGGCTATAAAAGCAGGGTCTGAAATGGATATGGTTGGAGAATTCTACTTGCAATACTTAGAAAAAATCGTTCTTGAGGAACCCAAATATTTAGAATATATCAACCGCGCCTGCCGTAACATCTTAGTTTCTAAATACCGGTTAGGCTTATTTGAAGATCCATACCGCAATATGAAAGACGATAATTCTGCCGTTTTAATGTCTCAAGAAAACTTAGCCTGGGCAGAAAAAGCAGCTGAAGAATCGTTCGTATTGTTAAAAAACAACAACAATACACTTCCCCTTAAGCAAGAACAAAAAATCGCCTTTATAGGTCCCCAAATAAAACGCAAACGCGATTTAATCGGAAATTGGAGCGGCGCAGGAGACTGGAGGAAAGCGGTGAGCATTTGGGAGGCCTTAGAAAAAAGCAAAAACCACTATTACGCTTTAGGCTGTAATTTGTTAGAGGATTCGGCACTAATTGCCCGGCTTAATCAACACGACGGACAAATCCCCAAGCCTCTAAATTCCGATTCTCTTCTTAATGAAGCCAAAAATATTGCCGCTCAAAGCGATGTTATTGTTCTAGCTCTTGGAGAAGCTTTTGGCATGAGCGGTGAAGCTGCATCTATGAGTAAAATAGAGCTTCCCAAACACCAAATTAAACTCATAACCGAATTAAAAAAACTCAATAAACCGATTGTTCTCTTACTCTTTAATGGCCGACCTCTCGTGTTAAATTCAGTGGATAATCAGGTAGATGCTATTTTAGAATGTTGGTTTCCCGGCACACAAGGCGGTCATGCTATCGTAAATACCCTTTTCGGAAAAAATAACCCAAGTGGCAGACTTACCATGAGCTTCCCCCAAAATGAAGGACAAATTCCCGTTTATTACAATGCAAAGTCAACCGGAAGACCTTTTGAAGAACCCCAAAAGTATACAAGCAAGTATCTCGATGTGGTTAATGAACCTTTTTATCCTTTCGGATACGGATTAAGTTATTCGAACTTTGAGTACAATGATATACGTTTTAACAACGAAACGGATACAGTAAAAGTTGTGCTTCGTGTATCCAATACAAGTAATATCAAGGGATCAGAAGTGGTGCAGGTATACTTTAAAGACCTACATGCGGAATTTACCCGTCCGGTAAAGCAGCTCGTAAACTTTAAAAAAGTGGCCATTGAAGCCAACAGTTCCGTACTCGTAGAGTTCCAAATTCCAAAAACCCATTTCGGGTATTATTTACCCAACGGAAAATGGATAGTTGAAAAAGGTGATTTTGAACTTTTTGTAGGTCCAAATGCAGCCGCAACCGAGAGTTTTCCATTTAGCCTATGATAGACAGGACGGGCTTAAGCGAGGTTTAACACCGAATACGTATCGTTACTGTTTAAAACTCCCGTCCAAATATTGCATTTTCATGACAATTGCTTATTGTGTTAACAATTCCCTAAAGCCTTGTAATTACTGACATAACACCCAGCATATTGTATTTTTTACATTAATTCAGAAAAACGTGTAATAATTACTCCTTAATACTTATTGTTTTTATTACAAATTGTGGCCTAAAGTCATTAGTATTGGGAAATTAAAACTTAAACGAAAATGAAAAAATTACTACTATCATTATTTACAATGTCTAGCTTGGGTCTTATGGCGCAAGTAGAAGGCACATGGATGCTTACACCCAAAGAAGGCTCTTTCGCCGTAGGAGAAGCAAAAGGAAATTACGGTTGGTGGGGAGTACCTGGTGCAGAAGTCACCGGAGCTCGCGCTTGTCAATTCGACGACGAATTTGTATTCAACGCTGATGGATCCTTTCAAAATATTTTCGGAGATGAAACTTTCATCGAAGGATGGCAAGGATCTGACGGATGTGGCGCTCCCGTTGCACCACATGATGGTAAAACAGCTGCTACTTGGTCATACAATTCTACTGCAGGTACATTAACCGTTTATGGAAAAGGCGCCTTCATTGGAATTCCTAAAGCAGTTAACTTAAATGAATTAAAAGCTCCTGCCGATGCTCCAGATAGTGTTGTATATGAAGTCACTATGATTGACGAAAACAACATGCTTGCAGAAATTCAAGTGAGCGACGCCGGTGCGTATTGGAAATTTGAATTAACGCGTAAACTTGAGAAGCCAGACCCAACTGGTTACTGGAAATTCGCACCAAAAGCCTACGCGATGGCAGTAGGTGAAGCCCGTGGTAACTACAACTGGTGGGGTAATCCTGCTGACGAAGTGGAAGGTGCTCGCGCTTGTCAATTCGACGATTATTTTGTGTTCATGGCAGACGGAACTTTTAAGAATATCCTCGGTGATGAAACGTTTATAGAAGGTTGGCAAGGTTCAGACGGATGCGGAACTCCAGTTGCTCCTCACGACGGTTCAAAAGATGGTATGTGGTATACCGACGCAGCCAACGGAACCTTAACTGTTGTAGGAAAAGGTTCTTATGTAGGTATTCCTAAAGTGGTAAACGGAGCTGAACTTAAGTCGCCCGATGAGGCTAGAGATTCCATCACGTATTTTGTTTCAATTGTAGAAGATACAATGATTCTTGAGATCCAAATCAGCGATGCAGGTGCACATTGGATGTTTGAATTAGTACGTGCAGAGGAACCAACTATGAGCAATAACGCTATAAACTACGGTTCATTAAATGTGTATCCAAATCCAGTAAACAACACATTATTCATCAATGCTAACGAAGCTATTAATAATGTGGTTATCCGCGATCTTTCTGGTAAAGCAGTTTTCAAATCTGAAAATCTAAATACCCAAAAGGGAATCGATGTGTCTTTCTTGAATACCGGTGCTTATTTCATCTCTATTGAAACGGCTAACGGAACTCAAAATGCTAAGTTTATCAAAAACTAAATAATTTCTTCAAAATCAATACGAAAGAAGGGGGCCTCGAGGCCCCTTTTTTTCGTTTATTCACCCTTATATTTGCGGTAATGTCTGATAAATACGCCCAAAGGGGGGTTTCCTCCCAAAAAGAAGACGTTCACAACGCCATTAAAAATGTAGATAAAGGCCTATTTCCAAAGGCTTTTTGCAAAGTAATACCCGATTATCTTACCCAAAATCCCGAGCTCTGTACCATCGTGCATGCCGACGGAGCAGGAACCAAAAGCAGCCTCGCCTACGCCTATTGGAAAGAAACCGGCGACCTTAGCGTATGGAAAGGCATTGCCCAAGATGCCATCGTCATGAATACCGACGATCTCATTTGTGCCGGTGTAACCGGTCCCTTTCTGCTTTCCAGCACCATCGGTCGCAACAAAAGCAATATTCCCGGAGAAGTGATTGCCGCCATTATCGAAGGCACCGAAGAATTCTGCCAAAATATGGCTCAATACGGCATCCAAATCTACACCACCGGTGGCGAAACCGCCGATGTGGGCGATTTGGTAAAAATAGGGTTGATACTCCGGAAGTAACTGGGGATGTAGGATTTTTATCAAGTCTTTTAGAATCAAGTCTGGGCGCAAATAGCCCAATTCAAAGTACTCCAAACCTCCTGTCTCTCCTTTCTTGGCGG
>JALRKL010000101.1 GCA_023268875.1 Bacteroidia bacterium
TTAGGGGAGGTTACCGACAATGCATACGGGGCATTGTGGAGTTCTCCTTGGTATCGGGCATCTTTCAGAAATAAAGGACGTTTATCCGTCTCTTGTGTTTCTGTAGTTTCGGTATTTAAATTTTCGTCTTCCAAAACAAGACAACAATCAAAACCCAAAAAAGTTAGGAAATCCAACGATTTTCAACCAATTTTTCTGCTATCTGAACGGCGTTAGTGGCCGCTCCTTTTCGCAAATTATCGGCAACTACCCATATATTGAGTCCGTTTTCAACTGATTCGTCTTTTCGGATTCGGCCTACAAAGACTTCGTCTTTATCGTGAGCCAGTAAAGGCATAGGGTAAATGTTTTCTTGTGGGATATCCTGAACTACAACCCCTGGAAAGGCATTTAAGGCATTGCGCACCTCATCAAGTTGCGGCTCTTTGTGGAAGCTAATATTAACGCTTTCACTATGTCCTCCCATGGTTGGTATACGAACCGTGGTGGCTGTGATTTTCAGCTCGGGAAGATTCATTATTTTTTTTGTCTCTTTCATCATTTTTTCTTCTTCCTTGGTGTATCCATTTTCAAGAAAAACATCGATGTGAGGCAGTACATTTTGATCTATTTTATGAGGGTAAACGGGTGTGGTTTCTTTTCCTTCCCGTTCATCAAACATTTGTTTCACCGCAGCTTGTCCGGTGCCGGTTACCGATTGGTAGGTGCTAACAACCACACGGTTGAGTTCGTATAAATCGTGAAGAGGCTTCAAGGCCATAACCATCTGGATAGTAGAGCAGTTGGGATTGGCTATTATGAAACTGTTCTTATCGAGATGTTCGGAATTCACTTCGGGAACTACTAAAGGAACGTTCGGTTCCATGCGCCAAGCGCTGGAGTTGTCGATGACATAGGTGCCCACTTCTGCAAATTTTGGTGCCCATTGTTTTGAAGTAGATCCTCCTGCAGAAAAAATGGCAATATCCGGTTTTGCCTTAACAGCCGATTCAATAGATTGTACTGTGAATTTATTTCCCCCGAAAGAAATTTCTTTGCCTACACTTTTTTCAGAGGCAACAGGAATTAACTCGGTGATAGGAAACTGGCGTTCTTCAAGAACTTGTAACATTTTGGTGCCTACCAAACCGGTAGCGCCAATTACGGCTATTTTCATGGATTAAGGTTTTCTGTTTCTGTTGAATCGCTTTCATCTAGGAGTTCGTTGAAAGCATCTTCTTGGTTGATTTGGTCAATCGAATCTTGCTGTTGCGTTTCTTCTTCCGAAAATGGCTTGCTTTGCTCGCCAGAGCATGCGCCCAAAGTTAGGACGGCAAAAAGGCATATATATAAGGTATGTTTCATTGTTAAAATAAGTCTAATTCTTCAAAAAAGTCGTGCCAATCGCTTAAATCTTTTTTTCCAACTTCTAGTTCTTTTTCACAGTTTAAACTGAACCCATAGGGATTCTCATTGCTAATTTTTTTGGCTGTTTCTGCAGTAGGAGTCACCAAAACGAGGTGTTCATGACTGTGCCAATTACTGCTGTGTGAAGTGTTTTCATAGGGACCTTCTCCCAAAATAATCCATTCACGTACGTCAGGAAATGCTGTCTTTAATTCATTTATTCGCGATTCGGAGCATTCAATACCGTCTACGGGAAGAACATCGAGGAATGAGTTGATTTTTTCGGTGCTTTCATCGGAGATTTCTAAAATGAGTTTGGGTCCAGCACACCAAGAAATTATTTCTTGTATAGCGTCAGCTTTCATTGCATGATCGCCGCTGATTGAAAAGCCTACCCATTCGGCTAGGGCCGAAGCGGCAAATCTAGCGTCGCTGAGATCTTGTACGTGATTGAATTTTATCTTCCACATGTTTCAAAAAAAAGGCCACCTTGTGGTGGCCTTAGTATTATACTAATAAGGTCACCGGTTCTTCTAGATACTGTTTCAGTGTTTGCAAGAATGCAGCTCCCATGGCTCCGTCTACCACGCGGTGGTCGCAGCTTAGCGTAACTTTCATGGTTTTTACAGGCTTGATTTCACCGTTAACAACACCAACGGTATCCTTTACTGTTCCTACTGCTAGGATACACGCATCAGGTGGGTTGATGATGGCGGTGAATTCATCGATTCCAAACATTCCTAAGTTAGAAATCGTGAAGGTATTGCCAGTCCAATCTTGAGGTTGTAACTTCTTTTCTTTGGCTTTCGCTCCGTACTCTTTAACTTCTTTGCTAATTTGTGATAACGGTTTGTGATCGGCAAAACGAACAACAGGAACCAAAAGACCGTCTTCTACTGCCATGGCTACACCAATATGTATGTGATGGTTGGTGCGGATTTTAGTGCCTAGCCAGCTTGAATTAATATTTGGATGTTTGCGAAGGGCTGCTGCGCAAGCCTTAACCACGATGTCGTTCATTGAAATTTTGACATCGCTAATTTGGTTCATGTGCGCGCGAGCCACAGAGGCTTTATCCATATTGATTTCTATGGTTAGATAGAAATGCGGTGCATTAAATTTAGATTCGGCCAAACGCCCCGCAATGGTTTTACGCATTTGAGAAACGTTCACCTCGGTGAAACTCTCTTGTCCGAATGCCGCAGTATTGGCAACAGGAGCAGTGGCAACTGGTTGGGCATTGTCAAGATCGCGTTTAACAATTCTTCCGTTTTCACCGGTGCCTTGGATATGAGTTAAATCAATGCCTTTTTCTTCAGCAATCTTTTTTGCCAATGGACTCGCTATAACGCGACCGTCTACAGCAACCGGAGTTGGTGCAACTGGTGCGGCAGCAGCGGGACTTGGGGCTGGAGTATTTTGTACCGGAGCGGGAGCTGCTTCAACTGTTTCGGCGGCAGCTGGTGTAGCCGATGGCGCTTGAGAAAGTAGGGATTGGAAATCTTCACCCTCTTTTCCTACTACTGCAATCGGTCCATCAACAGGAACGGCATCGCCTTCTTGAATAACAAGATGCAAAACTGTTCCTTTTGAATATACCTCCATATCCATCGTGGCTTTGTCGGTTTCAACTTCCGCCATGATGTCACCACTTTTAACCGAATCGCCCACTTTAACATTCCACTTCACGATCACCCCTTCGGTCATCGTGTCGCTCATTTTGGGCATGGTAATTAATTCTGCCATAATATTAACTCGTTTCGAGTGGGCAAAATTAAGGAAAAAATGTGCGATTTTACGCCTAACTTGTTTAAACTTGTGATGTGATAATCTAAATTTGTACCTTTTACAATAAGATATAGCTATGAACGATTCTTACGAACGCTTTTTACAATACGTTACAGAGCACGGAACTTTAAAAACCGATCGCACCGGTACGGGTACAAAAAGCGTATTTGGCGGTCAGTTAAGATTCAATTTATCTGAGGGTTTTCCTTTAATTACGACAAAAAAAGTTCACTTAAAAAGTATCATACACGAACTATTGTGGTTTTTAAAAGGAGAAACCAATATTGCTTACCTCAAAGAAAATGGGGTTTCCATTTGGGACGAATGGGCGGATGAGAATGGCGAATTAGGCCCTGTTTATGGTAAACAATGGCGATCATGGGAAGCCAAAGACGGTAGGGTAATCGATCAAATAAGCGAGGCCATCAATACTATCAAAAACAACCCCGATTCCCGTCGTATCTTGGTGAATGCTTGGAATGTCGGAGAAATTGACCAAATGGCACTTATGCCCTGTCATACTTTGTTTCAATTTTATGTTGCCGGTGGAAAGTTGAGTTGTCAATTATATCAAAGAAGTGCCGATTTATTCTTGGGAGTACCCTTTAACATTGCCAGCTACGCTTTATTAACCCTAATGATGGCCCAAGTAACTGATTTGGAGCCGGGAGACTTCGTTCATACTTTTGGCGATGCCCATATTTACACCAATCATCAAGAGCAAGTGGCGTTGCAATTATCGCGTGAAGCACGCCCGTTCCCTCGCATGAAGTTGAATCCCGATGTCAAAAATATCTTCGACTTTAGTTATAGCGATTTCACGTTAGAAGGCTATGAACCACACCCGGCTATAAAAGCTCCCGTCGCGGTTTAAAGTAATTTGCGTTTTTTGCAAAAGTTTTTTGACTTTTCTGTGTAACATTTATCTCGGTCTGCCGTTCTAGATATGTAAATTGCGGCAGTAAATTTTTCTACATGTATTTAAGGACCATTTCCAAGAAAATTATTCTCACGGGGATTTTCTTGGCTTTTTTTATCTTCGGGAAGTCTCAGAACGATTCGCGAGTAACCTTATCAGGTTTTGTAAGTGATATAGAAACGGGTGAGTATTACGGAAATGTAAGAATTACGGTGCTTCCAGAAGGAGTTAGTACCTATACCAACACCTACGGTTTTTATTCTGTAACTCTGAATAAAGGGAGTACCGATCGCCGGGTTGCCTATTATCAATTAGGAGGGTTTGAAATAGATAGTTTCGTTTGGAGCTCAGGAACAGATACCTCTGTTCATTTTAAAATTGAAGCCAAG
>JALRKL010000053.1 GCA_023268875.1 Bacteroidia bacterium
GGTTTGATTAACACTGGAACGGATAGATTCCAATTCAATGGTATCAATTATTTTTCGTACCCAATGGTTTCATCCTATCAGGATTTCCCAACAACGTCAACAACTAAAAGTTTGGCCTTTGGAATGGAAGCTACAATCTCAGGTGATGCACCAACGGCTTCTATTTACAATGATTTTTTCAAAGCGTATTTATCGCGCATATTTAGTACCAAATCGCGAATAGTTCACTTTGATGCTATTTTACCCGTGAACGAATGGTTGCAGTTGCAAATGAATGACACTATCGCAGTATCGGGCAACTATTATAAAATCCAAAACATTGAATACGACATACTAAACGAAAGGGCGCACCTTGTTTTGTTCAGTTATCCGAATGTAGAACTGCAAACGTACACAAGCACGGGGAATAATACTGGTTGGCAAGATGCACAAGAAAGGCCCGATGGTGTGACAACTTTAAACGGCGATGCAGTTGGGCGTGGTGTTACAAATTCCAAGCCATTGTTTGGCGGAGGCACTGGTGTAACGGTATTAGGCAACAAGGTATTCAATGATACTACAATGCAAAAGGTCAGGGATGCGGTTAATGAGATGTTAAAAGGACGAAATGTTATTGTTGCATATAACGAAACCCCGACGGCTATCGTAATACCCGAAACGGGAATATTTGAACCGATACCTTTGTCAAATAATTACACATTAGGAAACCCTTATTATTATTTGTTGAGTAGCCCAGTTATTGCCGTGAATGTTTCGGCACGTTACAAAGTGACGGCGGAAATAGGGTACCAACATACGCACGGGCATAATATGGATTTTGCAATTTTGGTTAATGGATTAGTCACATCGGGATATTCATTTGTTGGAAAGTTTGATCAAAGCACCTCGATTAGCGAAGTATTTGATTTAGGTGCTGGTAGTGAAGTAAGCGTGGGTATTTCAAGCCCTGACGGATTTATCCTGAACGTAGATATTCAAAGTATAAAAGTAAGAATTGAAAGATTATGATAACGGATATAATTAAACTAGTCCAAGCCGACGAATGGCGTGGCGTATCGCAGCGAATAGAAATCGCCAAAGGTAAAAATAAATACGTCACACACTGGGTGCAAATTTGGAACGAACTAAAAAGAATAATAAGATGGCCGAAAAAATAAAAGTAATTTTGGAGGTTGACGATAGCGGAAGCGTTCAAGTCGTTGACCAACTAAACCAAAAAATCAACAACACCGATAAAGCTGCGCAAGAAGCGAGTAAATCAACCGCAACTTTGGGGCAGCAGTTAAGCACAATCAAAGGACCTATTGGCCAAGTCGTTCAAGGGTTTCAAGGTTTAGGCCAAGCGATGAAAATCATGTTGGCGAACCCGTTGGGAATATTCTTGACTGTTATCGCTGGGGCTTTGTATTCGCTGAAACGTGCATTAACCGATTCGGAGGAAGGCCAAGAAAAAATGAACCGTATTATGTCGGTTTTTGGTGCGTTGTTAGGTAACGTTGGCGATTTAATTGCGGACTTTGGGGAAAAATTAATTGATGCATTTACCAACCCGAAACAAGCATTATCCGATTTTGCTAATTTATTAAAGGACCAAATATTTAATCGAATCGAGGGATTAGTAGAATTAATCCCGCAATTAGGCAAAGCAATAAACCTATTATTCAAAGGAGAATTTGCGGAAGCGGGAAAGGTAGCCGTTAACGCAGCGGGTAAAGTTGCCTTAGGTGTAGAAAATGTAACTGAAAAGGTACAACAAGCAACTGAGGCCGTCAAAGAATATACCAAAGAGCAGCAACGCGAGGCAAAATTGGCGGATGATGTGGCCAAAATGCGGAATAAAGCCGCAAGGTTAGACCGACAATTAATGATTGATCGTTCGGAATTGGAACAACAAATCGCTGAGTTAAAATTAAAGTCAAGGCAAGAAGACCAATTTACGGCTGAGGAAAGAAAAAAAGCGTTGTTGGATGCTCAGGAATTAGAGGACCAATTGTTAAAAAAGGAAGTTGAAAGCTTAAAATTAAAGCGTGATGCGCAAAAACTAGAAAATACCTTTAGCCGTACAAATAAAGAAAACGCCGATAAAGAAGCAGAAGCAATTGCGGCGGTAAATCAAAAAATTGCGGACCGTACAAATTTGCAACGTGGCACACAACGAGAATTAAATCGTATTAATAAAGAAATCGAAGCCAACGCAAAAGCTGAAATAAAAGCGGCGGAAGATAGAATTAAAGCACAAGCCGAAGCCGACAAAAAGTTTTTAGAGGAATCTTTGAAAAATGAGGAAGCATATATCAATGAGGCATTTGACCGCCAAAAATTACAAGCATTAAAAGAGATTGAAAATGCGGAGGAATTAGCGGCTAAATTAGAGGAAATTGAATTGAATCGAACCAATAACATAATCCAAGCACGTCAAGACGCTGGTCAAAAAACAACGGATTTGGAAATAAAAATTGCCGAAACAATAGCAAAGAAAAAAGCGGAAATCGACAAAAAAGCAAATAAAGAGAAAGACGAAAACGATAAAAAAGCCGCCCAAGCTCGTATCGAAATAGCCCAAGCGACTAGCCAAGCATTAATTTCAGTTGGTAAAGTAGTTGGTGAACAAACGGCTATGGGTAAAACTTTAGCGGTTGCGGCTGCCGTAATTGATACTTATATGGGTGCAAATAAAGCTTTGGCGGCTGGTGCGGGAACACCCCCACTAGGTTACATAAATGCTGCGGCAATTATTGCTACGGGATTGGCAAACGTTCGTCAAATATTAAGCACTCCAGTTCCAAATACGGCATCTAGTGGCGGCGTTTCTACGGGTTCAATTCCTCAAGGTCCAAGCGTAGGTATTATTCAGGGGCAAATGTCACAAACTTCGCAGTTACAAGCGGAGTTGAATAGCCAAATGCGAAAGCCAACCCGTGCGTATGTGGTAGGCCAAAACGTAACAAGCCAACAAAGCTTGGATAGGCACATTCTAGAAAATGCAACACTTTAAAGGGCAAACGTTAATTAGATAATGAAAATCGTTGAATTAATTTTAGACGAACAACAATTGGCCAACGGCATTGATGCTATTTCGATAGTTGAAAGCCCAGCCATTGAATCCAATTTCATCGCGTTAAATTCTCAAAAAGTTGAGTTCAAAGCGGTGGATGAAGACAAACATATATTATTAGGCCCAGCATTAATTCCAAATAAACCGATTTATCGAAATCAGGATGGCGAGGAATTTTATGTGTACTTTTCAAAATCCACTATTGAGAAAGCAAGTCAATTGTATTTGAAGCGTGGCAACCAAGCGAAGGCAACCCTTGAACACCAAATATCTTTAGCGGGTTTGACATTAGTTGAATCTTGGATAAAGGTAGATATGGAAAAAGACAAATCGGCTGCGTATGGATTAAATGATCCAATTGGAACTTGGTATGTTTCAATGAAGGTTGATAACGAGGAAATTTGGAACGAGTTTGTTAAAACGGGTAAAGTAAAGGGATTTTCAATTGAAGGTTTCTTTGCCGATAAAAGCACGGAAATGACAAAGGTATCAAAAGAGGATTTGATATTGTCACAACTTCGCGAATTGCTTTCAAAAATCGAACATTAAAAAAACCAATCGTTAATTATACAAATATGAGCAATGCAAAAGAAATCCTAAACCGTGTATATGAAATAATCATGGGAAAGGAAGTTGAGGAAGCCGTTAAGGTGGAATTAGCACAAGTTAAAACAATGGATGGCGCGGCTACATTAGAAGCCGAAGCATTTGAAATCGGGCAAACTGTTTTCATCGTAACTGAAGAAGGAAACATTCCCGTTCCATTAGGCGAGTACACTTTGGAAGATGGCATAAAAATCAAAGTCGACGAACAAGGAATTATCGTTGAAGTTGAGGCCGTTGGTGCTGAGGAAGAAGTAGTTGAGGAAGTTGCTGAGGAAGTTGAAGCCAAAGAGGAAAAAGAGGAAATGATGGGCGAAGAAAAAATGGAATCAATGCCTAAAAAAGTCGTTAAGTCTAAAACCGAAATGGAGGAATCTTATTTCAGCAAAATCGAAACCCGTTTATCTGCAATCGAAAAAGCAAACGAAGATTTGAAAGCTTTGAATGTTGA
>JALRKL010000163.1 GCA_023268875.1 Bacteroidia bacterium
AACAATTTTCGGACGAAAAAAATATGGGCTTTTTTGACCATATTGACGAACTCCGTTCTCGATTGGTTAAAATTGCTTACATCGTTATTACCGCCACTGTTATTGCTTTTATCTGGGTTGATACGCTTTTTGAAAAGATTATTATGGCACCCTTTACCGCAGGGTTTTGGGGTTATTCTTTCTTTTGTAAGGCGGGTCATTTATTCATGAATGATGATACCCTATGCTGGGACCCGCCCAAATTAGTCATGCAGAGCATGCAGGTACAAGGGCAGTTTGTAAGTGCATTTAAAATTGCATTGGTTGCGGGTTTTATTTTAAGTTTTCCATTTATTGTAAGACAGTTATGGCTTTTTGTTAAACCGGCATTGAGCAAAAAAGAAATTCGTCGGGTACAACGAAGTTTGTTCGTGGTTTCCTTACTTTTTTTTGTGGGAGTGCTTTTTGCCTATTTTTTGTTAGTACCGGTGGCAACCAATTTTTTACTTTCGTTTAGTTTGAGTGAAAAAATACAAAATATCATTACCATCTCTAGTGTTACCGGATTTGTAACCTTTATGAGTTTGGCAACGGGACTTGTATTTGAGCTACCTGTTTTGATATATATCTTGACTAGTATTGGGCTTATTTCCTCGGATTTCTTGAAGAAGTACTGGCGTTATGCGGCAGTTGTAATCTTTATAATCGCGGGAATTGCTACGCCTTCTCCCGATGTTTTCTCTCAACTTCTTTTGGGAATTCCCCTTATGTCTTTGTATGTATTGGGAATTTTCATTGCCAAACGTGTAGAAAAAAGAAAAGCTACTGAAATGGAATAAATCAAGGAATGAATAAATTTAAAAACAAGCTATTATGAAATATACCATTGCTATCGGCTCCGACCATGCCGGATTTGACGTTAAAGAACGAATTGTAAATGCCCTTAATTCGGGTACTCTAAAGGAATATAATGCAGGTGTATCGGATATGGGGCCTGATTCCGCCGATCGTGTTGATTACCCAGATTACGCCCACAAAGTGGCACAAGCGGTTTCGAATGGGACATGTGATTTAGGTATTTTAATATGTGGAAGTGGGAATGGGGTTTGTATCACAGCCAACAAACACGAAGGAATAAGAGCCGGTTTAGCTTGGGATTCGGAATTGGCATCGCTTGCACGCGAGCACAACGATGCAAATATTATTTGCTTGCCTGCTCGATTTGTTTCTGAAGAAAAAGCCTTGGAGATAGCACGTGCGTTCTTATCATCGACATTTGAAGGAGGTCGTCATCAAGATCGTGTGCAGAAAATAGAAATGAAATAATACGCTTAATCCTTTTAATTATGGTAGAAACCATTACTTCCGTACAGATGCTTGGTTTAAAGCTCCCTACCGATCCCCGCTGGGTTAATATTGCGGAAAAATCGATTGAAGAGATTTTAATAGATCATGCATTTTGCGAGCAAAAAGCGGCAACTACTGGTATTTCACTTATTGTGCGATTCCCAGATTTGTCTAAATTAGTTCAAGAAGTAACCCCATTGGTAGCCGAAGAATGGGGGCATTTCCGAAGAGTATTAAAGGAAATGGCCAAAAGAGGAGTATCTTTGGGAAAAGCACGTAAGGATGATTATGTTTTAGGCCTTCAAGCGAATATGATAAAAGGAAATTCAAAACTGCAGCTATTAGAACAGTTGTTGGTTTGTGCCTTAATTGAAGCTCGCAGCTGTGAACGTTTCAGATTGTTAAGTTTATATTGTTCCGATTTGAGTTTGCGTGGATTTTACCATGAATTTATGGTTTCTGAAGCCGGACATTATAGAATGTTCATCGATTTGGCTAAAGAGTATTATCCAGAAGAGCAGGTTAAAAGTCGATGGAAAGAATGGTTGGAAATCGAAGCTAAGGTCCTTTCCGGACTTGAATTACGAGGCGATAGAGTGCATTAAACGCAAATAAACATGAAAGAAATAATTGCATTTTTTGAAGAATTGAGCCCGGTGATGCAAGGATTTACGGGTTCGATGTTTACATGGTTGGTGACGGCCTTGGGGGCGTCTCTAGTTTTCTTTATTAAAGATGTAAATCGTGGTTTTATGGATACCCTAATGGGGTTCACAGCAGGTGTGATGCTGGCTGCTAGTTTCTGGAGTTTATTGAATCCCGCAATTGAAATGGCCGAATCTTCTTGGGGTGCCGAATTGGCATGGGTGCCCGTGGGAATAGGCTTTTTAGCGGGTGCTTTTTTTCTTTTTGGACTTGATCAATGGTTGCCCCATTTACATTTAAGCGATCCAATTGAAAAGTCGGAAGGAGTCAAAACAAGTTGGAATAAAACCATTTTATTGGTATTGGCTATTACGCTGCACAATATACCAGAGGGTCTCGCAATTGGAGTAGCATTTGGAGCGGTAGCAGAGGGATTGCCCGGTGCCAACTTAGCTGGTGCTATTGCCCTCACAATTGGAATTGGAATTCAGGATTTTCCTGAAGGTATGGCGGTGTCTTTGCCCTTGCGAAGATATGGATTGTCGCGAGCCAAATCATTTTTGTGGGGTCAGTTGAGTGGCGTAGTTGAACCGCTCGCTGCTGTTTCCGGAGTGTTATTGGTAATGATGATGCAAAGCATATTGCCGTATGCATTAGCCTTCGCGGCTGGGGCTATGATTTATATTGTCGTAGAAGAAGTAATACCCGAGTCACAGCGCGATGGACACACCGATAAGGCGACATTAGGGCTGATGATTGGTTTTGTATTGATGATGTCGTTAGACGTGGGATTAGGTTAATCGGCCAGAGACGCAATGCAATGCATTGCTTCTCTACATCAATCGTAGAAATATTCTTCTGTTTTTTGGAAATTTCCGAAATTGAAATAGTAATTGATTCCAATCTGCAAATTACCGGCGCGATAGGTTAGAGGAAACTCGCCACTGAAGAATTCGCTATGTTGCACACGCATGTTATGGGTGGTACTCAATGGTTGGTAATAGGTGAGATGGAACTCGTATCTGTTACCTCCTTCGGTATTACCTCCAAATGCTACGCCTACAAATCCTAGTGCGTTGAACGTTTTTTGCTGTTCTTGTATGATACGGAAACGCGTACTGGTTTCTTGATTATTCATCGTATCTAAAGTATTATTACCTAATTCGTAATTTACCGAAAAGCCAAATTTTTCTGAGATGTAATTTGATTTACCAAATTGCTGACGTAACGCCATGCCTAAACTGCCAGTAAAATAATGCATACCTTTATTAATAGAGGTATTATATGCCATCGTATCGTTATTGATCTTGTATCCGGCATTAAGATATCCTACTCCAACTAGTAAACTTGTGGCACGATTTAAATCATAACTTAATTGCAAATTACCGTACCCGCCCAAACGGTTGCGGGTGGAAAATTGATTCGCTAACGTATCGCTTCCGGGAGTTTTCGAAAATCCCACACCAGCAGACGATCCAATCATCCAACGACTTTGGGAGTATCCCATATTCATAAAACCTAAAAATAGGGCCACACTTAGCAAGAACGATTTCATAGTCGACAAAGTTAAGTCATTGCGGCAATATTATCTTCCCTTGATTGATTGTACCTTTGTGCAATGAATACTACGGCGGCTCAGATTTTAGAGGCATTCACGGATGCTTTAAATCTACATAATTCGAATCCTGAATTTATTCAAGCCAAACAACAAGCGCAAATACATAATCCTTGGTTCACTCAGGAATCAATTAACGAAAGTATAATGGGTTGGCAGCATGCACTCTCGGGGCCGTCGCGCAAAACATGGTTAGAGGCGTTACCTACTTCCCACGAAAGTAAAACCGAAAAACTAGGAATAATTGGAGCTGGAAACATTCCATTTGTTGTAATGCACGATGTTATTAGCGCTTGCGTTTCAGGTTATCCAGTAGTACTTAAATTGTCATCAGATGACAAAATATTACCGAAAATTTGGCTAAAATTAACGGAAGAAATCCTCAAAACGTCGTTGAATATAACCTTTGCTGAGCAACTTAAGGATGTAGACCGCGTGATTGCAACCGGTAGCAATAATACCCATCGCTATTTCGAATATTATTTTAAAAACAAACCCAATATTTTACGTAAAAATCGTCATAGCGTAGCTGTTTTGCCTACCGCTGACCTACTCTCAGAGGAACAGATTATGGGACTTGGCTCAGATATTTTTGCATATTTTGGAATGGGTTGTAGAAACGTTACGCAACTTTTTTTGCCTCGAAATTTTGATTTTGCGGTATTATTTCCATTATGGGAAACAGAATATGGAGAACTGGTAAACCACCATAAATATGTCAATAACTATCATTATCACAAGGCATTGTTGTTAATGAATTTAGATCCGCATATCGATGCTGGGTTTGTATTATTTAAAGAAAGAAATACATTACACGCACCGGTA
>JALRKL010000031.1 GCA_023268875.1 Bacteroidia bacterium
AGTTCTTCCGGCAATACCAAATCTTTCTTTTCCATTTTTGGCGGCTTTAATCCCTTTTCTTCAATATTAATGGCATCTTGAATAAACACACGTACCCATTCTTCTATGGCTACAATTTGAGAGAGGGAAGTGAATTTTAAAATTCGGGTGTCTTGGGTGTTTTCACCCGAAACCTGAAGTATTTTTTCGGGGTCATTTAATAATATTCCTTTAAAAAAGCCTATGGTGCTAAATTCCTTAAAGGCGCCTAAAATAATAGCATTTTTGTCTTTATGCGTATAAACCGGCATGCCCCATTTAATGGTTTCGGTAAGTCCACTTTCCAAACATAAATTTCTCAAAAAATTCAATTCTTGGGTCCATAAATGCACTTTACAATCTGGAGTGCCTCCTTTTGCGCATCTTCCACAGCCGTCTCGTAGAAAATCATCCACATTTTGGGGTTTGATCATGCCTCGAAAATAATATTTTCTTCATCATTCTATGATTAAATGAATGACATCCACACCAAAACATGCAAACTAATTCAAATCTGGATTTACGAACGGTTAAATTCACAACTCACAATTCATAATTCACAATTATTGATGGTATCTTCGCGCAATCAAAATATTACCGGAATGAATAAGATTTTATACACCCTCACCGACGAAGCCCCTGCGCTTGCAACCTACAGTTTTTTACCCATCGTAAGCGCATTTACTGCACAGGCCGGAATTGGGGTTGAAACGAGGAATATTTCATTAGCTGGTCGTATTTTAGCGGTTTTTGCCGATAGACTTCCCGAAAATCAAAAAATCAACGACGATCTTTTTGAATTGGGGGAATTGGCCAAAACGCCTGAGGCAAACATCATAAAATTACCCAATATAAGTGCCTCAATACCTCAATTGAAAGCAGCGATTGCCGAGCTTCAAGCAGCCGGTTATGATTTACCCGATTATCCGAATGAGCCCAAATCGGAGGATGAAAAGGATATCAAATCTAGGTACGATAAAGTAAAAGGTTCGGCCGTGAATCCTGTTTTGCGTGAAGGGAACAGCGACCGAAGAGCGCCAAAGGCGGTTAAAGAATATGCCAAAAAACATCCCCACCGCATGGGGTCCTGGTCGGCAGATAGCAAAACTCACGTGTCGAGCATGACCAAAGGTGATTTTTATGGTTCAGAAAAGAGTATCTGTATTGAAAGCGATTCAGAATCAAACATTGTTTTCGTTAACCAACAGGGAACTGAAACGGTATTGAAATCTGGATTGAAATTAAAGGCCGGTGAAATTATTGATGCCTCAGTTTTAAGCATAAATCAATTAAAAGATTTCCTAAAAGAACAAATAAAGGAAGCCAAAGATTCTCAAGTGCTTTTGTCTTTTCATCTGAAGGCGACCATGATGAAGGTAAGCGACCCTATTATTTTTGGTGCGGCCGTAGAGGTTTTCTTTGAAGAGGTATTTGGCAAATATCAAGAGGATTTTAAGGCGTTAGGTATTGATGTGAAGAATGGCTTGGGTGATGTATATGCCAAAATTCAGAATCTTCCTTCGGATAAGCGAGTGGAAATTGAAACGGCCTTGAAAGAAGCTATCCAGCATGGTCCTGCCTTAGCAATGGTGAATTCTGATAAGGGAATAACCAATTTGCATGTTCCGAGCGACGTAATTATCGACGCATCGATGCCGGCAATGATACGCGATTCCGGAAAAATGTGGAATGCGGAAGGCAAATTACAAGACACGAAAGCGATAATCCCCGATCGATCATATAGCGGTGTATACCAAGCCAGTATAGATTTCTGTAAGAAAAACGGAGCTCTAAACCCGACCACAATGGGAAGTGTGAGCAACGTAGGACTTATGGCACAAAAAGCTGAGGAATACGGTTCACACGATAAAACCTTCCAAATGAATGAAAATGGTAGGGTAGAAGTTCGCGTGAATGGAGTAGCGGTATTAAGTCAAAATGTTGAAACAGGCGATATTTTCCGCATGTGTCAGGTAAAAGACGCCCCGATTCAAGACTGGGTTGCTTTAGCCGTTCGTCGTGCCCGTGCCACCCAAACACCTGCTGTTTTCTGGTTGGATTCCCAAAGAGCGCACGACCGCGAATTGATTAAAAAAGTTGAATTGTATCTGAAAAATCATGATACAAGTGGTTTGGATATTCGAATTATGACTCCTGTTGAAGCCACCACTTTCAGTTTCGAGCGCATCGTTCAAGGCCTAGATACCATTTCGGTAACAGGTAATGTATTGAGAGATTATTTAACAGATTTATTTCCCATTTTAGAGGTAGGTACTTCTGCAAAAATGTTATCGATAGTGCCTTTGATGAACGGCGGTGGGTTATTTGAAACCGGTGCCGGCGGATCTGCGCCAAAGCATGTTCAACAGTTGTTGGAAGAGAATTATTTACGTTGGGACAGTCTTGGTGAGTTTCTAGCATTGGCTGTGAGTTTGGAGCATTTTGCTGAAAAAGACGGCAATCAAAAAGCTGCTGTTTTATCCAAAACATTAGATCAAGCCACTTCTAGATTTCTAGATGAAGATAAAAGTCCCACAAGAAAATTAGGTGGAATAGATAATCGCGGTTCTCATTTTTATTTGGCTTTATTTTGGGCGGAAGCATTGGCACAGCAATCGGAGGATGAACGTTTGAAGGAAATTTTCACGCCGGTGGCTGAAGCATTAAAAAACGATGAAAGTACTATTGTACAAGAGTTAAACTCGGTGCAAGGTAAGCCAGCAGATATTGGAGGATATTACTTTCCGAATGCAGAGATGGCGGAGA
>JALRKL010000109.1 GCA_023268875.1 Bacteroidia bacterium
CTGAATCGATTGAAATAGCTTTACAGAATTTAAGCGAACTTTTCGCGCAAAAAGCCAATCCAGACAAGGCCTTAGGAATGGCTAAATACATGAAAAATTTATTCCCTTTTGTTGGAATAAATTCCCCCGATAGAAAAATTATTGTTGCTGAATTACGACGCGTTTTCAAACCCCAAAATTCGCTGGAATTAAAAAAATGGGTAGAATTGCTTTGGGAAATGCCCGAACGGGAATACCAGTATGTTGGAATGGATTTCCTGCAGCGCGATGTGAAGCTTTTGAAAAGGGAAGATATTTCTTGGTTTGAATATATAATCACGCATAAAAGTTGGTGGGACTCGATCGATTTAATTAGCGGTAATTATTTAGGCAAATTCTTGAAAATATATCCTGAAATCTTAGAGGAAACGGTTTTATATTTCAGTAAGCATGAAAACATGTGGATGAACCGGGCGGCTATTATTTGTCAGTTGGGTTATCGAGGCGATACAAACACCCAATTGTTGGAGATGGCAATTTTACCGCATACGGAATCCAAGGAATTCTTCTTGCAAAAAGCCATTGGCTGGTCCTTAAGACAATACGGGAAAACCAATCCCGATTGGGTTATTCGATTTGTAGATTCGCACACGCTCAAACCGCTCTCGCGTAGGGAAGCGCTTAGGTTAATTAAATAGATTTTGAGTATTTTAAGTGTATCTCGGATGCTTAAGCTATCTTCATCCGCTTCCGCTCAAAATACCTATTGTGATTTTGATATTTTAATAGGTGTAAAATTGCCTTTGAACCAAATGCTTGATTCAACTTTCTGAATTCTTGCAAACTTATCTATCTTTGGATTCAGTTATGAAAGCAAACGTATTAATAGGTGCTATAGCCTTTGTTGGTCTCGGTTCTTGTGATGTTTTGCAACAAACCGCCACACAAATGGCAACTGAAACTTTAACGCAGGCGACCAGCGGAAACGGAACCAATAAAAAACCGGTTTTAACAAGTACTGAAGCAGCTAGCGGATTAAAAGAGGCTCTGATTGAGGGGGTGTTGAATGGTACCGGTCGATTAGGAGAGGTAGGTGCGTTTGCACAAAATCCAACTTTAAAGATTCCCTTACCGCCGGAGGTTCAGAAAATAGAGCAGAAAATTCGAGATAACAGGATGTTGAATAGTTTAATCGGTCCCGAGTTGGATAAAGTGGTTGCAGCAATGAATACAGGGGCGGAGAACTCAATGAAGTTGGCAGAGCCTGTTTTTAAAAAGGCGGTTACAGACATGAATTTTACCGACGCGATGGGGGTATTAATTGGAGGTGAAGGAGCTGCAACACAGTATTTGAAAAACAATACCGAGGGAGCTCTTACGGAAGCTTTTAAACCTGAAGTAAAAAAAGCGTTAGACGGCGTCTCTTTATCAAAACTTTGGGAGCCAACCGTAAGTAAAATTAATAAAAATAAAATGCTCCTTGGCTTAGATAACGACATTCAAACGGATCTGAATCAATACGTAACAGAAAAAGCAACTTCGGCCTTATTTGTTGAAATTAAGAAAGAAGAAGATAAAATTCGCGAAAATCCTGCGGTGCGCACAACCGAAGCTTTGAAAAAGGCTTTTGATTATGCGGAT
>JALRKL010000153.1 GCA_023268875.1 Bacteroidia bacterium
GTAAATATTATTCGAAAAGGCATATTAAGTCTTGAATTTTCCCATCCCATACTTTTAAACGGCAATGAATCTATTACTATAAATCGAAATCAAGCCTTTAACATTAATTACTTCGAAAACTACCGCACAATAACAATGGAGTTTTCCAAGTTCATTCAAGATAGCATCTTTATTTCTATCAATAAATTAAAAACCATTTATAATCAATTTTACGATACGTCGTTTTATGTAACAGCGACATTCCCTCAAGATATTGTGTATGGTGATTTACGCTTTTCAGAAGTGTTTTTCGATGCAACTCCCAGTTATGGAGTTCTTCCCAATGCCGAATACATAGAGATACAAAATTGCCAATCCCGTTGGCTAGATTTATCGAATTTAATCGTGGCAATCAATGGTAAAGAATATGTTATTCCTGAACACCATTTTGATACGTTTTCATTTTTATTGTTAACTCCATCTTGCGAATTTTTCCCCAAAATCCCATGTGTAGAAATACCTTTTAATTTATTAAACGAGGAAAATCAATTGTGCCTCAAAACCCTAGAAGGGCGTTTGTTAGACTCAATTTCTCTCCATCATAAATTACACCATCCCCTATTTTACGATGGAGGTGTTGCGTTGGAAGCACCAACAAATAAAGCTCCTTTTTCCCGATGCTTTGATTGGTATAGCCATTTAAATAATGCCGGAAGTCCGGGCAAAACACCGAATCAACGCTTAAGAGCAAGTCCCAAAAAAACAATACCAGAATTGCAATGCGTATACCATTCTTCTAAATTAACACTCGAATTTTCAGAAAATTTAAAACCCCAACAATGGATTTACATCTGGATAAATAACAAAATAGATTCTATATATTACACAAGCGGGATATATACTACAGGTTCTATTAACTCATATGTTGATAGTTGCGATTTACGATTCATAAACCGCCATGAAGATACCGTAAGAATAAAAACACCCGTTTTCAAAGAAACCTACAGTTCACTCACAATAACTGAAATCCACTTTGAAGCACCCTACAACGCTGATTTTATAGAAATTCAAAACACCGGATATGCTGCCCTACAATTCAACGATATTGATTTTTTAGTTTACGATAAAAACGACCGCATTAAACATATTATTCCTTGTTTTTCAGCTGCTAAAAAATGGATTTTCCCGGGAGAAACAATAGCTTTTAGCGGAAATGCGAGTTATTGGGCTAATATCATTGATTCTACCATACCCAAAAACATTTTAGAACTTTCGGTGTTTCCTAACTTAACGACCGAAGGAGGCTTTATTGAAATTGTGCATCATTTACATGGAAGACTTGATAAAGCGCCGTTTCACCGAAAAATGCATACCCAGAACGCACATTACAAATCATTAGAAAAACGATCAGCAAATTTACCATCGGCTTTTGAACAAAACTGGATGTCGGCAAATTACGAAACTTCTGTAGCCAGTCCAAGTATTCCCAAAGCAACGGTTAAAATGCAAAATGTCAAGAAAATGGTTGCTTTGGAACGCCGCGTATGGTTGTTTAATTCAGACGAGTTACCACTTGGATTACAATTCAATTTTCCAACCGAGGGTTATTATGTTTACGCTAGTTTATATGATTCCTGGGGAAATCCACTGGGCATGATCATCGACGGATTACAGATGCCACAAAAAGCATATTACCCCTTACTATTAGAAGATTTTCCAAACGCTTTTCAATCCGGAAATTATGTTATTAAATTTGCCGCCTTTCATATAGCCTCACAACACCGGATGAGTCAAGTTGAAAGAATAAGTTTTATTTATGAATAGGATACTGCAAACCGCCCAGTTGAGAGACGCGCTCCAATCTCATTATACCAATGACGAGATTCACGGAATCCTACAACATTTAGCCGATTATGAAGGTGATTTTGACAAGCAAACCTTGTTGAATAGGCTTTTAAATCACGAACCCGTTCAGTACATCACAGGTAAGGCATATTTCCATCGATACATATTTAAAGTTACTTCCGACACACTTATTCCCAGACCTGAAACAGAAGAATTATGTGAACGTATACTCTCAGAACATGGTAATGAACCAAAACACATTGTAGATTTTGGCACGGGATCCGGGT
>JALRKL010000184.1 GCA_023268875.1 Bacteroidia bacterium
AAACGCCGTCCAACCCGCTGGGCTATATCCCAAACGCCATTTCTTGATAGTTTCTATTGTATAACCTCGTTCTTTAAAATACGGTAAGGCTACAGATTGACCTTCTTCTGTTTCGTGAAGTTGATATTCGAAGAATTGCAATGCAAATTCATTCAGCGCTTGCAAGCTTTCTTTTTCACGCTGATTTTGCATGGCTTCATCGGAATTGTCAGAATCGGTTTCGATCAGTTCAATCCCAAATCGTTTTGCCAATTCTCTAGCAGCCTCAACGAATGATAACTGCTCTATTTCCATGATGAATTGTATGGCATTCCCCCCTTTTTGACACCCAAAACACTTGTAGATATTCAAACTTGGTGTGACCGAAAAACTGGGTGTTTTTTCGTCATGAAAAGGACAATTTCCTTTGTATCCCGAGCCCGAACGCTTCAACTTTACGTAGTCTCCTACTAAATCCTCGATAGGAACCGTTTGTAAAAGTTGACTTATGGAATGCGGGCTTATCATAATTATCTTTTCAAAGATACACAAGTTAGAGAAAGTAGCAGATTTTCACAAATTCATTACCTTCGCAGTAGACCTATGAATCTATTGCAACTACAAGAACAAATTAAGAATAAAGCAAAATCCTTAATGCCTGATTTATTGGAAATCAGACATGATATTCACCAAAATCCAGAATTATCTTTCCACGAGTTCGAAACACAGAAAAAAGTGGAAAAATATTTACAAAATTTGGGCTTGGGTACGCAAAGACTTGCCAATACAGGTGTAGTTGCACTAATTGAAGGTAAAAACCCTGAAAAACGATGTGTCGCCTTAAGAGCCGATATGGATGCATTGCCGATAACGGAGGTTAATGATGGTCGCCCTTACCGCAGCTTAAATGAAGGGGTAATGCACGCATGCGGCCACGATGTGCATACGACATCACTATTGGGTGCCGCAACCATTCTCAACGAATTAAAAGATTCATTTGAAGGCACAATTAAACTGGTGTTTCAACCTGGAGAAGAAAAACTTCCAGGTGGAGCTAGTTTAATGATTGCAGACGGCGTTCTCAACAATCCGAAAGTAGATTTTATGATCGGACAACATGTAATGCCACTAATCGACACCGGATCCGTGGGTTTTAGGAAGGGATTATATATGGCAAGTACCGATGAGATTTTCATGACGGTAAAAGGAGTCGGCGGACATGGAGCAATTCCTCATTTGGCCGTAGACTCCGTGCTTATCGCCTCACATATCATTGTAGCAATGCAACAGATTGTATCTCGTAACCAGAATCCTGCATTACACAGTGTGCTTTCTTTCGGAAAAATCATCGGTAACGGAGCTACAAATGTTCTTCCCCCTCAGGTAGAAGTTCATGGCACTTTTAGAACCGTTGATGAAAATTGGCGCTCCGAAGCCCATGAGAAAATTCGCAGACTAGCAGAAGGCATTGCCTCGAGTATGGGAGCTGAGGTAGAGATTGAAATCCGAAAGGGTTATCCGTTTCTAAGAAACGATGAAAATTTAACTGAATTATGTGCTAATAGTGCTTCTGAATATTTAGGTGACGAAAAAATCAAAGACCTAGAATTATGGATGGCTGCCGAGGATTTCGCATATTATTCGCAAGAAGTTCCTAGTTGTTTCTATCGATTGGGAACACGCAATATGGAAAAGGGAACCCACTATAGTGTGCACCACCCGAGCTTTGACATTGACGAAGATGCACTAGAAATTGGTGCCGGACTTATGGCCAACCTTGCAATAAAGGCACTTAATGCTTGATTAAGCTCCTATAATAGAGCACAAATCTTCAATAGCAGCATCCCAAATTGACGCGGCCATTTCCGCCTCTTCTGGATCTACAAATTCTGTTATAATCAATTCAACATCGCCCGTGATGGCATCCTGTTCAATTCGAAACTCCAAATAATCGCCTTCTGACTCCATTAAATCGAAGCGGGTATATTTATTCGTAACGGATTTCGCCATATTAGCATGGTACTCTGTGCCATCTTCCCAGGAGAATCTATATTGACCTCCGCCCATGATGTCAACCCTATCGGCAAACCAGCTTTGCAGTCCGGAAGGATTCGAAATGTATTGATATAAAATTTGAGGAGAAGAACGAAGTGAATATTCCAATTCCAGTTTTGACTTTTTAGATTCTTTTTTGGCCATCGATTTATATATAAGGGGTAATTAACATGAATTTTGTTGCACTTTTCGTGCCAAAATTCAATTCTTGCAAAGAAATCAAAAACTTTGAAATTACAAAATTATATGCAGTGAATAACTCATTATCTTTGTGAAATGACGTTCACCGTGCGCCATCTATTAATTTATACCCTCATTTTTACGGTGTTATTTCTTTTCGGTTTATTTATAGGTTTTGATTCTGTTACGCTTGCAATACTTGAAATACACAACAGTCAGTTAGACTCTCTTTTATTATATGTAACCAAATGGGCGGAATGGCCTGTTATTGTTTTGGCATTATCTCTGGCATTTTGGCAATTAGGTAAAAGGGGCTGGATGTGGGTGATTGCGTTTGCTACTGAAGGATTAATCATACAAGCCGCTAAATATCTTATTAATTGGCCGCGCCCTGCCATTAAATTCCCCCAAGAAGTTAGACAAATACCCGGAATAACCCTTTCCCAATGGAAGGCATTTCCAAGTGGCCATACGGCAGCCGCATTCTTTGCAACAGCCGTTATTCTATCAATTTGGCATAACAAATGGCCCGAATTTATTAAAGTCCCTTTAATACTAATGGCATTCGGAGTGGGATACAGTCGGATATATTTAGGACAACACTCATTCGAGGATGTATTAGCCGGAGCAACAGCCGGACTTTGGCTATTTTGGGCTTTTTATCAATTATTTTACTACAAAAAATGGCTTAAATCATGAGAAAAATTCACGTTCATCTTGCTTTCACTCTATTAAGCTTAGGAATACTTTTACTTGGGGTTAACTTAACACCATTATTCGATTGGGACGAATTAAACTTTGCCGAGTCGGCCCGAGAAATGAACCTTACCCGCAACTACCTATACGTACAAATTGGATTTGAACCATTTTGGGAAAAACCTCCTTTTTTCATTTGGCTCCAAGCGCTTTCAGAACGTATTTTCAATTCCCATGATCCTTGGGTATACAAATTACCCAATGTACTAGCCGGTGTTTTTGCCGTAAATTGGGTCTATCATTTAGGAGACCGTTTAGGTAAACGAATGCTCGGCGGATTTTGGGCATTGGCTACTTTATTCACTTTTGCCCCATTTATTTATTGGCGTTCAGGAATCATAGATCCAGTGTTTAACTTATTCATTGTTTTAAGCATCTATCAATGGTATAAAATCACCCAAGCCAATTTGCGCGAAGAACGCTCACATTTATATTATTTATTGGTTGGAATATTTGCTGGATTTGCATTCTTAACCAAGGGACCTGTGGCAATCGGCATAATCGGATTGGTTGTGTTTTGGGTTACCGCCATTAGAGGTAAGTGGTACGAAATACTGAATTGGAAACTATCCTTAAGTCTAATTGGATTAGCCTCTGTAATTGGTCTTTGGGTATTCCCACTGCTACAATCAAACGGTGATAAATTCCTTGAAGAATTCATTGCCTATCAAATTATCCTATTCCAAGGGCAAATAGAATGGCACAATCAACCTTGGTTCTACCATGTTGTCGTGTTATTCTTCTTGGCCTTCCCGGCTTCAATATTGGCACTTCCCCACTTATTTAAAAATCGAATTATGGATCGCAACGTGGATGTATGGAATCTATTTATGCGGGCGTTATTCTGGGTCGTACTCATTGTTTTTTCTATCACAACAACTAAAATAATTCACTACAGCAGTCTTTGCTGGTGGCCCCTCACCTATTTTGGTGCCTATCAAGTTTACCTCGTACATACCAATCGTTGGCACTTCCCCAAAGGATTGGTTATTCCCTTGTTTTTATCTGCATTAGGTATCGGAATTGTGCTATGGGCTTTACCAATTATTGCTCATATGAATCCGCTTCCACTTTGGCTTTGGGAAAAATTAGACATATTTACAAAGGGTATCATATCGGTAAAAGAAGCTTGGTCCTGGACCTCATTGCTGCCTGCGGCCCTATTTACGTTTTGGTTTATGGCATGGCTCATTCTTCAACTTTTGGGAAGAAAACCTCACGCCGGAGTATTATTTATAATTAGCGGTGCAGTGGCGCTGAGCAGCAGTATTTGGCTTTTACCGCCCGTGGGGAAATTATTGCAAGGCCCATTAACCCAAACCATAAAAAACGAAACAAAAAAAGAGGTATTTTTAGAAGCATGGTATTTCAAAACTTATGCGCTGTATTTTCATGGGGAATTTACTTCTAAAGATTTCGACAATTTAAAACCGGAATTTGAGATTTCAGAAAACGAGCCTTACCCCAAACAAAGTGCGCGTCGTTCTCATGCGATGAATATTCAAAATCAACAACTTACCAAGGTAATAACCAAAAACAATTTTACCCCAGATCCAGAATTCGAACGAAAATTCATTAAAGAAAAAAATATCGGCGGATATGTTTTGTGGAGAAAGCAGGTAGTACAACCTTAGACTTATTGTCTTATTTTTGAGGAAATAAATCCTCCGTATGAATAAGAAAGAGTTAAACATTATTGTTTCAGGATGGGAATACGGAGCAGGAAAATCAGGGACTGCAAAAGGTCCGGATGCCCTACTACACGCATTAGAAAAACACGTTAACCTGCCTAATTCCCCGACCCATGTGGATCAAACCGTAGAGGCTGAAGACGTGGAACACATTTATTTTCCCCACTTAAAAAGAGCACGTCACCTGCTTCGGCACCAATCTCGGTTGGCTGAAACCATTGAAAATTCACCCCCTCAATCGCGCACCTTATTGTTAACGGGCGACCACAGTAATGCCATTGGCGGTATTGCCGGATTTTGCCGCAAGCGAAATCCTCAAAACGTAGGAATTATTTGGATTGATGCCCATTTAGACCTTCATTCGCCTTATACCACACCAAGTGGAAACATACATGGTATGTCGGTAAATACTGCCATTGAAATCGACAATTTAGATTGTAAAGTCAACGATTTAGATGTCGATTGTATTTCTTTATGGGAAGATATTAAAAATTTAAAGAAAAGCGACGCAGTGGACCCGCAAAACATCGTATTTATGGGCATTCGCAGTTACGAAAATCCGGAAATTCATCTTATTAAAACAGCCGGTATCAAAGTGATTTTTGCCGAGGACATTCATAAAAATGGCATCGATTGGGCGCTAAACGATATCCTTGAACATTTTAAAAGCAGAGCTCAAGAATGGTATGTAAGTTTTGATGTGGATAGCATGGATCCCTCCGTTTCAATCGGAACCGGCACACCTGTCGCAGGGGGATTAAGTAAAAGTCAAGCACAAACTACTTTGCAGTTCTTTTGGAAGCAGCCGCAAACAAAACTATTGGAAGTGACCGAAATCAATCCCGAACTAGATACCAAAAAACCGATGGCCGAAGAAGTTTGTGACCTAATCCGACCTTTACTGCAATAGCCAATTGCTTTTCAGCCGCGAAACCACTCCTCAACGGTTATGGTTTATTTAATAATTTCTAGGCTTGGTAAATTCTAAAAATGTAAATTAATATTTTTAAACGGCTTGATTTAACCATTTTAATGTGTCAATTCCGTCGGCATAATCCCACAGGTTAGGCTTTTGAGCCGTCCCGAAAGGCAATCCTTCAATAGCTGTTTGTTCCGAGACTACACATTGTATTTCATCACGATGCTCCTTTAAGTACTCTTGAACCGTTTCAATATCATCTTTTTTGCGAGTGCGGTCTTTGAACTTCTTTCTTAGATTCTTTGTGGTTTTGTAGTAAATCCAAGAGTGCAGACAGTGCTGCGGATCAAAAAAGAAGATAGCGTCGATTAGCCACACAAGA
>JALRKL010000195.1 GCA_023268875.1 Bacteroidia bacterium
AATAAAAGAAAAAGCCTTGCGCAGATTGCGTAAGTCAAGTAAAAGCAAAATACTTAAAACCTATTTAGGATAATATCTTAAACCAATCATGGTTCAAAACTAAAAGGCGTGCTGTAATAACAGTGCGCCTTTTTATTTAAAATTCTTTACGACATCAACAAAATATCATAAATCGATTTACGCCTATTAAAACACACCTATAAAACAATAGCGCCCAACTAATCTCAATTGGACGCTACTTATAATACACTATTCTAAAGTATTCAAATGACTAGGGCCTCAAAACCATTACAGTACCTTTATAAACGTATAATTTATTATCTACGTAACGGAATAATAACTCATACCCATACATACCTTCCATGATTGGCTTTCCTTCCGGATCTAATCCATTCCAACGATTTTCTGGATTATCGGTATCGAAAACCTTACTTCCCCATCTGTCGTATATCTTAAAGGAATAACGCTCCAAACCAAATGTTGAACTTGGACCGAAATCATCATTTAATCCGTCTACATTAGGTGTAAAGACATTTGGCAACCACATAAGTAACTCCGGTTTCAAGAATATACTGGTAAAGGCGCTGTCGCGACAACCATTTGCGGTACTTGCAAACAAACCTACCCTAAAATCTCCTGTTGTATTGAAGGTTTTATAAACTGGGGCCAAACCAATGTCGGTTTGCCCGTCTCCAAATTTCCAATTTAATTGATCCGCTCCAGAACCTGTATAGGTAAACTTCCAATCTGTTTCCATTCCGCGAGACAACAAATATTCGGTAGTGAAATTTGCACTAGGCTTAGTGAAAATCTGCAATGGGAAATCCATAGCCTTACCGATACAACCTTTATCGCTTGTAACAGTAAGTTTCAACACATAGCTGCCTGCTGAAGAATAGGTGTGTTGAGGGCTTCCGACATTAGAAGTACGTCCATCTCCAAATTCCCATGCGTATGAGGGAGTTCCTGAATTTAAAATTAAATTTCTTCCAAATTGTAGAGGCTCACCTTGACAACCATCGCGACCTGTAATACTAACCTGAGGGGTTTCCGCCACATAAATACGATCTTGAAAACCACTTAAACAATTATTGGGAGATGTAACCAAAAGATATACATCGTGCCACCCGGTATCGGCCAAGGTTTGATTTGGTATATCCTTACCGCTATATACAACGGGAGATTTTCCAACAATAGCCCAATCATAATTCGATCCGGGATTCCCATTTTCTAATGTAGTATTAACAAAGGTGAAATTATTGGTAGCGATACACTGCGTTTTTAAATTCACGGTAAATTGGGCTTTTGGCACCGTAAACACCTCAACGGTTTTAGTCATGGAATCCTTGCAACCTTTGGGAGGAAAAGCTCAATTTGGTGGACAAAGGTTTGGAGAGATGGAGGTGTGGGCACTTGAAGCATATGGTGCAGCTTATACTTTACAAGAAATCTTAACGGTAAAATCTGATGACGTTGCTGGTAGAACCAAAGTTTATGAAACTATCGTTAAGGGTGACGATGATTTTGAGTCTGGTATTCCTGAGTCATTCAACGTTTTAGTTAAAGAAATAAAATCATTAGCACTTAATGTGGAGTTAAATTAATATGAAAAAAGAACTTACAGATTTATTTAAAAACACTGAAATTTCTGAAGCTCAAAATTTTAATAGCATTAAAATTTCTTTAGCAAGTCCAGAGAAAATTAAATCTTGGACATATGGTGAAATCAAGAAACCAGAAACAATAAATTACAGAACTTTTAGACCAGAAAAAGATGGTTTATTTTGTGCAAGAATTTTTGGACCTATAAAAGATTACGAATGTTTATGCGGTAAATATAAAAGAATGAAATTTAGAGGCATCATTTGTGAAAAATGTGGTGTTGAAGTTACAAAATCAAACGTAAGAAGAGAGAGAATGGGGCACATCAACCTAGCTACTCCGGTTGCTCATATCTGGTTTTTAAAATCACTACCAAGCAGAATTGCTTTGGCAGTTGATATGAAATTAAAAGAAATTGAACGAGTTTTATATTTTGAAAACTTTATAGTAATTGAACCTGGTTTAACTGGTCTACAAAAAAATCAACTTTTAAACGAAGAAGAATTAGCAAAATATCAAGA
>JALRKL010000019.1 GCA_023268875.1 Bacteroidia bacterium
GAATGGACTTTCGGGGACTATCGCCATTAACGATGGCGATTGGCACCATGTGGCCGTTACATACGACCCAAAAGACACCCTTGATTATCGATTATACGTAGATGGAGTTTTGGATGTTGCTGGAAATTTAAAAATTGCCACTAACACCATATCATCTACCCCGCTTCAATTGGGCATGCGCATTGATAACATCAATTTATTTCAAGGGAGTATCGACGAATTTAGAATGTATAATTACGCCCTAAGTCAATCGGAAATCAAAAAGAATATGGACCGAGAGTTTTGCGATGTACCAAAAGGCTTGGTTGTATATTATAAACTCAATGAAGGAAAAGCCAATACCTTTAACTATTCCAAAAAAACAGCTACCGATTATTCGGGGAATAAATATAACGGCACCTTAAACTATTTCACTTTGAGTGGTGCTGCTTCCAATTGGATTACTGGTGCTGGTGTTAAAGGAGGTCCAAGCGAAACCCGCGTTCAAAAATTCGATTGTGATTCGGTTGTTTCTCCCAGTAAAAAATATATTTGGCGTAAAGATGGAACCTACCGCGATACCTTCGAAAGTATTTACGGTTGTGACTCAATAATTATTGTAACAGTAAATATTGGAAATGATAGCATAATAATTCCGCAGTTTTCCTGTGGTAGTTACACCAGTCCGAAGGGCATTTTTGTCACTAAAGACACCGTAATTACGGAATATTATACCTCAATTGCTGGTTGCGACTCTATTGTTTCATACCAAGTTTATATTTTACCTGTTTACGATACCCTGATTAACATAATTGCCTGTGAAAAATTCCAAACACCCTCGGGTAAAACAGTTACATTCGATACTATAGTTCGCGATTCTTTTTCCGCCAAAAATGGCTGCGATTCCGTCGTTTCTTACAATATAACCATAAATAAAAATCAATATCGAAACGATACTATAGTGGGATGTGATTCGGTTGTACATTTAGGGAAAACCTATTTCAAATCTCAGTTGACTCAAAATGCCTTCAAAACATATTTGGGCTGCGACTCTTTCCAAACAACATGGATACGTGTGAATTTTAGTCAAGAAATCCCCTTATCGATTTCAACATGCGATTCGTTTGTTTCCGACGCCGGCATCGTGTACCGCAATTCAGGAACATTCAAAGAATACTACACCAATATTAGAGGTTGTGATTCTACGCGTATCTTCAATCTGAGCATCGGAAAATCCGTAGTCATGTCTGATACACTTTCTGCTTGCCAACGGCAATGGCTTCGTGATTCAAGCTACACAAAATCTACATGGGTCTATTGGAAAGGACTTACTTCAAGTAATTGCGATTCTTTCCACAACACATGGATAGATATAACCAACATCAATACGGAAGTAACGGTAAACGATTCCGTACTGTTTTTAATTGAAAACAATTGGGATAGCATCAGTTGGTACGATTGTAAAACCTCCATTAGGATTGGAGAAGACAATAAATCGAGTCTTTTAATTCCTTACTCCGGAATATTTAAAGCCCGTATCGTTAAAAATCAATGCAGTTCCTGGACCGATTGCTATAGCAGCGAACGAACGAATTCCATCCAACCTGCTGATAAACTGAGCTATACCATTTTCCCTAATCCAAGTACGGGTTCAATTCAAATAGCAGGACTTCGTTCAAACGATGTAGTTAAAATGTATGACCTAAACGGAAAAGCTATCTCTTTTAATCGAGATCAACAGGATATTCGTGTAATAAATAATTTCGACTATAGCGGATTCGTTATTATTAACGTATACAGTCCCGATAACCACACGAACTCCCAACAACTTTTACTCCTTAATAAAAAATGATATCAATAGTGATTCACAAAAAAAGTGTTTGCCTTAGTAGAATAATTGTATTTCTTCTTTTTGTGGGAATTCATCTACAACTTTCGAATTCATGGGCCAAGCTTAGTACACCGGTAATTTTTAAGCCGGCGAATAATTCAATTGATATACCAACGGGTGTTCAATTGGAAGTAAAATCAGAGAGCGTTACTAAATATGCATTCGAGTATTCTTTGGATGCAGGTATGAAAAACGCTACACGTGTTGAAGAAGTCCGAGGTTCTTATTACACCCGTATCTGGCTGACAAAACTCAAAATCAATACCCGCTATTATTGGCGGGTGAAATCGATTAGTAAAACAGACTCATCGGATTGGACAAGCATAAATAATTTTAAGACAGCCTCAAAACTACTGCGATATGCAGGCACCCAGAATCCGGTAAAAGTCAATTCATCCTTTATTTATTTATCCTGCTATCGGGCAGCAGAATTCGATAGCTTTGAATATCAGATTGACACCAGTTTAAGTTTCAATTCTAAAATCCTTAGAACTTTTATTCTTCCAGATACCTTCAAATACCATTACATCGAATCTCTTGAGGATGATTTTTTATTCGGCAAAACCTATTATTGGAGAATTCGGGGTATTCCAGAGTATACCCTACCCTGGACGGATACAGGAGCTTTTCAGATTTTCGATTCCATTACTCCAAAGTACCCTACAACCGCATTCTTGCATAACGTTAAAATTGATTTCGAATTTACCGCTACCAATTACAAACAAGCCTTTCAGGTTCAAATCGATACAAGTTTAAATTTCAACTCTCCACTACTCGTGGATACCGTTGCTAGTGAAGGCACAAAGCAATACGATCCGGAACCTTTCAGTGTTGGGAAGCTCCATTACGAAACCTTTTACCACTATCGAGTACGCGCCATAAATGGCGTAGATTCTTCTAAATGGTCTTACAGTGCATTTACAACCAAAGGATTCAAGAAGGATTTTGTAAACGCAGAAAATTATGCCGATCCAATCACAATATTGCAAATAAGATCCGAAATTGACGGGAGCAATGGTTATGAAATTTTATTAGATACAACGCCGAACTTTAATAGTCCAGAATTAAAACGGTATAATTCCAAAAACGGAAGAGATACGGCTGTGGATTTATTTTTTGGTAAAATATACTATGCAAAAAGTCGGCCTTACCATGAAAAAGATAGCGGAGATTGGTCCATAATTAAAAGCATAAATATCCTTAAATATCCCAACGTTTATTACCCGTTTCCCAGTTCAACGGTTCATCTAACCGATAGTTTACAATTTGCCACTCGAAAGGGTGTAGACGGTTTCCAGATTCAGGTAACTTCAACCCAAAATTTTGAAGGTCCATTATTCCTGGATACAATAATCGATGAATTCAACATTAATCAAACCCATCTAATCAAAGGACACCGCTTTAAATATAATACTGTTTATCAATGGAGAATTCGCGGTTGGCATTCTCGCGACACCTCTCCTTGGAGCGATATACGCAAATTCACAACCGTAAAAGCCCCAAAACAACTACTTCCTTTTAATTCTAATTTTCTTGGAATAGGAACTTCGACTAATTTTACTTGGGAACCTATTAGAGGATCAATTTCCTATGAATTCGTTTTAGATACTACCCCGAATTTCGATTCTAACATCCGAATTGATAGTGTATTCAAGGGTACTGAAGTTTCAATTTCTCAATTATTATTCAGACCTCTGTATTATTGGCGTGTACGGGCAATATCTCCCGATGATACCAGTGAATGGAGTGAAACATGGGTATGTAAGGTACTTTCAGTGCGGTTAAACACCCCAAGAAATCTTATTACCAACTTGACTCTTTACAGCCTAGATTGGAACAGTATTGTTGGAACCACTGGTTATATTCTTGAAGTAGATACCACATCTGATTTTAGCCGTCCCTTTAGGGCGCAAGACACCCAAACACTATCATTCTTTCACTATTTTCATGAGTATCCAGATTTTATTGGGTTTGAAACCAAATGTTATTGGAGGGTGAAATTATTTCATGAAACCGATACGAGCGAATGGTCGGCCGTATGGAATTTTACGACCAAACCACGCAGAGCACCTATTTTAGTAAGTCCATCAGATTCGAGCGTTAATGAACGCATTTTCAACCAACTAAAATGGCAAGCCTACTCCGGTGCATCTAGTTATGCCGTTCAGTACAGTGAAAAACCAGATTTTAGCAATGCCGTAAAAACAACTTCCACCGGAACTACCTTAAATGTTACATTAAAACCAAATACTCGATATTTTTGGCGGGTACGAGGTCGGAATTCCGATGGAAATGAATTTTACGATTACAGTGAAGAATGGACATTCACTACAGACTCAGGCATACCCGCTCCTAAATTGATTTCGCCCGTAAACGGTGCCCAAAATCAAGCACTGAATGTTTTATTTTCTTGGGAAAAGTTTACCCCTTCAACCAATTATCGTTTGGAAATATCTAAAGATAAAAGTTTCAATAGCGGTGTGGTAACGAAGAATTCGGTTACGGGTTTCGCAACGTTCACCCATTTAGAGGGTGGAACTACCTACTATTGGAGGGTTAAAACGATCAACGGAAGTATCGAAAGTCCTTGGAGCAATAGTTGGGAATTTAGCACTGAAAAGGTGAACCAAATCCCAAAAAATATTATAGATCGGATAAGCGTTTCCCCAAATCCGAGCCAAGGAATATTTTACTTTTCCAGCCCCAAAACGGTTTTCATCCATCGCATAATCGACGGTCAAGGAAAAACCATAATGACGTTTAACTCAAATACCCAATTACCAAATAAGTTAAATTTGGAGCATTTACCTCCAGGAATGTATTTCGTACAGGTTCAAACAGAAATGGGTGTTGGAATATTGCGACTGGTTCGTGAATAACCTATGAAATAAGTTATAAATCCAAACCAATAATCCTCAACTAAGCGAAGATCTAGAAGGCATTGAAACGGTTGAAAGTAAAAGAAAATCACACATAGTACTTTCATCTAATGCATTCTAATTTTAACTAGAGTAACATAAGATGATAAAACCAATCATCGAATTAACTATTAAATAAATAATCGAAATTCAAATATTACCTACAGATCAAGGTGGTGGAGTTAGGGGGAATCGAACCCCCGTCCGAATGTGCGACCGCTGGCGCTTTCTACAGGTTTAGGTACCGATTATTTTTCGTGAATCAATAGGCCCGGACCCCGCCTGTATGACTC
>JALRKL010000102.1 GCA_023268875.1 Bacteroidia bacterium
AAGAATGTACAAATTTAATGTGTGCATTTACTCAACACACTGAGTATTTTTACTCAATGCATTGACTAATTTGGTAATATATTGACATATATTGAATTATATGCGTAAAAAATATACCAATTAAGCAACGATAGCCTAACATGGCAAACGTTTTTGTCGATTGATCCTAGAGACCTTTTCTAAGGTGTAACCAAAATTTTTGCCGCATAGGTTTTGTCGGAATCTATCACCTGAATCGCATACCAACCACTGGGCAGCCCCTCGGGAAGTACAATCGGTCGGTCTTCGTTGAAACGGCACTGGTAAATACACTTTCCGATAGCATCATAAAGGGCGAAAGCGCCTTGGTTTATTCCTTTAATATGTAAGGAAGTTCCCGCTTCTATCGGATTCGGATATACGTCTACTATAGGACTGTTTTCGAAGTTTTGGATGCCCACATGGTTCACACTTACGGGTATGTCAACGGTGTCTTTACAGCCATTACTGTTACTGGTAGCTAACAACCTAATAGTGTATTCCCCGGCTTTCTCATATTGATGCAAAGCGGGAAGGCCTTTCTTGCTTGTTCCATCGCCCCAAAACCATTCCAAAGTGAGTCCTGTCGAGGTAATTGGAATACAAGATACCCGATGTTGCCAACCGATATTATAGGTAAATCCGGCAACGGGTCTTGGTTTTACTACTAGATTGAGTGGCATACGTTCGCTTTTACAGCCTTTATTTTCGGTTTCATACCAACGTTCACGGTTACTAAGCATCATCCCCAAATCATAGTAAGTACCGGTATGAAGTATGTCGCTCGAAAGGGAGTCTATATACCAATTTACAGTTCCAAAAGGCACATCTACTTGCATGTATCCATTGGCGCGGGCACATACGGATGTGGCGATTACGGCGCTGGGTTCGGCAATTTCATTAAAGATTACAACAACACTATCGAAGTAAGGACTATAACAGGCATCTTCAGCCGATTTTAAATAAATATAATTTGTGCCCTTGAGGTCAAATATTTTCGGGGTTTTACCTTTGTAAAAGGGTTTAGTATTAACTTTATCTGTATACCAATATAATTGGCCCCATGGGGTGCTTGCCGATAATAAAGCGGTATCTTTTTCGCAGGCGATAGCCCCAGTAGCTCCGAATATTTGAGGGAAGTCTTTAATATAAACATTAACAGGCGTTCGGCCGCTTCCACAGATACCGTTCCAAGATTCTACGTATACGCTTTTATGGCCTCTTTGAGAGGCATTGAGAACATAACTTTGACCAATTGCTATGGGACTTCCACCAATAGATTGACTAAACCATCGGAGGGTATCATTTTGGGTATTGGCCTGTGCAATAAGGGTTATGGAATTTTGGTTTTGTAAACAAATAAACGTGTCTGCTGGGACTAGTGGTAGTGATGGGGCAAAGTCAGATCCAACAAATGCTTTTATTTCTTGCATGCCTCCGGCGTATTCGCAACCTTTGTTACTTGCTATTAAGAAAAAGGAAGTATCCGCGGTTAGTTTTTCTGTTTGATAGGTGTTTCCAGTGTGAAATGGCTTCCCAAGAGAGGAAGAGGTGTACCATGATATTTCTCCTTTATCGGTTGAGCCTACTAAGTTAGCCGTGGCACCGGCACAGATCGAATCGTTTTTTACAGTAAAGTTTGATGGGTACTCGTATACGTTAAAATATATTGGCAAGAATATCGATTGGCAATTGTAATTAACGGCTTTTACGTAGAATGTATCGTTATCTTGGGCATTTTTGATTTCCAAGGTACGGCCTTTAAAAAAGGCTCCCGTATCGTTGGGGTGGTGGAACCAGAGAACTTCAGCATTAACATCGGCAAGCACTGGGATTTTTGCATCATCGCCTTTACATGCTTTGGCTTCTTCGATTAAACTCGGGCGCGTAGGATTAAAGTAGATGGTTTTAACTGAGGTGTCGCGGCAAAAGTTACCGGTGTAAGGGTAGATGGTCGAAATCAGTTCGATACGAAGGTTGCTTTTGTTCTGAGGCTTATACGCACCATCAACTGCATTGGAATATTGTCGGTAGTCAAAATTCCATCGGTGGCAAAAGCGTTCGATATTGGAGTATACGTAACGATTATAATAGATGCTTGAGAGGATATTTTTTGGTGAATGGTTTGGGAAATGTAGGGTGTCGAGATTGGGATAGCAGTTTTGTTTAATGGTGAAATCTGTTCCCAATTTATACTTTACAAAAGGGTAAAATTGCATGTGGCTATTGAATGTGGTGCCGCTGATATTTAGGTTTAGGCATCGATACCAAATACCGCTTACAGATCCGACACATAGATTTCGGAACTTTCCATCGCCATTGGCCCAAGAATTGCTTACTACACCCGCGGAAACATCGGTACTATCAGATTCTACGGTAATAATATAAGGGAAATTAATAGGGATGTCTTTACCAAAATAAGCATCACGGGTAATACGACTCAATAGTATGTTCGCGCCTTGAACGGTATCTACAGTTAGGGTGTCAGTGGCGATTGGCGCCCCGCTAGGTAGTGAATCCAAGCCTGCTTTATATAGTTTACAAACCAATCTGATTTTTACATCTCTGGCAGGATTGGGTGTTACCGCTAAAGCAAAAAACCGGAAGCCGGAAATCGTCATGTCTTGAGGAGCATCGTAAAATTGACCCAATGCACTCCCTCGACGAACCGTTACGGTATTATATCCGGTACTTCCATAGCTCGGAAACATACTGGTATCTCCATCACATTGGGTTGGATTACTAGCGCTACGAAAATTAATTTGCGATGATTTTAACGGTTTAACAAAATCGTTAACAACGGTGTATCCGGCGTCTAATAATTGCGCATGGACTTGACTTGAAATGCCCCAAACGGCCCAAAAAAGTAATCGTTTTACCATGACTAAAATCAATTACGTGAAATATTATGGAAAACGCAAGTATTACGTATAGAGAGACTTAAAAATATGGATTTGCAATGACGGAGGTTAAATAATTCTAGTGTTCCTAATATTTATTCCGTTTCTAGAGTGATGTTGCCTAAGCTTATCACGGTTGAATCAGTATATGTTGTCTCCGTACGACTGCTTACCTCAATGCTCTTATTGGTACGCTTGTATTTTATGTAACCGTTATCTGTGGTTATTTCTATGTTGTTTTCGAAATTAAAGTAATAATTAAGGTTGTTATTTTCTATGAATAATTCTTTGTTATTCGGGAAGGCTTGTTACCATTTATTAGATGCCCGGTTGTAGAACTCAAAATTCACTTTTCTTCAAGGATTGGATAGTCATCTGCGTTTACAACTTCTTCGGCTATAACTAATTCATAACCTTCTCTTAAACGTCCAGTTATGTTTTTAGTGTCCTGAAAGCCAACGCTTTCTGCTCTTATCCATCTATACCTGAATCCTTCAGGCGCAGGGGGTGCATCTAGAGAAGATGGTGGAACCCACACTTTTGGTCTTTCAGATTTTGACCGTGTGTCATTCGCACGAGAAGTTTTGTTTTCTTTTTCCATTTTACGCTCCTTCCTTCGTGATTTTTAATTGTTTTGCGTATTCTTCGAGTGGCACACCTAATTTTTTCGCTATTGCGACTTGAGACGATGTGAGTCTCACTTGTTTGCGACCAGGCTTTACGCTTCTATTAGCTGAAGCGACCGTCTGAACGGGAGTGGTCGATTGCTTTTGTTCAGTATTACCAAATTTATGCGGAAAGTCAACTCTGATTCTCTTGTCGACCTCTGCATAATACTCGTCAGAACTAGGATCATACCCTTCTTTTTCAGTAAGATCCTTATGTATCTCAAATGCAGTGTAAGTCATTGCTCTATCAGATCCAAACCATGAGTTTTTTGAGGCCCATGCTTCAGCTCT
>JALRKL010000213.1 GCA_023268875.1 Bacteroidia bacterium
CTTGGAAGGCTGTCGCTCTACCAACTGAGCTACTCCCGCGATTGACATTTCTATGTTTTGGTGGGGGCAAGTGGACTCGAACCACTGAACCCGAAGGAGCGGATTTACAGTCCGCCGCAATTGCCGCTATGCGATACCCCCCTTTTGTTTTGTTACGTCAAGAGAGTTACCAATTCTCTTGTACATGCGCTTTTACCTTGAGCCACCAGTCGGGATCGAACCAACGACCTACTGATTACAAGTCAGTTGCTCTACCAGCTGAGCTATGGTGGCTTGTATGTTTTAGAACGTTTCCTTTAATGCGTTTCACTGTTGTGATTCTCAAAAAGGACTGCAAAAATAGGTAATAATTTGAACTTTTCAAGTAAGTCTCAATATTTTTTTAGAAATGTATTCCTTCCTCGAATTCTTACCCTTTTTTAATCCCACTACCTTAAATTTGTGCCCCGTATAAAATGTCCAATTTTAAAAGCTCATACGCCAAACCCGTTGTGGTCGCCGTAATTACTTTGATTGCCGCAATAACCCTTTGGAAAAACCTTAACCAAACCGGAAATTACGATCCCAATATGTTCGCATTGCAGGCACCCGAAAAAGTTGACGGTTTCCGCTTTGTTCCCAATGACCCTAAAAACGCACCCTTATACTTTCGTAAGAATAACAACCAATGGATGGTATTCAATCAAACCGATACGTTTCCTGCGGATTCCAACAACATAAACATGCTTTTAGATTGGGCCATGCGAAAATTAAAAGTACAGCGGCCTGTAAGTGGAGAATCTGTAAAAAATCTTTCTCGCAAAATGGCTCTTTCAGCTGTGAAAGCTAGTTTCTCTGAAAAAGGCAAAGACATACACCATATATACGTAGGCGGGTCTACTCAAGATAACATGGCTACTTATATGTATTCGCCTGATTTTGAAAATCCCTGCATCGTCGAAATCCCGGGTTTTCAAGGATATCTCACACCCTATTTTAACACCGATATACACATATGGAGATCGTTAAAACTCGTAAACGAAAATCCGAACGAAATCAAGTCGCTCAAAATCAGTTGGCCAAGCGATCCCAAACAGAACTTTGAAATTCGACAGGAAAACAATCAAATTAGTCTCTTCAATTTCCAAAATACCGAAATTAAAGCCAATAGATCTCTACTTGCAGGATACCTTATATTATGTAGTGAATTTTCGCGAGAGGCAGGTTCGGTTGCTGGGATTAATAAAGACAAAAAATTGAAAGATTCCATTCTCTCACTCCCCCCCATCGTTTCGTTTGAATATACAACCCAGAACAATAAAGTCACCAGATTGAATATATTCCCACATCAAGGTTTTGAGGATATAATCGTTGACGCCCGACCTGAAGCAACAGAGACGGTTCAAACCGCCTTATATTGGGTTCAATCTTCAAACGACCCCCACCTTTGGCTCAGTCAGGATATCGTGCTTAAAAATCGCATGAAATTCATTTCCGACTTCCTTAATCCTTAATCAAAGAACCGTGAGCTTTAGAATAATTGGTGCATTTATAGGCTTTCTTTCCTCAGGTTTTTTTGGAGCTGTAGTAGGCTTCATGATCGGTTCATATATCGACCAAGCCTACGGAGGAACTAGCGAGGAGTCATACGAACAAAATAACTTTTCCAATCCATATCAAAGTCAAAGGGTACATCCAGCTGACTTTAAAAACTCCCTGCTCATTTTGATTGCGGCCGTAATGAAAGCCGACGGAGTAGCCATGAAAAGCGAGTTAGACCTTGTAAAATCAATGTTGCTTCGAACTTATGGGGAAAATGAGACTCGCCTAATGTTGTTGAAATTACGTGATTACTTGAAAGAGGATCATAATCTCAACGACGTTTGCAGAAATTTGCGAAATCGCATGGGGTATTCACCGAGATTGGAATTGGTGCATATACTGTTTCGCATTTCCCGAGCCGATGGCGTAATCTCTGAAGCTGAAGTACAACTCATTCAACAAGTCGCCACACAACTTGGTATCAGCACTCCAGATTATTTATCCCTTCGAGCCATGTTTGTGGAATCCGTCGATTCCGATTATAAAATTTTAGATGTTTCCAATTCCGCTTCGGAAGAAGAAGTAAAAAAAGCCTACAGAAAATTAGCTTTGCGTTTTCATCCGGATAGACTTCAAGGATTATCGGACAATGAGAAAAAAAGTGCGGAGGAAAAATTCATACGGGTTCAGAAAGCCTATGAAAATATCAAAAAAAATAAAGGTTGGAAATAGATGAACGTTCACATCGTTCTTTTTCTCGTTAGTTTATTTTACGGCATCTTATTTTCTTGGGCTGGCGAAATAATGCCAAAATATTTAAATGCTGAAGCCTTGGTTTGGATGCGTATTTCTTTCGCCACATTGGCCTTCCACATCATCGGATTTATTGGCAAAACCGTCAAAATAAACTGGAAAAAACACGGGCTGGAATTGGCCATTTGCGGTTTTTTTGGCACCAGTGCGAATATGTACCTATTCTTCAAAGGACTGCAAACCACGTTTCCTATAAACGCAGCAGTGCTCATGTTGGCAACGCCCCTTTTTGTAGCATTATTCGATCATTTAAGACTTAAAATCACACCCAATTGGTCCTTCTCTTTATCCCTATTAATCGCAGCAGGAGCGTGTTACAAACTATTAACAGAAAGCCATCACACGTTCACCAAAGAAACGTTAACGGGCGATTTTCTCGTTTTTGTTAATGCTATTTTTTACGCCATTTACTTAGTTCGAATTAAAAAACTCACAGCCATTTATCCACCTGTAACCTTAAACAGGTGGACCTTTAGCTTCGGACTACTTTTTATGTCTCCGTTGGGCATTATGGCAGTTGCTGAATCGAATTTTACTCAAATTCCTGAACCAATTTGGGGCAAAATAATTTACATACTTGTAGTGATGAGTTTCTTAGTGTATTTCATGAATGCGTATGCCGTTAAAGTTGCAGGCCCTACCCTAACCGGAATTTATATTTACCTACAACCTCTGTTGGCAACACTTATCGCATTCATACTTCAAACGGATTCTGTTAGTTTCATGAAAATATTTTGGATATTACTGGTTCTGGCCGCTACATTTTACGCTACACGTAATTCCCCGAAAGCTAAAATCGACGTTGCAACACCTGATTAAAATATGTAATTTTGCAAATCAATTACTAAACACATGCGCAACCCTAAAGGAAACGAAATACTTAAGAAGCTTATCAGCGAAGTTGAAAACAACGGAATAAGTGCCTCATTGATTGCCCCTCTACAGGAAGCTCGAGAAATCGCCAAATCAGAAAACGACCCACTTATTACCCGCTCTCTTCGTTTATTATGGCAACATATCGAAGCTAACAACAGTTTCGAGATTCCACTAGCCGAAGAAATTGAAAGCGCAACGGACAATTTAGTTTTCTTTATTAGCCTCTGCGTTAAAAGCGACAACGAACTCAATAGAGATGAATTGCGGGTCATGACCCAGCAATTGCAGGAGATGGCCTAAACGTTGAAATCAAAGTCGTACATAGCGTTATTCCTACTAAGTTGCTTCTCATTAGGGCAGCTTTCTGTAAATCATACGCACCACGGCGCTCATTCCATACATTCTCATTCGGAGTTCTATAAAATCGCTTCAAACGGAGCGCATAGTACCATTGAAGAAAACTGTCCTATTTGCGACTTTTACGTTCCGCTTGCGGAATCTCCCCTGTTGTGCCAGTTCAGTCCATTTTCGGGTAGCAGTAGCCTATTAATTACACCTTCCCTTCTCAGTCCCACTTCTACCTGGACTCCCCATTTAAAAAACAAATCGCCACCCAACGTGTAATGCTTCCGGAAACAATCGGGTAACCCGATTTCTCAAACCGTAACATTACACTCATGAAAAAATGGCTTAACCAAGCACTGCTTATTGGTGCATTTATCCTAATACCCGTATACCACAATAATCTGTTCGCGCAGACCAAGGTTTGCGACCAAGAAATTCATGTTCAAATTTTGAACCACAACCTACAG
>JALRKL010000018.1 GCA_023268875.1 Bacteroidia bacterium
TATGCAAAAAAATTAAATATGAAGGAGCGGGAACGCTTGAATTTTTATATGAAAATAATGAATTTTACTTCATAGAAATGAACACAAGAATTCAAGTTGAGCACCCAGTTACTGAGATGATTACTGGTTATGACATAGTAAAAGCTCAACTAAGAATTGCATTAGGCATGAAAATGACTTTAGAGCAAAAAAATATCAATTTTAAAGGCCATGCAATTGAATGCCGAATTAATGCTGAAGATCCAGAAACTTTTCAACCTTCACCGGGTCAAATTACAAAAATGCATATTCCTGGTGGTTTTGGGATTAGGTATGATTCACATATTTATGGAGGTTACATAGTCCCGCCATATTATGACTCGCTTTTATCTAAAATTATTACTTTGGCAAATCATAGAGAATCTGCAATTAAAAGGATGTTAAGTGCGCTTGATGAATTCTTCATAGATGGCATCAAAACAAATCATTCTCTTCATCAGAAACTGCTCGTTGATGAGACTTTTGTAAAAAAGCATGTCGATGATTACCTACATCAAAATCAAAATGTCGCCGATGCACTGATAAAAAAGATTCTCCAAAATGAGCGCGAACGCAAAGACATGGCGGGGGTTCAAAAACTGGCTAAAGAACGCGCAAAACGTGCCAATCTGCACAATAAAAAATTGCGCGACTGTAGGATACACTTCACAGATAGCAAGAAAGACGAGCGTCATGATTCTACATTGTTTATCACAGAGGGAGACTCTGCGAGCGGTAGTATTACCAAAAGTAGGAATCCCGATTTACAAGCGGTTTTTAGTTTGCGGGGTAAACCGTTAAACTGTTACGGCTTAAAGAAAAAAGTGGTTTACGAAAATGAGGAATTTAATTTATTGCAGCACGCTTTAAATATTGAGGAGTCACTAGACGAGTTGCGCTACAATAATATTGTAATTGCCACAGATGCCGACGTTGACGGAATGCACATTCGATTATTATTAATGACGTTTTTCTTGCAGTTTTTCCCAGATTTAGTCAGAAACGGACATTTATATATTTTGCAAACCCCACTATTCCGGGTGCGTAATAAAAAAGAAACTATTTATTGTTACAGCGAACCCGAACGTTTACATGCGATCGAAAAGCTAGGACCCAAGCCGGAAATAACCCGTTTTAAGGGATTAGGTGAAATTTCTCCCAATGAATTCGCCCATTTTATTGGGGAAGACATTCGTTTGGAGCCGGTAATACTTAAACAAGATTCTAACGTCGAGAAGTTACTCAAGTATTATATGGGGAAAAACACACCCGAACGGCAGGAATTTATTATTGATAACTTGGTAATCGAGAAGAACGATCTCGATAATTAGGAGATCAAGGGGTGCGAAGATTGATTAGTAGGGACTAATATATTCGTAGGCTTTTTTCTTGGGTTTCTTTTTGAAATCGCCGCGTTTCCAAGCTTCAAAAAACTGCATCCATGCCACCGGACTGAGGAAGTTCTGTGGGGGTGCTTGCTGATAGTAGTATAATTGTTGAGCCCTTTGTTGAGTTAATAAAGACTGAGATTGATGCGCATCGTTGGGTCTCATTCTCAGTTCTTCTTTCATCGCTTCGTTTTCAAGGTTTTTTCGAGCTCTTTCAAGAGCATCATCGGGTACTGCCCTTGAAACAAATTCATGGTTAAACAAGGATTTTAAGGGGAGGGCTCTAATGAAAATGGCTGGGATATGAATGGTATCCTGAGTCATTAATTTAACCACATTGTAGCGGTTGCCTCTCAGACTATCTGGTACTACGTGAGAGGAGCCAATTTTTTCTATCTGTTGGAATAGTATGGTATCTCCGCGTTTTACAACAACGTCGAAATAACCATTGATGTCGGTATATCCGATTAGGCCCCGTCTGTTGCTGCGAATATTTACAAAGGGGATTGGCTTCAAACTATCGGATGTTAAAACCAGCCCGGTAAATAAAATAAAGGGATTGTCTTTTTTTGGGGTTTGGGCATTTAGGGTCGAAGCCGTTAAAAAACTTCCCAAGAGAGTAAAAAACAATAGGACCCGGCGCGCGTTCATGTAGATAATTCGAAAATAGGTAAAAAAAAGATCAAGGGAAAATCCATCCCATAAGAAGGGCTGCAAGTACGATAAAGGGACTTGGAATTTTTCCGCTAATCAGGGAAATTAGGGTAAATGCAAATACCCCTAAATGTAGAAGTTTGTGATTATAAGTTTCGTTTAGCCACTGTAGGATTACGTCGTTTCCGATAGTAAGAACAGCGGTTAAAATAAATCCAACGGATAGTGCGAATAAGGCGGGGATACTGCGTTGTAAGAAGCCAATTGACTTAATATTTTCCCATATTGGGAAGGCGAAAAACACAAATAATGTTCCTGGCAAGAATACCGCAATCATGCCTAATACCGCGCCTAGGATTTGCGATTCGGTTGAGAATCCGCTGTTTTTCATAGTTACGGCATTTGCATAGGTAGCCAAATTGAAATTAGGTCCTGGTGCTGCTTGGATTAGCCCTATTCCGGCATTTAATTCATTTGTTGTTAACCGATTTGTATGGTGCACGTATTGTTCTAATGTCATCGCCGCTAATACGTGCCCTCCTCCGAGCGAAAGGCTACTCATCCGATAGGTGTTTTCAAAAAGTACTACGGGTTTTAACCATTTTGATTCTTTTTCGAATTTAGACAATACTATTCCGGTGATTCCTACGCTGATGAAAATTCCAACAAATAGCGCCATGTTTTTCCATTTTATCGCTTTTTTGCCCAGCGCAGGTTTTTGTGTGGCGGCAGTGCCCCACCTAGCGCCGGCCAGACCGGTAAGTAACATGCTAATCGGGAATATCCATGGACTTTGTATAATGAATCCGATTATACCTGAAAGCCAGAAAATACCGTAATGCAATTTGGATGGTTGAATCCATTTATACATGCTGAATGCCCCATAAACCATAAATCCGAGTACCGTAGGGCCCATGAATTGTAATTCGTTTCCGCCTAAAAATTTAGGAGAAATTGCGAACGCCGTCATGGCAATTGCGCCGGGGATAGACCAAAGAAGTAGGGTTAAAATAGCCAAACGGTTCCCCCCGAGTTTTAAACCAATGGTTGTGATCGTTTGGGTAGTGGAAGGTCCGGGTAGAGCGCTGCAAAATGCGTTGATTTCGATAAGTTCATCGTGGCTCAAAAAGCGTAGTTTGTCAACCAGATTTTTTTTGAAATAGGGGAGGTGCATTTGAGGGCCACCAAATGCGGTAAGTCCCAGCCAAAAAACAGCTCGTAAAAACCGAAATCGTCGGGCTTTTTGTAAATTTGTACTACGATGCATTTACGCTTTCACAAAATTCGGCATAATTCGTGGGTTTTAGGACTTCTGCTGGCAACAATTACAGGCTTTCTCCAAAATTGCACCAATCCAAGTGCAGAAAAACAAACCAGAACCCTCATGTTGCAGTCGGTAGATTCGCTTTGGAATGATTTGAAAACCGTGCGAGTACAATTCAAATTTAAAATGGATGAATTCGTTGAGCGTAAGGCATATATGGAGAAGCAGCTAATTAAAGCCCAGTTTTTGAATGATAAGTTATTGAGCGAAGAGGATAAGATTACCTTTGATAAATACAATGGAGTTTATCGCGTTTATAAAAATCTAGCTTCGAAATACAAAACGGCCGTGTTAACGGCTGAGGATATATTTTATTCGATAAAAGGATTGGAGAAAGAGTTAAAAAAAGGTTCCTACGATGCCGATATTGAAGGATTCAAGAAAGAGCGGGATGCTCTAAAAAATCGTTTGTCGGAAAATCTTAGAGTTACCTTAGATGTAACGGATAAACTAACAGCAGTTGAGCCGCTTTACATCCGAACCAGCGATAAGATCGACGAAATAATTGAAGCGCAGTTACCCGAAAAAGAGTAGGGCTAAAATTTACGAATTGAGCAGTTCAATTCGTTTGGACTCCCAATTCCATTCAATTTCAGAAGCCAAATTATCGGCTTTGTTTTTATGGTTAACGGTGTTCCGGAGAATCTCTGCTTTGCTTAAATACTGTAGCAGATCTGAAGTGGCATAGGTTTCTATGAGTCGGCTAAAAATATAATCTGTTGACCATTCGTTTGGATGCATTAGGTCGGGTTTAAAAAAGCGTAAATCCCGTAATTCATCGTTAATAATTTCAAAAGAAGGGAAATATTTTATTTCCGGAGTTTTTTCGAGGAATTCCTGAAGTGCGGCGTTGAGCACTGATTTACTAACGGAATTTTCACGTATTCCATCTCGTAAATGTCTCACTGGACTTATCGTGAAAATTATTTGTAACTGTGGGAAATGTTTGGCAACAATTTCTTTGATTAATGCAAGGTCTCTTGTTATTTCTGAAAAAGTAAATCGCCTCTTTAGAAATTTATTTTGAGGAATTTTATGGCAGTTTGCCACGGAATTGCCCGTTTCATTCCATTCGTAATAAACAGCTGTTCCAAGGGTAAGAAATAAATGTGTTGAATTTTGCAATTGTTGGTAGCTCAATTCGCAGATCTTTTGTATTTGCTTGCGAAGAGCTTCGGATTCTTTATGGTGAAATCGATAAGCACCATCTAGAAAATGCCAATTTTCTCCAAACATTGTTAAAACTATGGGGGCTTCATTGGAAATTATCTCCAAGGATTTGCGTAAGGAACTTGGCGTAAACAACGTCCCAAAAGGATTGTGGTTGGTGGGTATATACCTTTGATGAAACCTTTTTGAAATCTCATCGCTGAAACAAGAACCCATAAAGTAAAGAACGGACTTGGAATTGATAATGGGGTCTTTGGAAATGTGAAATTCACGGGAAAGTGAATCTCTCAAGGATTGAGACGAGATCATGTCGCAATTTACAAAAAAAGAAAGGTCCAACCACGGACCTTTCTCTAACCAAACTAAACCAAAATAACCACACGAGTTACTCTTGCATTAACCGGGAAATCAACGATTCCCAAGATTTTTTTGAAAGTGTTTTTTCTAAATTGTTTAGCACTTCGTGTAAGTTGCTAGACGAGGTGATTAGAACTCTGCTTTCGTTATACTTATGACGTAAATTTACGAGAAATGTTTCCTCTGATTTTGTCAGTAATAGGTCATATTGGATTTGTGTAATTGTGCCCTCGTTCAATCGAATCGAAAGGTCGTTTTTGAAACTGATTAAGCTATCCAAGCAGGATTTTTGTAACTCTCTAGCTACTTTGATTATTTCGTTTTGTTGATTTTCAAAGTAATTCAGCGAGGGATGTATTTTTTCAAATTCAGTTTCCGAAAATTGCGATTGTCTGCAAAAATGACGCAAGGGCTTTGTTGTATTTGACACCTCTTTAAACGGGTAGTTTTCCGGTAAGAATAGCGGGTCAAATCCGTCATTAGGTATGGTTAAAATGGCCTGATTTACATCTAACTCCCAAACCAATTGGTCCGTTCTCTTCTCTGCGTTATAAACTATATTTTGTTTGTCGAAATAAGAATTCTCCATTGGATTCTGTTCTGTTTCGCATGAAGTGAAAAAACCTATTAACATTAACATGCTCCACTTGAATAGTAAATGAGGATAAGATTTTAAGTTATGTGAAAGATTCATCTGCGTTCGTGTTAAAGTTGTTCTAATTACTAAGACCCAATTTTGGGGTGTATCCCCCAAAAGATGAAATTGTTTTAATTAGATCTGAATTTTGTTAACAAGAACTTATTCGATTGTGGGGTTATAGTTAAGAGGGTTATAAACGATAACTGAGGGTTTTGAGTTAAATTTGTGGCATGGTAGAACAAGAAGTATATGTACCCACCCATAAAGTACGCATTGTAACGGCAGCAAGTTTATTCGATGGACATGACGCCGCTATAAATGTTATGCGACGGATTATTCAGAGTACGGGGTGTGAGGTAATACATTTGGGACACGACCGAAGCGTACAAGAAGTGGTGGAAACTGCGATACAAGAAGATGCGAATGCAATCGCCATGACGAGTTATCAAGGGGGGCATATTGAGTATTTTAAGTATATGTACGATTTACTTCAAGAGAGGGGAGCCGGGCATATTAAAATTTTTGGCGGCGGCGGCGGCGTAATTCTACCTGAAGAAATAAAGGAATTGATGGATTACGGCATTGCCCGTGTATATAGTCCTGATGACGGCAGAGAAATGGGCCTTCAGGGAATGATTAACGACTTAGTTCGTAGGAGTGATTATGTGCAGGGTTCGGAATTGAATGGGGAAGATCAAAAGTTATCTGTAGGAAATGATAAAGATGTGGCGCGTTTGATAAGTGCTGCCGAGAATTTTCCCGATTTACACGCCGATACGTTACGTTCGGTTCGTGAAAAGGCTTCCCAAATGAAAACGCCTGTTTTGGGGATAACAGGAACCGGAGGGGCTGGAAAAAGTAGTTTGATTGATGAGTTGGTGCGCCGTTTTTTACTTGATTCACCAAATAAAACCTTGGCCATTATTTCTATAGACCCTTCAAAAAGGAAAACAGGTGGAGCCTTGTTGGGAGATAGAATTCGCATGAATTCCATTCACAATTCGCGGGTTTACATGCGCTCTATGGCAACGCGTCAAGCAAACTTGGCCATGAGCTCTCATGTTGATGATGCCGTAGCGATTTTGAAGGTGGCAGGTTATGATTTGATAATAGTAGAAACCAGTGGCATTGGTCAGAGTGATACCCAAATAACAGAACATTGCGATGCAAGTTTATATGTGATGACACCGGAATACGGAGCAGCAACTCAATTGGAAAAAATTGATATGTTGGACTATGCCGATGTTGTGGCCTTGAACAAATTCGATAAGCGCGGTGCCATGGATGCACTTCGTGATGTGCGTAAACAGTTTCAACGAAACCAAAAGCTATTTGATCAAGATACCGATTCCATGCCCGTATTTGGTACCATTGCGAGTCAGTTTAACGATCCAGGCATGAACAGCTTATACCGTTGTATTATGGATACGGTAGACGCTAAAACAGGCAGTCAATTTTCCAGCCAATGGTCGACGGGTAGCGAGTTAAGTGAAAAGATTTTTATCATTCCGCCGTCCCGCAACCGATATTTATCGGAGATTTCTGAAACAAATCGTCAGTATGATGAAAGGGGTCGGAATCAACAACGGATAGCACAGAGATTATATAGTATTCACGAAACGCTCATCCACCTCAAAGAAAACCAAGGCGACGAATCTTTGATAGCGGCCCTTCAAGCACAATACGACACCTTAAATGAAACCCTGTTGCCAGAAAGTCGGAAACTTATTGAAAACTGGGAATCTCAAAGACAGTTGTATAAAGATGAGGTATACAGTTTTAAGGTGCGCGATAAGGTTATAAATATTAAAACCCATACGGAAAGTTTGAGTCATACTCAAATTCCCAAGGTAGTGTCGCCACGTTATCAAGCATGGGGCGATGTGCTGAATTGGAGATGGCAGGAGAACTTCCCGGGGGAGTTCCCATACACCGCAGGAATTTATCCATTCAAAAGAGAAGGGGAAGACCCAACTCGTATGTTTGCTGGTGAAGGAAGTCCAGAGCGTACGAATCGACGCTTCCATTACGTGAGTAAGGACATGCCTGCCAAGCGTTTGAGTACGGCCTTCGATTCTGTTACCTTGTATGGTCGCAATCCCGATTTACGCCCGGATATCTACGGGAAAATCGGAAATTCAGGGGTGAGTATTTGCTGCTTAGACGATGCCAAAAAGTTATATAGTGGATTTAATCTAGCCGATCCGATGACTTCGGTTTCGATGACAATTAATGGTCCGGCTCCGATGCTTTTGGGATATTTTATGAACGCCGCGATAGACCAGCAATGTGAGTTGTACATTGTGAAAAACGGTCTTGAGTCTGAGGTGAATGCAAAGATTGAGGCTATTTATGAGGAAAAAGGCTTACAAAGACCCGTATATCACGGTGAACTCCCCGAAGGAAATAATGGATTGGGATTGATGCTTTTGGGGGTAACAGGCGATATGGTGTTGCCTTCAGATGTTTACGAAGAAATTAAGGCTTGGACATTAACTCAAGTGCGGGGAACGGTACAGGCTGATATTTTAAAGGAAGACCAAGCTCAAAATACGTGTATTTTTAGTACCGAGTTTGCCCTCAGACTGATGGGCGACGTTCAAGAATATTTCATAACTCAAAAAGTACGCAATTTTTATTCTGTTAGCATCAGCGGATATCATATCGCTGAGGCAGGTGCCAACCCAATTTCACAGTTGGCCTTTACGCTTTCCAATGGATTTACTTATGTGGAGTATTATTTGTCTAGGGGAATGAATATTGACGATTTTGCTCCAAATTTGAGCTTCTTCTTCAGTAACGGCGTTGACCCGGAATATGCGGTTATTGGTCGCGTTGCACGTCGCATCTGGGCCAAAGCGATGAGGGAAAAGTACGGAGCAAATGCCCGCTCACAAATGTTAAAATATCACATTCAAACCAGCGGTAGAAGTTTGCATGCCCAAGAAATCGACTTTAATGATATAAGAACAACGCTTCAAGCATTATACGCGATTTATGATAATTGTAATTCCTTGCATACGAATGCATACGATGAAGCAATTACGACTCCAACCGAGGAAAGTGTTCGTCGGGCAATGGCGATTCAATTAATCATTAACAAAGAATTAGGACTTGCAAAGAATGAAAATCCGTTGCAAGGGTCTTTCATTATTGAGGAGTTAACGGACTTAGTTGAGGAAGCCGTATTGTTAGAGTTTGATCGGATAACCGAACGCGGTGGCGTTTTGGGTGCGATGGAAACTATGTATCAACGAGGTAAAATTCAAGAGGAGAGTTTGTATTACGAAACCCTAAAGCACACGGGTGAATATCCAATAATAGGAGTAAATACCTTCCTGAGTAGTAAAGGTTCACCAACTACAACTCCCGGAGAGGTTATTCGCAGCACGGAGGATGAAAAGAAACAGCAAATAAACACTGTAGCTTTAGTTCGGAATGCTTTTGATAATCAAGGCCGCGGAGAACTCAAAAAACTCACGGATTCTGCCGTTGCCAATCGAAATATGTTTGCCAATCTTATGGAGGCTTGTAAATATTGTACTTTAGGAGATATTACAGAGTCATTGTTTGAGGTTGGGGGGCAGTATAGGAGGAATATGTAATTGAATGATGAATTATGAATGATGAATGAAGAGTTGTAAATGATGAATTCGAAAATAGATTAAGTTGTTATTCGTCGCTCTGTAGTTTATAATTTCATCTTGTAATAATTCAATACGGGATTTAGAGATTTTTGTTTCTTTTGTCCAATCCTTTGGATGTGAGAATTATGCTAGAAATTATCTTTTGAAGTTCAGTAGCTTGACTTAACAATAGGGATAATTTTTCTAGTTGGTTTTCTGACTTACAGCTAAGTATTAATTCGATCCAATATACACTCTCATTCAGTTCTTTTTGTGAAATGGAGAATTTATGTATGAAATCTTTTTTAGATTCCGCATGCTGCGCCTCCCTTACCATTGCTCCCACGCTAGTTGCACTTCTAACAAGTTGACTTACAATAATCCTGTCGAAATGTGATAAGTTGATCCCTTTTAAAGTAAGAATTGTTTGTCTCGCAAAATCAAAACTTTTACAAGCTATAATATTATCGGTCATTATTACATGTAACCCTAAAAACCCTTGAATCCCCCAATTCTAGAGTTTTTATCAAGCTTTATTTTTTGTGAATTTTCCCAATTTAAATGGGAAATTGAAAATGAGTTAAGAATGTGATTTTTTATCCTAATTCATAACTCATCATTCACAATTCATCATTCACAATTCATCATTCACAGGCGGCATTCTGCCAAGGCCCTGCGTTTGTTACGTCATCAAATCCTTGTGATTCTAAGAATTGCTTGGCTCGACCAGCGCGACCACCGCTGCGACATACTACAGTGATTTTGCCGTAAGGGCGTAATTCCTCTATGCGCTCCTCTAATTGGTCAAGAGGGATTAACGTATGACATGGGGCATGTCCATCGTTGTCCCATTCCCCTTGAGAGCGAACATCTATAATAATAGCCTGTTTGGAATTTGGAGCACTTGAGTCTTGGGAGTTAGATGTCTCCTTGCTCACACGGGTTGTAGATTCTGTAGTATTGCTGTTCTCTGCGATAGTTGTAGTAGAGGTGCACGACATTGCTAAAAAAGACATCGCGGTGAGCGCACTTGCGTAAAATAGGTTTTTCATAAAGCAATTTTCGGTCTTTTTTTTGTCTATTTACGTAACCAATATCACATTTTGCAAAATTTCAATTCAACAATAATCATAAGCTCTCCTGAGCATTTTATCTAAGTGGCGCCAATCCGTGTAATTAACAACCTGCCGCTTATATTTGCGGCGTATGTGTGAACAGCAAATTGCTAGAGATTTATCGATAGGAGTCAAGCAGGTTTTGGCGGTTTTAGAATTACTATCGGAAGGAAGTACGGTGCCTTTTATTGCACGATATAGGAAAGAAAAAACTGGTGGTCTGGATGAGGTACAGATCATAAATATAAAAAACGAACATGAACGATTGGAATCCTTTGCAAAGCGCAAGGAGTATATCCTGCAGCATATTGAGGAGCAAGGTAAGTTAAGTGCTGATTTGAAAGCAGCTATAGAGTCGTGTACGGAATTAGCGGCTCTTGAAGATCTTTATCTCCCATATAAAACCCGCCGAAAAACGCGCGCTGACATTGCACGCGATAAGGGATTAGAGCCATTGGCCCGAGATATTTTCGAACAAAGGAATCCACGGATTCTTCAAAATCTAAAATCTTATTTATCGAAAGAAGTTACAAACGAGGAAGAGGCACTGCAAGGAGCAAAAGATATAATAGCGGAATGGATTAATGAAGATGCTGATGTGCGGTCCCATTTACGCGAACAGTTTGAAACGCACGCCTTCCTATATTCAAAGCCGGCTAGAGGAAAAAAAGATGATGCGGAGGCCCAGAAGTTTAGAGATTATTTTGAGTTTAATCAAAGATTGACACAAATGCCATCACATCGATTTTTAGCTGTGATGAGAGGACGCGATTTGGGGTTTTTGAGTATCAAAGCGGAGCCCGATGCCGAAAAATCATTGCGATGGGTAAAGCGAAAAATATTAAAGGGCTATAATGACTTGAGCGATATAGTGGCAGATGCTTTAGACGATGCCTATAACCGTTTGCTTCAGCCAAGTTTAGAAAATGAAATTATCACAAAAGAAAAGAAAAAGGCGGATGAAGATGCAATTTCGGTTTTTGCCCTTAATGCACAACAATTATTATTGGCATCTCCATTAGGTGAGAAGCGGGTTTTGGCTCTGGATCCAGGTTTTAGAACCGGATGTAAGTGGGTTTGTTTGTCGCAACGAGGGGAGTTACTTACCACAGGAACTATTTATCCTCACGAACCACAATGCCAAAGGGAGGCTTCCCAAAAAATAATAGAAAAAGCAATTAGAGAATTTGAAATTGAGGCCATTGCAGTAGGTAATGGAACGGCGGGCAGGGAAACCTTGCAATTTTTGCAAAACTTTGTTTCGGAATCGGTGCCCGTATTCTCGGTGAACGAATCGGGCGCGAGTATTTATAGTGCGAGCGCAGTGGCGCGTGAGGAATTTCCAGATTACGATGTCACAGTTAGAGGGGCCGTAAGTATCGGTCGTCGATTAATGGATCCGTTAGCAGAACTTGTGAAAATTGACCCTAAGAGTATTGGTGTTGGGCAATATCAGCACGACGTTAATCAAACCATGTTACAAGAGAGGCTTACTGACGTAGTTACCTTATCGGTGAACAAAGTGGGAGTCAATTTAAATACGGCAAGTAAACACTTACTGAGTTATGTGAGTGGATTAGGTCCTGCCTTAGCCGAAAAAATCATTACCTACCGAAACGAAAACAAAGGTTTTGGATCTCGAGATGAATTGAAAAAGGTTCCGCGGTTGGGGGCCAAAGCGTTTGAACAATGTGCGGGTTTCTTAAGAATAAGAGGTTCTAAAAACCCTTTGGATAATACGGGGGTTCATCCTGAACGTTATGATTTAGTGAAGAGAATAGCTAAAAGTGCAGGCGTTACCGTTGATTCCTTGATTGGCAACTCGGGGGCTTGGACTCAGATTAATTTGAATGACTTCATAAATGAAAAGGAAGATATAGGTTTGCCAACTTTACAGGATATCAAACAAGAATTGCTAAAGCCTGGATTAGACCCTCGAGGAATTGCTGAGAATGTACATTTCGATATTGCCGTTCAAAAAATGGAAGATTTGCAGGAGGGCATGCGCTTAAATGGCATTGTTACGAATATTACGAATTTTGGTTGTTTTGTTGATGTTGGGGTGAAGCAAGATGGGTTGGTTCACATTAGCCAAATGGCCAATAAGTTTATAAAACACCCTTCGGAGCTTGTTCAACTTGGTCAACAGGTTTCTGTAACGGTGGTTCAAATAGATATAGCTCGAAAGCGACTTGGTTTGAGTATGAAAGATTGAGTTGTTGAATTTTATTCCCGACGATTCAATACCATAAATTTTCGCCTAACGAGAGGTAATGCCTATTTTTGCAATATGTCAGAAGTACAAGTTTCAAAACCAAGAATTGTAAAATCTCCGGTTGGAACCAAACTCAATTGTAAAGGTTGGGTGCAGGAGGCCGCTTACCGTATGTTGCATAATAATTTAGATCCAGATGTGGCAGAGCGCCCTGAAGATTTGATTGTATACGGAGGCCTTGGTAAGGCAGCTAGGAATTGGCAAGCTTTTGATGACATCTGCAAGGCCTTAATCGACCTAAATGAAGATGAAACCTTGATGGTTCAAAGTGGAAAGCCCGTAGCAATTTTACCAACTCACAAAAATGCACCTCGCGTATTGATATCTAATAGTCAATTAGTGCCTAAGTGGGCTACATGGGATCATTTCAGAGAGTTAGAAGCCAAAGGTTTGATGATGTACGGTCAGATGACCGCTGGTAGTTGGATTTACATAGGGTCGCAAGGAATCGTACAAGGCACTTATGAAACATACGCAGAATGTGCGCGTCAACATTTTGGGGGAAGTTTAAAACACACCTTGAACGTAACCGCGGGACTTGGAGGTATGGGAGGTGCGCAACCTTTAGCCATTACGATGAATGAGGGTGTAGCCTTGGTCGCCGAAGTAGAAGAGTGGCGCATCAAAAAGCGTTTGGAAACCCGTTATTTGGATGTGATGAGTCGTGACATCGATGACGCAATCGATAAAGCACTTATGGCGAAAGAGCAAGGTGCCGCAGTGAGTATTGGAGTGTTGTGTAATGCCGTCGATTTATTAGAGCGCATGCTAGAGCGCAATGTTATTCCAGATACCTTAACAGATCAAACTTCGGCTCACGATCCTTTGGTTGGTTACTATCCTGAAGAAATGGATGTGGAAGCGGCCGATCGTTTGCGTGAAAGAGATCCAGATACTTACGTGGAACTGAGTTATAAAACTATGGTTAAACACGTTAGCTTGATGCTAGAACTTCAGAAAAAAGGAGCCATCACTTTTGATTACGGCAATAATTTACGCGGACGTGCTTTGGAGAAAGGGTTGGAAAATGCTTTTGATTTTCCTGGATTTGTTCCGGCTTATATACGTCCTTTATTTTGTCAAGGTAAAGGGCCTTTCCGTTGGGTGGCCTTAAGTGGTGATCCTGCTGATATTCATGCTACAGACAAGAAAATATTGGAGTTATTCCCTGAAAACGAGAGTTTGAAAAGGTGGATAACCATGGCACAAGAGAAAATAGAATTTCAAGGTTTGCCCGCTCGTATTTGTTGGATTGGACAAGGGGAAAGGCAAAAAGCGGCCCTGGCATTCAATGAAATGGTGCGAAACGGAGAAGTTAAAGCACCCATTGTAATCGGAAGAGATCATTTGGACACGGGCTCAGTAGCCTCACCTAATAGGGAAACCGAAGCAATGTTAGACGGCTCTGATGCGGTTGCGGATTGGCCGATACTCAATGCATTCGTAAATACTGCGGGTGGAGCTAGTTGGGTTAGTTTGCATCACGGTGGTGGAGTAGGTATGGGTTACAGCATACATTCTGGAATGGTTATAGTAGCAGATGGTACGGATGATGCGGAAGACAGGTTGCGCCGTGTATTACATAACGACCCAGGAATGGGCGTTGTACGTCATGCCGATGCCGGCTACGAAATTGCCAAGGAAACGGCGAAGTTGCACGGTTTAGACCTAGCAGAAAGACTAAAAAATAAATAATAACAATTCGATTAAACAAAAGAGGCCGTTTCATTTGAAACGGCCTCTTTTGTTTAGATGTTATGTTAAATTCTTTTTATTGAGTAGATCTTGGTGCCTTTACATCAGGTAAAGTGGTTTCCTCAGCAGCAGGTTGTGAACCAGCAGCTTTTGAACGCTGACCGTTATAAGAAGCGGCCACCAATGAAATAACAACGATAACGATAGCGCCAATCCAAGTGATACGCTCTACGATGTCTGTAGTTTTTTCAACTCCAAAAATTTGATTTCCTTGTGAGAAGTTCGATGCCAATCCGCCACCCTTAGGGTTTTGTACGAGAATAACCAACATAAGGAGTAGGGAAACGATAATGGCTAAAATAAGTATCCAGGTCATGATTTGTTTTGTTCTTTTTCGATTTGACTAATTAGGTTTGCAAAGTACGTCTTTTTTTCGGGAAATTTCAACTGCAATTGTTGGTATGCCCAAATTGCTTTTTGCGGGTTATCTTGCTTTAAATATATGCCCGCGAGTGTTTCGGTTACTATTGCGCTCGTGAGTTGTTCTCCCTTCTTTTGGGCTTTTTCTGGCTTGAAAAATTCTTGCTTAGGTCTAGATATACTTGGTTTTGTTAGCAAGAAGTTCTCGATAATGCTTTTTTGATGTTCGGTAGATTTAGCAGAGGCGTTATTTGGGTTTCCCGAAGCCGTATTAGAGCCCGTTGGTTGATTTTTCTTTCCATTCAACCAAGAATAAAAGTCATTGCTCGCTTTTCCTGTATGCACTTCATTATCTTCGGGATCTTTCGTACTGAAAATGCTTTCCAAATCATAATGCATCGCAGCCGGACTGAATATGGGTTTCCGGATGGGTTTTTCATTTGGTTCCTCGAAGATAGGTTTACTTTTGGCAGGAGGTGTAATTTCTTCGGTACTATGTTTCGGAAATTCCTCGATTACCGGCTCAAATTGTCGAGTACTGGACCTATCTAGTGGGGCTTCTTCGGTGTTTGTTTTCTCGAGCTCTAATAACGGTGAAACATTTTGCGTGATGGGCAAATGTTTATCATTATTGGAGTCCTCAGATTCGTTTGTAAAGGAAAATAGCCAACTCCTGTCGTGTATACGCATTGCCGCTTGATGCATGAGCGCTTCGGTTCGGTAATCTTGTTTCCCATGGTAATGCCTTGCCAATAAGGCAAAGGGCCAAGCGAAATAAGGGAATTGTTTGGTTAAGTCTACCAAGTCTTGAACGCTCCCTGCATCGAGTGATTCTGCGTTTTGGGCTATATGTTTAAGCGTTTTGTTGTTCACCAGTCGAGTGCAATTGCCGCAAAAATTTGTTGTACAATAATATCGGTTAATTCATTAGAAAGTGTGGCTTCAACCGTATTGAAGTCCAGACCTGAGTCGAACGTTTGGGAAGATGTGAAATCTTTTGAAAAGTCTTTTTCTGGATATTTTTCGCAAATAAAATCAACGCGTACCGATATGGTAAATTGTGTTTGAGCGGCACCAGTTTGGGCATTCAAGGCAGCAGGAGTTATTTGATATCGGCTGATTACCCCACCAATTTTATAATCTCCATTTTCGGCAACCATTCCCAACGTGGTTTCCGTTTGAAACTTCGTTTTGACTTTTTCTGTGAAGTCTATGCTCAGACTCGGATTTACCAAATCGGCCTCGTTATTAAAGAAGTCTACCGAAAAGTTTTTGACATCCTTAGGAATATTCGCTCCTCTAAAGTCATAAATCCCACAGTTGCTCATAATGAGTATTGCGCCTATCCCAAGTGCTCGATTAATCCAATTCATACTGTTTGATTTTTCTGTACAAAGTGCGTTCGGAAATACCTAAATCCTCGGCTGCCTTTTTTCGTTTTCCATTATTTCTTGATAGTGCCAAGCGGATAAGTTCAATCTCTTTTGATTCTAAGCTTAAGTCGTTAGAATCATCAATTCCCAAAGTTTCTGCGTCTATAAAGTCTTCTACATCATCATCGCTGTTATTGTAGGTGTTTATGTCGTTCTGATGGTGACTTGGGGTTTGTAAAAATCGCGATTCTTCGTGTACTGGATAATTGCGAAAACCGCCGCTTTCTTGTTTTAGGTTAGCGGGAACAGGAACTTGATTGCCCTCTTGAGATTCTAATAAGCCGAAAACAACCTTTTTTAAATCATTTACATCTCGGCGTAAATCAATTAATACTTTATAGAATACATCTCGCTCGCTCATGCCGTCGTAATTGCCATCCGCTGTTTTTTCTAATAACATGGGCAATTGATTTACTAAGGGAGGTAAGTATTTTTGTAAGGCCTCTGCGGAAATCCAAGATTCACTTTCTAGAACACAAATTTGTTCACTAATATTTTTAAGCTGTCGAATGTTTCCTGGCCAAGGATAACTTCCCAAAAGGCTTTGAGCCTCAGGACTTAGCTCCAAAAATTCTCGGTGATTGGTTTCGGCAAAGTCGGAACTGAATTTTTTAAATAGCAGAGGTATATCTTCCTTCCGCTCACTTAACTTAGGCACACGAATGGGCACCGTTGCCAAACGATAATATAAATCTTCGCGAAATTTACCTTGTTGCGCTCGGTCGAGGAGGTTGCGATTGGTTGCGGCAACTACGCGAACGTCTGTTTTTTGTACTTTACTGCTTCCTACTTTAATAAACTCTCCGTTCTCAAGTATACGCAACAAACGGGCTTGGGTACCCAGAGGTAATTCACCTACTTCGTCGAGAAAGATGGTTCCACCATTAACACTTTCAAAGTATCCCTGTCGTTTTTCGGTGGCGCCAGTAAAGGAGCCCTTTTCGTGACCAAACAATTCGCTATCAATAGTGCCTTCGGGAATGGCACCGCAGTTAACAGCGATGAAGGGCGCGTGTTTTCTGCCGCTTAAATGGTGGATGATTTTACTGAAACTTTCCTTACCCACACCGCTTTCTCCTTGAATAAGTACATTCATATCGGTAGGGGCCACTTTGACCGCAGTTTGTAGCGCTGCATTGAGTAAAGGGGCATTCCCAATAATCCCGAAACGTTGTTTTACTGCTTGTAGTTCCATGTATCTACAAATTTAGGCATAAACTGACAAAATGTCACATCTATTCAAGCTTCTCTCCAAAAGAAATATCAAGTAATTGTGTGAATAAACTGTGAAGTAAGCATGGAAATTAAATGCTAGTTTTGGAAGTCATTCATGGAAGAGCATCCCGAACATATCGACGATCTTGAGTCAACAAACGACGAAGATAATATCAATACCCAATCCGAAGTAAAGCCCGTTGGTGGGCTTTTCAAAGATTGGTTTGTTGAATACGCGAGTTACGTGATTCTAGAACGTGCTATTCCGGCTGTTGAAGATGGTTTGAAGCCTGTGCAACGACGGATTTTGCATGCCATGAATGAGATGGACGACGGTCGCTTCAACAAGGTGGCTAATATCATTGGAGCTACTATGGCATACCACCCACACGGTGATGCCGCTATTGGTGATGCCTTGGTTAATTTGGGTCAGAAAGATCTGCTTATTGAAACCCAAGGTAACTGGGGGGATGTTAGAACAGGCGATTCTGCGGCTGCTCCTCGCTATATAGAAGCCCGTTTGTCTAAATTCGCAAAAGAGGTAGCCTTTTATGATAAAACAACTTATTGGCAATTAAGTTACGACGGTCGTAAACGCGAGCCTGTGAACCTTCCGATGAAATTTCCTCTAGTCCTAGCGCAAGGGGTAGAAGGTATAGCGGTAGGTTTAAGTACGAAAATTATGCCCCATAATTTCATTGAATTATGTGAGGCAAGCATAGATGTACTGCGGGGTAAAAGAGTAGAAATTTTTCCGGATTTCCCAACAGGAGGTAGTGCCGATTTCTCTAATTATAACGATGGTAAAAAGGGAAGTAGAATCCGGGTTCGGGCGCGTATCGAAGAAAAAGATAAGAACACCTTATTGGTAAAGGATATACCATTTGGAACAACAACGGGTGGACTCATAGAGAGTATAATTAAGGCAAGCGACAGCGGAAAGATTAAGGTTAAAAAAGTTATCGATAATACCGCAGCGGATGTAGAAATCGAAATTCAACTGGCTCCCGGTATATTGCCCGATATGGCGATAAACGCTTTGTACGCATTCACAGATTGCGAACTATCTATTTCTCCATTGGCTTGTATAATTGAGGCTGATAGGCCCAGTTTCATGGGAGTGTCGGAAATCTTAAAGGCATCTACTGAACATACCTTGGGCTTGCTTAAGCGGGAGTTAGAAATTCAATTAGGAGAGCTCGAAAATAAATGGCATTATTCCTCTTTAGAGAAAATATTTATTGAAAATAGAATCTATCGTGATATTGAAGAATGCGAAACTTGGGAAGCGGTAATTGAAACAATTGATCGCGGGTTAGACCCATTTAAACCACTCCTGAAGCGCGAAGTACACGAGGAGGACATTGTTCGACTTACTGAAATAAAAATCAAACGTATTTCGAAATTTGATTCTTTCAAGGCCGATGAACTTATTCGAAATATAGAATTGGAAATCGAGGAAGTTAAGCACCATCTCGAACATCTTACCGATTACGCCGTAGCCTATTTCAAGCAATTGATTAAAAAATATGGGGCTGGAAAAGAGCGTAAAACAGAAATCAAATTATTCGATACCATCGAAGCCAATATTGTAGCTGCTGCTAACGTGAAATTATACGCGAACTATGAAGAGGGTTTTGTGGGTACGGCATTAAAGAAAGATGCCTTTGTTTTAGATTGTTCGGATATCGATGATATCATCGCGTTTCGCAGCGATGGCAGTTATTCCATTGCCAAGGTTTCCGATAAACATTTTTACGGTAAAGAAATAATTTATGTGGGCATCTGGCGAAAAGGCGACGAACGTACTACCTATAATTTAGTTTATTGGGACGGTGCAGGTAAAAAAGCCATGGCCAAACGCTTCAATGCAACGGGTTTAATCCGAGAAAAAGTGTATAACATGGCTACGGATAACCCCAAAACTAAAGTGTTGTACTTCTCTGCCAATCCCAATGGCGAAGCGGAAAAAATCAATATTTATTTGAGTGCCTCAGCCAACGCCAGACTTAAACAATTCGATTACGATTTTGCTAAATTGGCTATTAAGGGTAAAACCGCTGGGGGAAATCAAATCACGAAATATCCGGTTCGAAAGGTTGATCTCAAAGAAAAAGGCGGTTCTACTTTAGGTGGCGTTAATATCTGGTGGGATAACTTAACCGGTCGATTAAATGGTGATGAGAAAGGGGTTTATTTGGGTGATTTTAATGCCGATGACCAATTGTTAGTCGTGTATAAAGAGGGCTCTTACGAATTAACAAATTACGAGTTGATCAATCGATTTGCCCCGGAGGAAGTATACCATATTCAAAAATATTACTCCGAACTGCCCTTACAAGCAGTGTACTTAGATGGTAAATCAAAGCAGCACTTTGTGAAGCGCTTTATCATTGAAACGAGTACGTCCAACAAGAAATTTGGTTTTATTTCCGAAGAAAAAGGTTCGCATTTGGAATGCCTATCATTGGCTCAGCCTATGCTTATAGAAATATTGTCTGAAAACAAGAAAAAGGAAAAAAACACAGAAGAAGTTAATATTACGGAGTTTATTGATTTGAAGGGTTGGAAAGCAGTCGGAAATAGATTGTCTTTCGATACCGTTAAAAAAATAAAACTCGTTTCAGATAAACTCGGCGTTCCTGAAAAGAAAGAAGTAGTGATTGAAAAAGAAGAAGAACCTTCGGGTAATGATCCATCTAATGAGATATCAAACATGGGACCCGTAATACCCAATAATGAGTCTCCAAAAACCAATGGAAATAGTCCGCAATTGAATTTGCTTTAGGATTGTTTAATCCAACGAAAAAGGTCTTTCCAGCTCGGTTTTTTTCCATACATGAGTACCCCAACTCGGTAGATTTTAGCCGACAACCAAACCATGAAAACGAAGGTGAGCAGGAGTAAAATAAAACTTCCTATTATCTCGGAAATTGGCACATCGAAAGGCGCTCGAACAGCCATTACAATGGGGCTGGTAAGGGGAATCATCGAGAAAACCTTGGCTAAATGACCGTTGGGTGATTGGAATACAACCGATTGTGCTATGATAAAACCAAAGACCAACGGTAAACTCACAGGAAGCATAAATTGCTGCACGTCGGTTTCTTGATTTACCGCGGCTCCAATTGCGGCAAAGATGCTGCTGTAAAGTAAATATCCCCCGAGAAAAAATAAAATAAAGACAATAATTATATCGAAAAATGGGAGTGCATTAAATCCGGAAATTAACTCATTCACTGGAACATTTTGCGCTTCTTTAGGAATGGCATCACTGCCTGTTGAAAATGCATAGCTGAGTCCACCTAAAAGACCGAAGCTTAGGGCGATCCATGCGAAAAACTGGGTAAGACCTACGAGTGCCACCCCAAGGATTTTTCCAAGCATAAGGTCAAAGGGTTTAACCGAACTTACAATCACTTCAACTATTCGGTTGGTTTTTTCTTCCATAGCAGAGCGCATAACCATAGATCCGTAAATGAAGATGAACATGTAAATAATCATGGCCATCGCAAAGCCTACGGCACTTTTTAGGGTAGTGTTTGAATTGGCTACATCTCCGTCGTTGTCGATTTCTAATGCCTTTATTCCACCGTGTACCTCGGTTTGTCTTAGGGTACTATCGGAAATGCCCGATTCCATCAGTAGGAATTCATGCGCCCGTGTTTTAATATGGTTGTTGAGTTTTTGTATCTCGGTTACGGAGAAGGAGGTTCCGCCCACAAGTTCGGCGGAGTCTAAGTTCCGTAAATCCTTATCGTTAATTTGCAACCATCCGCTCATTTTCTTGTTTTCAATGGCGTCAAGCATACTTTTCGTGCTGCTTAGAGCGGGAACAAAAGTGTAGTCTTCAAATGAAAGTTCATCAGATTCTAAGTCCCAATACGGAGCTTGAAAATACATCGTTTTCTCCGAATGATCCTCAGCGCCAACCGTTGCAAAATAAATGGCACCCCCGTAAAACAAGGCGATTAAAACCGGCGCTAAGAAGGTCATCAAAATGAACGTTTTGTTTTTAATACGGGTTAGGTATTCTTTCTTTAAAACAACCCAGATACTTCTCATTTATTCGAAACTTTATTCACGAAAATCTCGTGCATGGTAGGTAAATATTCTCCGAAAGCTTTCAATTTTTGGGTGCTGTATGCCCAATCGAGCAAGGAATTAAAAGGTTCGTCTTTTTCTAAGGTTATGCGGTATGTATTGGGGGAAGCAACCTCAAGTTTGCGGTATTTCAAGTGTTCGGGTATCGTTACAACGTCGGTAAAGCTCAGGTCGTATTCAAACTTGAAATGTTCTCGGCGCACCTCATCAATCGAACCGTCTAATACCTTTCTTCCTTCATGAATAATGGCAAGCCTATCGCAAAGCTCTTCCACATTATCCATACGGTGTGTTGAGAATAAAATGGTCGTTCCTGTTTCCTTGAGCTCAATAATAAGATCCTTAACCATGTCGGCGTTTACAGGGTCAAAACCGCTAAATGGTTCGTCTAAAATTAAAAATTCGGGCTCGTGTAGAATGGTAGAAATAAATTGGATTTTTTGGGCCATCCCTTTTGATAGTTCTTCCATTTTCTTATCCGCCCAATGCACTATATCCAATCGATGCAGCCATTTTCGAACATTGTCTTTGGCGTGAGAACGCGCCAATCCTTTAAGTTCTGCAAAGTATAATAGTTGATCCACGACCGACATTTTACGATACAAACCTCTTTCTTCTGGCATGTATCCAATTAAGGGTACGTGTTTTGGTCCTAGATTTTCTCCTTTGATTAAGATTTCGCCGCGATCTGGAGTGGTTACTGTAGCCAACATACGCATTAGTGTTGTCTTTCCTGCTCCATTAGGACCAAGGAGACCAAATATTTCGCCGTTTTTTAGATCTAATGAAATATCATTGTTAACGCAATGATCATCGAAATATTTATAAACGTGGCTAACCTTTAACATGCTCAAGTGCGCGAAACTACAAAAAGCAATTTAGATTGTACATGGGATTCGACAAGAGGTATCAAAAGTCAATTAAACGTTAGCAGACTTTATCTGCCGCATAACTGGCGCACAAACTAAAGGGTTTTGTTCTTGCTTTGTATCCCATGGATTCTACCAAACCTACCGCGGCTCGAACTACATCGTTCGATTTGTATCGGGGATCTGGATTTAAATCTAAATCTATAAATTGAGCTTTGGGGAATCCTTTTTCTTGCAATTCATTCGCTAGCGCAACAGAAAGCTCTACTTCACGCCATAATCGAGACCATCGATCGCGTATGCGGGGTATTCGCTCTTTTGCGTACAATACATGTCCTCCTTTTTTCTCTTTATAGAGCACGATAACCAAGCCATATACGGTTTCATTTTCTCGGTTCTTGGAGTCGCAACCTATAATAATGTGAGCATCGGGGTTATTAGATAGGTACTCGCTCAAATACGTATCTAAATCAACGGTATTGTTTGTAGCCAGTATGCGATACACCATGAAAACGAATATAGCGATAATTGTTGTTTAAGTCAATAATCGGTAATGAGTTAATCATTAAATAATGTATCCATTATGATAAAACCGTAATAATTTTATCCGGGTTAAGGCTTTTTACTAAAAATAGCTTGATTTAGAATTTTGCGGATAAAACGGGATGCGTATTTTTACGGCCGTTCAATAATTACCGTAATTATGTTTTCAATAACCAATAAGTTAAAAGTTCTGTATGTCATCCTAGTATTTCTAGGGGCAACATCGAATTTGGCTCATGGACAAATTTATCAGACCCTCAGGGGTATAATAATTGATCGAGAGTCTCAAATGCCATTGTCGGATGCCAGAGTTATTCTACGATTTGAAAATAATTCAGATTCATTTCGCGAAGTTCGAAGCGACGTTTCGGGTAATTTTGTGGTAGACCGCGGTTGGGTTGGTCGAAATGAATTGCGAATTTCATTAGCGGGTTATACCGAATATCAAGCGAGTGGAATAATATTGAGTTCGGGAAAAGAAGGAGCGATGTATGTTTCTTTAGAAAAGGAATTTGTAGAGCGGATGGGTTCGGTAGATCTAAAGGCACGGAAGTCGAACGATCAAACCAATAATGATGCGGCACTTATTTCAGCGCGATTGTTTACAGTAGAGGAAACAGATCGTTTTGCGGGAAGTAGGGGAGATCCCGCAAGGATGGCATCGAATTTTGCAGGTGTTCAAGGAGCCGATGATTCCCGGAATGATATCGTTGTTAGGGGAAATTCCCCCGCGGGAATATTGTGGCGTGTGGAAGGGATAGATATTCCCAACCCCAATCATTTTGCAATTCCAGGAACAACCGGAGGGTCGGTATCTATTATTAATAACAAGATTTTAGGTAATAGTGATTTTTTTACGGGGGCTTTTCCCGCGGAATACGGAAATGGCATTTCAGGGGCATTTGATTTGAAATTAAGACCTGGGAATTCGCAAAAGCACGAAATGAGTTCGCAATTCGGTATTTTGGGTTGGGATTTATTGGCAGAAGGTCCTTTAAATAAGAAAGGCGCGACATATTTAGCTACCTACCGATATTCGACATTGTCGATGTTGGGGGCTTTGAACGTACCAATCGGTACAGATGCAGTGCCTCGGTATCAAGATGCATCGTTTCATTTGAAGTTCCCGTTAAAGAATAAGGCCAGTTTCTCGGTTTTCGGTATGGGTGGAATCAGCAATATCGATATAATGATATCCGATAAAACGGAGTCGAGCCGTAATTTATACGGAGATAACGATCGCGACCAGTTTTTTGGTTCCACAATGGGGGTTTTAGGGGCTAGTTATCAAAAAACCTTAAGTTCTAAAACTTATATAAAGGCAGTGATGAGTTTCAATCACCAGAGTGTAGATGCCCAACATCAACTTGCCTTTTTTACCATTTTGGATACTACATATCGCGATGGCGAAATGTTTAATAGTTTAAAATTGGATTCGACGGTTTCAAATTTGGATTATCTCTTTCAAGAGCAATCCTTGGGTATGCACCTTTTTGTTAATCATGCTTTTAATTCTCGTAGTACATTAAAAGCAGGTTTGCAATACCGACATTATTGGTATACATATTTTGATTCTGCCCGGAATTTAAATGAGAAATTAGATAATTATTGGACATGGTCGCTTCGTTGGAATTCCAAAAATTCTCCAGGCGATATGTTCATCCCATATGTACAATGGAAGTATAGGTGGACGCGGGGTTTGACCAGTGTAGTGGGTTTGCAGTCGCAGGTTTTCGGTCTGGGATATCGGTCTATGATTCCACTTAAAACACAATTAGATGATCCCTTAAGGGGCGTTGCCGCTGCTTGGGTGCTTCCACGACTCGGCTTGACATATCAAATTTCTAAAAAACATCGTTTGAATTTTGGTACAGGTATACATGCTCAAAATCAGTCGCCCTACCTGTATTATTATGTTCGCCCTGGAGCGGATAGACCCCATTTGATGGATATGGCCTTGACCAAAAGTGCTCATTATATATTAGGCTGGGATTGGAATACGGGAAAAGCGAGTCGCATTAAAATGGAGGCCTATTATCAAAATTTATGGGATATCCCTATTGAAGAAAAACCTTCTTCTTTTAGTTTGGCCAATACCGGGTCTGGGTTTAGTCGCTTTTTTCCTGAACCTCTTGTTTCAGAGGGAAAAGCTTACAATTACGGACTTGAGTTAACGGTAGAGCGATTTTTCTCTAAAGGATTTTATTATTTATTTTCTGGTAGTGTATTCAAGGCTATGTATGCTGGCAGCGATGGAGTTTGGAGGAATTCAGATTTCAATACAGACTATGCGGTAAATGCTTTGTTCGCAAAAGAGTTTACCGTGTCAAAAAAGCATATTTGGAATGTGGGTGGAAAGGCCACCTTTGCTGGGGCAAGGAGGTTTTCGCCCATTGATTCTGTTGCCTCTGTTGATTTTCGTGAATATCGCGAGTTAGATGCGATGAAGAATACCGAGCGATTCGGTAACCCATATATGCGATTTGATGTTCGAATAAGTTATCGATTTAACGCCAAGAAGGTGAGCCACGAATTTGCTATCGATTTAATTAATGTTACCAACAGAAAGAATATTCTTAACTACACTTACATAAACGAACCTCCCTATCGTCGTATTAATTATCAATTGGGATTACTACCGCTATTTTATTATAAGATAGATTTCTCGCTATGATCATACCAAGTTGATTGCGATTGGAAAATTTATAATGCGAGTAGATGTTTATCTTTGAAGATATCTTATATCTAATTCTTAATACTCATGTTGGAGGTAAAGTTGCATAATTTGCAATTAAGTGATGCAGAATTATTTGCAAAACGCGCAAATGATGCGCGGATTTCGCAAAATACAAGCGATCGATTTCCCCACCCGTATACCCGTAGGGATGCTGAAACTTTTATAAATCGATTTTCTTCACAAGATCCTTGCTCTGTATTTGGGATTCAGTATGGAACGGATTTAGTGGGAGGTATAGGACTTCACTTTCGAGACGATATTTATTGTAAAACAGCGGAGCTTGGATACTGGGTCTCACCAGACTTTTGGGGAAAGGGCATAGCAAATGAGGCGATTCGTTTAATATTGCCTTATGGTTTTGCGAAATTCGATTTACAGGTCGTAGTGGCCCATGTTTTTGGCCGAAATAAAGTGTCGCAACACCTCTTAGAGAAAAATGGATTTAATCGTTTAGGAGTGATTCCTAATGGCGCATTTAAACTTGGCAAATATGAAGATGATGTTATTTACTTTAAAGAGAATTCGCAGCGTACCACTTAAGATTTTCTTCTTTTTACTGTCTTTTCAGATTCTTGTATTACAGGGTCAGAGTACAGGCGGCATACCACAAGTTGCCTCTGGAGTATTGGTGCGTTGGCAACATTTTGATTCGAAATATATAGGTAAGCGCACTGTAGATATCTGGCGCCCGTTCGTTCTCGACGATACTGTCGTAGCCTACAGCGTGCTGTACATGAACGACGGTCAAATGCTTTTTGATTCTAATGTAACATGGAATCATCAAGAATGGAAGGTCGATGAAACCCTGCAAGCATTGATTAACAAGGGGAAAGTGCCGCCAACCATGGTTGTGGGAATTTGGAATGGCGGAAGTAAAAGGCATTCGGAGTTCTTCCCCCAGAAAGTTTTTGAAAACATGAATGCTGAAACAAGGCAGTGGTGTGCCCAAAATGGCCGAAACTATAGTGTAGGGGGAGATTCCTTTTCTGCTCTTTCGGATAATTATTTAAAGTTTATCGTTGAAGAACTAAAGCCGGCAATAGATTCGTTGTTTTTTGTTAAAAAGGACCCTCAAAATACCTTTATTGGTGGAAGCAGTATGGGTGGCCTAATATCGATGTATGCAATGTGTGAGTATCCTCAAGTTTTTGGTGGTGCCCTTTGTTTCAGCACGCATTGGCCAGGCGTATGGAAAGTGGAGGATAATCCGATACCGGGTGAAATTCTGGGTTATATGAATGAGCATTTGCCTGTTCCAGGAAACAATAAGTGGTATTTTGACTTAGGAAATCAAACCCTAGACGCGCTTTATCCGGGCATTCAAGCCCAGGTAGATTCTCAATTACATAAGGCCGGATTCAATGAAACCAATTGGATAACCCGATTTTTTGAAGGGGATGACCATTCGGAAAAATCGTGGTCTAGAAGATTTGGAGCGGCTTATTGGTGGCTTAACCCTCAGAGGTAACTGCTCTCATTGAAACTTGAAATGAATGGATCTGATAAGGCTCGTTGGATTATTAGTTATCCAGTTTTCTTCCTTTGAAAAACAATGTTTTAGTGGTGCCATTGTTATAGCCGGCTTCCACGGTTATTTCGTAAATGCCCGCATTTCGCTCGGCTTTGATTTCACTGGGCTCTATGTAATAATTATTGGCACCGTTTGGAATTAATGTTTTTATATATCTGCCCTTTTTATTTTTGATTATTCGTTCTTTAACCACCGTGAATTCTGAGCTATCGCCCTTTTTTATTTCCGTTATGTTGCTGAGAAAACTATCGCTAATGGTAATTGTAGGACCGTCGTAAGAGCGTGGTAGGCTAGTAGCAGTTAACATGAAATGCGTTAATTTATACGATTGTGCGCTTGTTTGACTAAAGCAAAACAAAGCGAGTAAAAGACTTAAAAAGTGTGTTGTTTTCATGGAGCGAATTTAATCGGGGAAGCATCTCATAAAAATGAAGTTGTGAATTATGACGGTAAATCGACTTTATCAAATAGTTGCTTTTAGTCGGTTCTTGGATTTTTTAGTTCCCTTTATTCCACGTGCATGACAAATCGCGTAAAGCCATTATGATATTCCTCAAATGCCATTCCTTGATCATTGGGGGAAACCCGATCTTTGGTTATGCTTTCTCCTAGTTTGGGGTACGCTTTAACGGCCGCGATTATCATAGATAACATGCCGCTCGTTTCTAGTTCTGTAAAATACGATTGGCGTAACTCAATATTTACGAAATGAAAGTCGGGATTGTTTTTTGTGATGCTCAAACCTTCGATTGAGTCCTTTACCACAAACCCAGCGAATGAGCGTAATTTTGATTCTTCGACCTTTCCTGGGTCATCATAATAAACCCCAACAAACATAGCGGAATCTAATTTGGCATTAATTTGGGCTTCTTTAACTTTTGCGAATACCGATCCAATTTTTTGATAGGAACCTTTGTGATCGGCGCCGATTAATAAATATCCACCGTGTTTGCCTTTCTGAACCACAACATCTTCGAATGCACCGGCTCTCCAAATGGTAATGAAAATAGTGACTGCCAGTGCGGCAAGTCCGATAGTTACATACTTAAGGGTTTTAGAAAATTTCATAGCTCTACAAATATAATTAGTGAAATTGAACCCTTTAATTATTTTTGTTTATGGAAATGTTAGAGGTACAAACAGAAGTACATGCGGAACTCGAAAGAGTATGGCGTTGTTTTACCCAACCTGAACACATAATTCATTGGAATTTTGCCAGTGACGAATGGCATTGTCCAGAAGCCAAGTCGGATTTTGAAGTAGGGGGTAAATTTTCTTACCAAATGGCCGCAAAAGATGGCAGTTTTTCTTTCGATTTTTGGGGGATATTTCAAGAAATAGTGCCCAATCATAAGATTAAATTTAGTTTGGGCGAGGATTTGGGAACATCACGCTTTGTAGAAGTTAAGTTTGTTTTCGATATGGGAGTTACCCGGGTTACTGAGCGGTTTGTTCCCGAATCTGAAAATCCAGTCGATATGCAACAAGAAGGTTGGCAACTTATATTAGATAATTTTAAAAAACATTGTGAAACTTGCCCTGGATAGGCGTTGGTATATTGCTCAGTGATCTACTGAAGTATCGAATAAGAAAAAATCTTCAATTGGTAATTCGAAGAGTTTCGACATTTTGAAAGCGGTGGGTAAACTTGGGTCAAATTTTTCTTTTTCAATCGCGTTAATCGTTTGTCGCGACACTCCAATAATTTCTGCAAGCTCCTCTTGAGTTAGTCCCTTTTTCTTTCGTAATTCTTTTACCCGATTTTTCATGAATAACGACGTCGGTTAAAAAATAATGCGGCAATAAGTGTAATCGACATAAATAAAACGAGGACGCTAATTTCAGCTTTGAGGTTGATGAGTTTTGTTTGTTCTAACAACGAGTAAGCAAGTCCCACAACTACGGTTAATCCTAGTGTTACGGCCATAGATTCTAACTGAATTTTTCGTTCCAATTCATCGAATTGGTTGAACAAATTACGATTGGCTATTATCATCATAATACCCAAGGCAACATTAATCAAGATGGATAGGGCTGTAAGTAAGGTGCTTTCGCCCCAAAGGAATCTAGGGCCGAATGAAGCTAATGCCAATGAAGCTACCCAAGTCCAAGTCCAAATAGCCAGTTGAATGGTTGTTTTACGTCGTGTATTTTTCATTTTTGTAAAGTTTTGTTTACAAATATATACCCATTGAATACATTTTGTCAAGTTTTATTTACTTTTTTTTGTGATTTTGGGCGTTAACTTGGCTTAAAGACTAAATAAAACACGTTGATTATTTTGGGGTTATGGTAGGATTTAATAGAAAAAATCATTAAATCAGGCCTATTTAATTTTTCGAGTGAAAGTGTTTCACCTCGGCAATTTGGCTATGGTAATAACGATACCAACGATTCATTCCAAGGTTTTTCGCTTCTATGTGGATTGGGTTGCGTGCCCATTTTTGAACGGCTTCCATATCAATCCAATAACTAATAAACGACCCCCTGTCTTGATGTTTGAAACTCTCGTACCCTAAAAATCCCGATGACTTTTTAGCCAACTCAAGCGTTAGGATATCGTATTCTTCATATCCATCTAGGTCATCAGACAGGTAATAATTGAAGATAGAAGCAATAAATGGGGCCTTTGGAGGAGGGTTAACATGCCAATAAATCATGCCGACAATCTAACATGCTTGTTTGCAATTTTTACAAAAATGAAATCTAAGATTCGATACACGTGCAGAATTCATCGCTAGGCGCAACGACCTTTTATTCAGAAGCGCTGATAGCAATTCGGCCACCATGAATGAATAAGTATCTAATCATCCAGAACTCACCGATTGTTAAATTGAATAATTATAAGTTCATGTAAATTAGCCCAACAGACAGAATAATTCTTAATTTTGGAGTATGGCAATTCGCAAGGGGAACATTAATGATGTAATGTTACTTCAATCAATAGGTCGAAAAACATTTGATGATACTTTTGGTGGTACTTGTACGAAAGAAGATATGCATGGTGTGTTGGAATCGTATTTTAATAAGTCGCAATGTGAATTAGAATTGCAAGATCCCCAAGATAATTTCTTTTTTCTCGAGGAAGATGGAACAGCTAAAGGATATATGCGCATAAATAAAAAGCATGATTGTCCGTTGGGTTCAATTGCTTCTTTTCGCTCGATTGAATTAATGCGATTTTATGTTCTTAAAGAATTTCATGGAACCGGGGCGGCCTATAAATTAATACATTTTGCGTTTGAGTTTGCCCGTTCTCAAGGATACGAGTTCATGTACTTGTCGGTTTGGGAATATAACTTCCGTGCTCGGGGTTTTTATGAAAAGCACGGATTTGTGAATTCTGGAGTAGAAAATGATTTTCCATTGGGAAGTACCCCGCAAACAGATTTGTGGTTTTTAAAGGACCTCAGAAACTAAAAAATGGTAAATTCTAATTCGACGGTTTGTCAGTGGTTAAAATCGAATTAAATTCTTGGGCCATCGTATTCTAGAAATTAAGGTTTTCCTCTGAGGTAAGGCGGATGATGAGAAATTTAATTACAACAGGATCATACATATAGGTATAACCCTGTTGAATACTTTTTGCACCCCTAAATATTCAAAGATGCAGCACGACTTGGTCTATTTGTGACTTTAGTC
>JALRKL010000069.1 GCA_023268875.1 Bacteroidia bacterium
ATGATAAATAGAGAAAGGCCCACCAAGTTAATGATAGACCTTCTCAACCGTAGCTACGGGCATCTGACTGCGTGGTGATCCTGACAGGATTCGAACCTGTGACCTACTGCTTAGAAGGCAGTTGCTCTATCCAGCTGAGCTACGAGGTCCGACCAAAACGGAGTGCAAAAGTAAGTCTTTTTTCAACTATTGCAAAACTAAAATAGAATGTTTTCCATTTTATTTTATCGGTATTTCTCAAGGATTTCTGTATTTTAAACTATGTTTCAATCCAATACTATCATAAAGGGAATCGCTTTTAGCCTCGTAACGATTGTTAGTCAATATGTAAGTGCCCAAAATCTGCTAGATACTACTTCTCGGAAGGCAGATAACAATAAAACCAACTTCTTTAATAAAGAGTCAATTACTTTTTATTATGGTGGCGGTAGCGACTTTACCAATAGGCAAATTTCTAATGGCTTGGATGAGGAACTAAAATATGATTTCCCCAATAAACAGGCCAATACAATTAATGCTCCGACATTTGTTGGATATCAGTATCACGTAAAAAATAGAATAAGTATTGGATTGGTATATTGTGTATCGAGTGTTAAAACACCAGATTTAGAATATCCGGATTTGCAAAACCCCGATGAGGTAATAGTGTTTCACTATGAGGTGAATATCAATTCCTTTTTGGGAAGCGTAGATTATCACTGGTATAATAGAAACGCCGCAAAATCTTCATTAAGTCTTTATTCGGGTTTGGCTCTAGGTGTGTATGATGTGAATTTCCGAACACAGGTTACCGGTGGTGATGGTGCGAATCTACCCGAGTATAATTTTAGTGCAGGATCAAACGGATGGCAAATAACCCTGATTGGTATAAAGCAGAGTTTTAACTTTAAATTGCTCAAACAATTTGGCTATACGGCTAATTTGGGCGTAGGGACAAATGTAATAGGAGTCTCATTAGGTGCAACCTACACGATGTGATTAAGCATTTTTACAGCCTCGAAGATGATAATTTTGATGTGATTTGGGGGTTGTAATTATTTTGTTGAAAAAAAACAGGAAGGATTTTTTCGGATAATTGAATCTATTATTATCAGACTTATTGTAATAATAACAATTTGTCATGGCTTCAAAACATGGGATTAAACCAATACTATTTGTTAAATGATTTTTGATTATCCATTTGTGTGAAATCAGGGTTAGAATTCCCAATGTTTAACTTTTTCAATTAAACCTAGAAAACACTTAAAATAATGGGTTTCTAGTCCTATTTTTGGGAGTTTAACACAATGAGTTCTAATTCTAATATATACCTAGGTAGTAAGAAATTGCATTCTGTCGATGCTGAAGTAAAGGGGCAGGAGGTAGAAATAAATAATGAGCTTTTCTATAAAATTTCAAACGTAGATAATATGAGGCCTTTTTTCATGAGCTTAGTGAGCAGCTCTGATCATTGGTTCTTCATATCAAGTACGGGTGGACTTAGCGCCGGTAGAAAAAATCCGGATCAAGCATTATTCCCATATTACACAGACGATAAAATATCCGAGTCGAGTGAATTTACGGGTTCAAAGACAATTTTTTTGATTGATAAATCAGATAAAACGTTTTTATGGGAGCCTTTTTCAATGCGTAACCAAGGAATTTATCGTGTAAGTCGAAATCTATACAAAAGCTATTATGGTAATAAAATAATATTCGAAGAAATTAATTTAGACTTGGAGGTAGCATTTATTTACGAATGGAATACGAGTGATGAATACGGCTTTGTGAGAAGATCGCGAGTGGAAAATAGAGCTAAGGAATCTGCTAAACTTAGAATACTTGACGGAATCCAAAATATACTTCCTTACGGTGTTAACGAGGGCCTTCAAAATAGCACGAGTAATCTTGTTGATGCCTATAAAAAAAGTGAGTTAGAAACAGATTCTGGGATCGGAATCTTTTCACTGAGCGCCATTATAGTAGATAAAGCAGAACCCAGCGAAGCGCTCAAGGTTAATCTCGTTTGGTCATTGGGTCTTGAAAAATCTAAAAAACTATTATCATCAACGCAGTTGGATTCCTTCCGCAGGGGACACGAAATCGAGGAAGAGTCGGATATTAAGGCAGAGAGAGGTGCCTATTTTCTTGAAAAAGAAATCGAACTAAAATCGCTTGGTAAAGAGGAGTGGACAATTGTGGCCAATGTGAACCAAAATATGAATGATTTGGTTCGACTTAAAGCTGAATTGACTGAACCGGTTGGTCTTGCTGGAAAAGTTCTTGGTTCCATAAATACAGGCACTGAAGATCTAATGAAGATTGTGGCAGCCTCTGATGGATTGCAAATGACTTCGGATAGCCTTCGTAACGCGAGGCATTTTGCCAATACCATCTTTAACGTTATGCGAGGCGGAGTCTTTGATCGAAATTATGAGATTGAAAGAGAAGACTTTCAAGAATACCTGAAAAAAGCAAATCATCAGGTTTACACGATTAAGAAGAATCTATTGACCGGGCTGCCTGATAAATTCACACTGGATTATTTGAAAGAGATTATACAATCTGATTCGAACAAGGATTTTAAGCGTTTGGCTCTCGAATATTTACCCTTGAAATTTAGTAGGAGGCATGGAGACCCAAGTAGACCTTGGAATAAATTTTCAATTAACACAAAAAGCGAAATAGATGGATCTAAAATTTTAGACTATCAGGGCAATTGGAGGGATATTTTTCAAAACTGGGAGGCCTTGGTGCATTCATACCCAGAATTTATTGAAGGAATGATTAGCAAGTTTTTAAATGCTACTACCTTCGACGGATACAATCCGTATCGCGTAACTAAAGACGGTTTTGATTGGGAAACCATCGAGCCAGATAACCCTTGGTCTTATATTGGCTATTGGGGTGATCATCAGATAATATATTTGCTCAAGTTCTTGGAATTCATCGAGTCTGTTTATCCCAATAAATTAGAATATTATTTCACCGAAGAATTGTTTGTATACGCGAATGTGCCATACCGAATCAAAGATTATTCGAGTGTTTTGAGCGATCCCAAAAATACAATCGACTTTGATCATGATTCAGAGAATGAAATACAGAAAAAACGGTCGGAAGTAGGATCAGATGGTGCTTTGATTTGGGCTCAAAACAACGGAATTTATCATGTTAACTTCATTGAAAAGATTTTAGCAACGGTATTAGCAAAAGTTTCAAACTTTATTCCTGAAGGTGGGATTTGGATGAACACGCAAAGACCTGAATGGAATGACGCCAACAATGCGCTAGTGGGAAATGGGGTGTCTATGGTTACACTATATTATTTGAGACGTTTCCTTGATTTCTTTGGTAAGATCATAGAGAAAACCACAATAGATGCGGTTCAAGTTTCTGAGGAACTTTTGCTTCAATTCAATAGTATTCATGAATCATTAACCTCAAATGAGTTTTTGTTGAACGGTAATATCAACGATTCTGAAAGGAAAAATATTGTGGATAGCCTCGGAACCGCTGCTAGTGAATTCCGATTGAATATCTATAATAACGGATTTTCTTCCCATAAGAATGAGCTGAAATTGGAGAAGGTCAAGGCATTTGTTTCCATTACACAGCGATTCTTGGAACATTCGATTCGGGCGAATAAAAGAACTGATAATTTATACCATTCCTACAATTTGATGACCGTAAATGGTGATGATCAAATTGCTATTTCGCATCTCTCGGAAATGTTGGAAGGTCAAGTTTCTGTTTTAAGTTCGGGATATCTCAAAACAGATGAAGTTTTAGAATTACTTGATGCTTTAAAAGGAAGTAAACTGTTTAGAGAGGATCAATATAGTTATTTGCTTTACCCGAATAAAACATTACCCCGTTTTGTAAATAAGAACAATATTGCTGAGGAACAAGTAAATTCATCGGAATTATTAAAGAAATTAGTCCTTGATGGCAACAAAGAAATTATCATAAAGGACCAAGAAGGTGGTTATCATTTTAATGGTAATTTCAATAACGCAGATTACTTGAAAAAAGCCGTTGAGGAACTCCCCGAAACATATAAAGAACTCGCCGAAAAAGACTTACCCACCTTATTGGGTATATATGAAGAAAACTTTAACCATAAGTCTTTTACGGGGAGATCTGGTACCTTCTTTGGTTATGAAGGATTAGGGTCAATTTATTGGCATATGGTTTCAAAGTTAAGATTGGCGGTGTTTGAGGTAACTACTAATGCCGTATATAAAAAGGATAATGCTGAATCCATCGGACGATTGTTTGATCATTACTTTGAAATAAAAGCGGGTATTGGAGCTCATAAATCTCCTAAATTATATGGAGCTTTTCCAACGGATCCGTATTCGCACACCCCTCAAGGTAAGGGAGCCCAACAGCCGGGTATGACAGGTCAAGTCAAGGAAGATATATTGAGTAGATTCGGGGAGTTAGGGGTGAAAATACAAGAGGGTTGTTATGTGTTTAACCCGGTGATTTTAGATGATTCGGAATATCTATCAGAACCTACCCAGTTTGTCTATTACGATATCAATGAACAAAAGCATCTAGTGAAGGTAGAGAAAGGCTTTTTGGCATTTACAGTTTGCCAAGTATTGGTAACATACAGAAGGGCAGAAACGTCTTCAATTGAATTGGTTTATACAAACGGAGAAACGCTGAAGTTAGATGGTAATAAGCTAGATCTGGCGAATTCTCAAGAGATATATAAACGCTCAGGAAAAGTCAGCGCTATAATGGTGAACGTCCCCAAAAAATGAAATTCGGTTGTTAAATGAACTTTACGTGCTCAAATATTTTGAAAAAGTATTACTTCGCTTTTACCCTAATTTTTGGGCTAATAAATTTTTCATGTACAAATAGGAATAAAGAGTTGAAAAAGCATACAGTTACTGCGGAACAAATACTAGGTAAACCAGGGTATCTGGCCATATCATATGGGGGATATCGTCATGAATCACGAAATATACAACCCACGATAGCTGAAATACAGGAAGATTTACTGTTGTTAAATGCCATGGGGGTTAAAATTATCAGGACGTATAATTTACAGCTACCACAAGCTGAAAACATACTTAAAGCGATTAGGAAAACCACACAAGAAAATCCCAACTTTGAGATGTATGTAATGCTTGGTGCTTGGATTGATTGCAAAAATGCATGGACGGATCAACCTGTCGATCACTCGGTTGAAAGCTTGGAAAATAACGCATCAGAAATTGCGAAGGCTATCAAATTTGCCAATGATTATCCGGATGTGGTAAAAATCATTTCAGTTGGAAACGAGGCCATGGTGCATTGGGCGACGTCCTATTTTGTAGAACCGAAAATTATTTTGAAATGGGTATCGCACTTGCAAACAGCAAAGGAGGAGAAAAAACTTCCTGAAGATGTGTGGATCACAAGTTCAGATAACTTTGCCTCTTGGGGAGGAGGAGGAGCCGAATACCATAATGCGGATTTAGATTCACTTATAAAAGCGGTAGATTATTTATCTATTCACACGTATCCATTCCATGATACTCACTATAATCCTGATTTTTGGCAAAGTACTGAAACTGAGAAAAATTTATCAGAATCAGATAGAATTAACCTAGCCATGGAGCGTGCAATTCAATATGCCATTAATCAATATCAATCGGTAAAATCGTATGTAGAAAAGTTAGGAGTTGTTAAGCCCATCCATATAGGCGAAACAGGCTGGTCTTCTGTTTCACAAGGACTTTACGGAGATTCGGGTTCAAAAGCAGCAGATGAATATAAACAAGCTATTTACTATAGAAAAATACGCGATTGGACCAATAAAAATGGCATATCTTGTTTCTTCTTTGAGGGATTCGATGAGAAATGGAAAGACCCAAATCACGAAAAAGGGTCAGAAAATCATTTCGGTTTATTCACTATCGATGGAAAAGCAAAAATGGCCATTTGGGATCAAGTCGATAGAGGATTATTTGAAGGATTAGGTCGTGGAGGCCTTCAGGTTGCCAAAACATTCAATGGAGAGGAACAATCAGTAAGAAAATCTGTTTTCGCTCCCAAATTCAAAGACTAAACAATGAAATTCATCACCTCCCTTTTAAGCATTTTCCTTATAATCGGGTCCTCTCATTGTTCTAAAGACACCTCCATAGTGCAGGTTTCGGGGAATCATTTATTGCTTAACGGAAAAGATTATTTTATAAAAGGTATTTGCTATCATCCTGTACAAAAAGGTCAAACCAAACGCAGTTTTGAAGGTTTGGATCGTGATTTATCCTTAATGATAGAGGCCAATATTAATACCGTCAGGGTATATTCCCCCATAGAGGATATTGCAGTTTTAGACCGTTTTCACCATTCAGGAATAAAACTAATTATTGGCTTTGGATATAATCAAGAGGGTCAATTTGATATACGTTCCGGATCCTTCATAGAGTATATCAAAAAATTCAAAGATCACCCCGCAATTTTAATGTGGGAATTAGGGAATGAGTATAATTATCATCCCGAATGGTTTGAAGGGGACATTCAAAATTGGTATGGAGCCTTAAGTGAAGCAGCGGAGTTGATTCATCTTACCGATGTCAATCATCCCGTTTCAACAGCCCATGGTGAAATCCCTGATTCCTTGGCGCTTGCTAACATTAAACATATCGACATATGGGGTTTAAATATATACCGTTGGGATATGCCAGAAACCGTTGTTAGTGAGTGGCAGATGCTTTCGAAATTGCCTTTTTATTATTCAGAGGTTGGTTCGGATAGTTATATGAAAATTGCAAAAAATGGCTTCAAACAAGGGGTGAATGAAGACGCACAAGCGGAAGCTAACACGAAAATTATTGACGCCATTTTAAATAATTATTCGAAGGTTGCCGGTTTAACCTTATTCTCATTTGTTGACGGGTGGTGGAAAGCAGGGCATCCCGAACAACAAGACGTTGGAGGTTGGGCACCTAACAGTAGTGGAGTTCCTTACGATGGCACACCTAATGAAGAATTCTGGGGCATGGTAGATATAAACCGGAACAAGAAAAAAACCTTTGATGTTGTGAAACGAAAGTTTAACTTGGGGATTGATTCACATGAGATTAAAAAAAGCAAATAACGTAAAGAATTAATCATGGAAAATATACCGACCGATAATATAAAACGAGTAAGTTTAGCCACTAAGGTAGCTTTCGGATTTGGAATGCTCGCCCAACAAATGTTTCCTGCCGCTTTAGGCGTGTTTATTATTGTTTTAGTACAAGACTTAGGTTTTGCGGCAATTTTATGGGGGATAATTCAATTCTTACCGCGAATTTTTGATGCAATTACAGATCCGATTATGGGGTTTATTTCAGACAATACGAGGTCAAAATGGGGCAGACGGAGGCATTACATATTTATTGGTGCGATTATTTCTGGTATCGCGTACGTGGCCATGTGGCAATTATTTGAAGGGAATGGTGTCTTTTATAATTTCTTTTATTTTTTACTCTGGTCGCTAGTCTTTTATTTGGGCTTTACCATTTTCAGCGTACCCTACGTGGCTTTAGCTTATGAAATAAGTAATGATTTTCATGAACGTACGCAAATTATGGCAGTTGCCCAATTTATTGGCCAATGGGCTTGGGTTATTGCTCCGTGGTTCTGGGTAATTTTATATGATCCCAATTGGTTTCCTGAAGGAGCTGGACAAGGGGTTCGTGATTTGGCTATCTGGGTTGCTATTCCTTGTACCCTTTTTGCATTAATACCGGCACTTTTTATAAAAACAAAATCTACATTAGATAGAACGGACTTCTTACCAATTACCGGAAGGTACATTGTTAAAAGTTTTAGGGGAATTTTCACCTCCGCTTTTGAAGCCTTTAAGATTAAACAGTTCAGACAAATAGCCGTTTCAACTTTTCTGATTTTTAATTCATTCAATGTAGTTGCTTCTTTTACCTTTCTTATCATTGTACACTATTTATTCGATGGTCAGCCTTCCTCTGCGGGAAATTGGCCCGCTATGCACGGCTCAATAGGCGCACTTGTAACCTCATTTTTAGTAATTCCATTGGTAACCTTTATGTCGAAGAAATTGGGAAAGAAAAAGGCATTTATTGTATCTCAGAGCATTTCAATCATTGGGTATATTTTGTTCTGGTTCTTATTTGTTCCAGGAAAGCCATACCTTTTTCTTTTTGCTCTTCCTTTTCATTCGTTTGGGATTGGTGGTTTATTTACGATTATGATGAGTATGACCGCCGATGTTTGCGATCTCGATGAATTAGAAACCGGACAAAGAAGAGAAGGAGTGCTCGGAGCTGTTTATTGGTGGATGGTAAAGTTAGGATTTGGTGTTGCCGCCTTATTTGGCGGGTTAATTCTTACGTTTGTAGGGTTTGATGCTAATAACGTAACCACTTCCTCTATCGAAGGTATGCGCTTGTTTTACACAATTTTACCAATTGTCGGCGTTGTATCGGCAATATTGATTATGAAAAATTATAATATTTCCGAAGAAAAATCGAAGGAAATAAAATTGGCCTTGTTGAATAAGAGATCAAATAATTAAAATACTTTTTATGTCATACAGAAAAGAGAGAGTTAAATCCTTATTAGGTGCAGATACCAATCAATTAGATAAAAAGTCGCTCGTAACATTAAGCCGCAATGCCTTAGACAAGGGAATTTACGGTTTATGTTTTAGCCCCTATCAAAAAGGGCAAAAACCAGGAGATATAATCTCTGAAGCTCAAATTAGAAGGAAGCTTGAAATAATTCGCCCGTATACAAAATGGATTCGCACTTTTTCGACAACCAAAGGAAACGAACAGATACCGATTCTTGCTAAAGAATATGGTTTCAAAACCTTAGTTGGGGCTTGGTTAGATAATAATATTGAAACCAATCAAAAAGAATGGAAACCAATCACTTCTTATGCTGAGACTTCTCCTAAAGCAAAGGTAATGAGAATTACCGATGAAGAAACTGGGAAGAGTATTGTGGTTACTCCAGATCATAAAGTTTATACTTTAAATCGTGGGTATGTGATGGCTAAAGAAATAATGTCTATTGATATTTTGTGTATCGATAATA
>JALRKL010000205.1 GCA_023268875.1 Bacteroidia bacterium
TGCGTTTGCGGTATTCCGTTAAACGACTTTGTGGCGAACTATTAGATTGACGAACGTTCGTACTGCGGGTCTGTAAGTTGAAGTCCTTCTATGTATTTTGATGATTTGCTCAATTGGTAGGGCAATAAGTCAGATGTAATGATTTGATTGGCAGGACACTTTAATTCCACTATAGCATATTCGGATTGTTCGGCCCTAATTCCTGTTACCGCGTTTTCATAATAAATAGGAGTGTCGACGGTGATTCTGATATTCTCTGCCGAATTTAAATAATAGCTTCGATAATACCGGTTCAGTAAAGTTGGTGTGTAATTTGCAGGAGGTATTGCATTACTCGAATTATTTCCCCACTGTAACATACATATTTGGAAAAGGGTGTTTAAATCCATTTCTTGAGGGAATTTTATTTTGCCTAGTTTAACGCTGTTTTTGGTGTTTGTATCGTCTAATTTGATTTTGAATTCAGCCGTTACTTTCAAGGTTCCATGTTTATCTCCATACCAGCGCAAGCGTAGTTTTTTTCGTTCTGATAGCCCTTCGATATTTTCATTAAGGTGTTCGTATTCTGGAGTGTCGCAATATAAATTATTAATCCATCGGGGCAAATGAATCGGGCTACAGGCCATACGGGAAAGTCTAATTTCAAAAGCATGCAGCTCTTGTAACGGGATGAGAAATTTCTTTTCATAACGAAATTCAGATTCTTTTGAATCTCCCCGCTTGAGCCATTCTCTGACTCTATGCCAAGTGCCTTTATTTTTGTGTGGCTCGACCATATTCATTTCCGTATAACAATTGCTTTACATTTGTTGATTGGGTAATAGTATTGCCCTTGTGCGAAATTTTGCTGCCTTTTTCAACCAAGTAATCCGTTTGATTTAGGTCTTGGTCAATCTTTAATGAGGCGGGACCGTATTCGGGCTTTTTCTGGAAAATTGCGGCCGCAAGTTTTACGTTTTTTATATGGGTTTGGGTTACAATTAAGTCTGACATATCTTTTGAAACCAAACCGATTTCGCTGTTTTCTATATAGGAGGATGATAGGGAGAATTGACTTTTCTCTCCCGAAGAAACGGCTTTGTCGTTTATATTATTGAATCGACAATTGTAAATTTTAATAGCACTACCTGAACCATCAATTCCGTCGTTTCCAACAAGATTAAATTCAGTATTGATTACGTTACCATTGGAGAAGTCTGAATCGAATGCATCGCTGATTACACGTTTAAATAAACAATCACGGATAGTAAAATTGTCACAGCCGAACAAATTGAGATAATCGTCACCACGTCTATTTCCTTCAAAAACACAATCTGATATAATAACATTATTCGTTTCAAGGATGGTAATTGATGCCGGTGTTTTCCATCCTAGGTATTGTAAATTTGATAGCCCTTTAAAGATAACATGTTCCAATCGTACTTTTGCTTGGCTCTCTATAAATAGGGATGCTTGGCAGTTAGAATCGGCTTCGATGGTAATGGGATTTTGAGCGGTACCTTTAAAATACACAGCGCCATTCAATTGCCAAACCGATGTACTCCCTTGAAACAGGATATGGCTTCCTGGAGCTACAACGACATGGGTGTTTTTGTCGTGAATGATATGGTTTGAGAAAGATTGGGTACCTGAAATTAAGATTTGCTTGGAATCATCTTTTACAGGGGTACTCAATTTGGGTATTGGTAACAGATTTTGTATCGAGGCGGATAGTTGTTGAATCTGATTGTGGTATTGTTCGGTTTGATATTCGTTTAAAGGCATGCGAATATGCTCGTATTTTGGGAGAAGTTCATGCATTTTTCGTGCTGCCTTGCCAACTTCCGCATCCAATCTTTCCCAAAAAAATGGAATGTGTCTTTCTCCCCAATTGGCATATGATATTAAAAAGTTAGGTCTGTGGTTTACAATCTCGTTTTGTATTTTTCGCAAATATTTCTTGTATGCTTTTTTGCGATTTTCGAAAGTATTAAGTTCTCCAGTTAATTGCCATTTTGGATCGATATTAACTTCTCTAATAGTAGGTTCGAATTTGTGATTAACCGGGTTGTAATACCAATGCATATTAATATCAACCCAGTGATGCCAACTTGCGCACACCATGCCAAGCGCCCAAACCCCGAGTGTTTTTTGATGATCGATATATCGAAAAGGGCCATCTACCGTATCGTTAAAAGTGGCACTCACGAATTTATAAAGCTGGTTTTGTCGAACGCTATCGGATAAAGTGGCATTACTACTCCAATCGAGGTCTTTTTCTTCAATTCCGGGGATATCGCGTAAATGTCCGGCGTAACCTTTTTCGAAAATGATGCTTTCGCGGCGTTCGTTGGCTTCTACCAAGAACTTATCGAATTTATCTTCGAGTAACATTACTACGGGTTTATTTTTCCGGAATTGCACCCAAACAGGTCGGGTATTAATTTGTATGCCTTTATATTCTTCGAAGTAGGCTTGGTTCGCCATTTGGTCCAAGAAATAGCCACGTGTTTCTGGCAATACCAGAGAGAATGCCTTTTTATTGAAAAGCCGATTATTTCCTTTTAGATTAACCTTTAACGACATTCTTTCGAAGTTGCCGTGGTGGTCTGGCAACATGCCCATCATTGAAATTTCAGCTTTTTTCCAGCCGTTTTTTCGGCCATTTAAATGCTTAATTCGCGCTTTATGTTTGCGTTTTTTGTCAATCCACGGGTTTCCGGTTACCCTATGAACATTCTTATATTCTTGATTCCATTCTTTGGCTAAAGCTTGAAATTGAACTTGGGATAAGTCAATTTTCAGAGTATCATTGAGAGGTGTTCCGCTGCTCTTTTGGGGTATAATCGCCCAGTTTTTTTGTTGATAATCGTAGTTTAATACATCGGATATCAGCGAGGGTAAATGTTTGTTATATACGGCATAGCTGCTTGCTTCGAGCAGAAGTAAAGCCATTCCTAGCAAAAGAAAAACGAATTTTAAAGGCGTGGTATTGTTTTTGCCCTTCATTTAGTTTTAGGCGAAACTTTGGGAAATCTTCACAGTTGCATCGGAAATCTCGTGCTGCTTTAACATAGATTCCACAGCGTGGATTACCGAAATTTCTGCATTTTCAAGTTGAAAGAGCATTCGGTAACTTCCTGCCTGATTTTCGTAGTTGGCGAGCTGAGCTATTCCAGAAATTCCCAATAAAGATTGAATTAAAGTGTCGGTAGCGTTGGGGTATTGAAAATGGATAACCAGAAAATCTTGGTTAAGAAAATCGTTTTTGGCATATCGACGGTTGCGAATAATTGAAATCACCGTAAATAAAATTACGCTAAACGTGCTCAATAAAAACTGTTCCGCGGCTAGTGCTATAGAAATAGCTGTAAGTCCAAGTAGGAAAATTATTTGTTCGGGTTCCTTAATAGCAGTTCTAAAACGAATAATCGACAAGGCTCCTACCAAGCCCAAAGACAAAGCTAGGGAGGACTTAATTGTGGTAATAATCAGAAAAATGGAAATCGAGTAATACAGAAAATGTGAAGCAAACAATCGGCGATTAGAGGCCACCAAGGCGAAATTTCTAAATATAAATTGAAAAATAACCGTAAAGATTATCAGTAAGGTAAGGCCTATACCCCAGTTGGCATAATTTATACCGCTTATTAGTTGTGGTTGCTGAAAAAGTTCGTTCATCCTCGTCCGTAATTGCGGACGAAATTAACAATAATTTAATATATAAGCATATTTGGGGTAAATGATGAGCTTGGCTGCCATAAAATTGATTCTTTAGCCTGTGAATGCTTATCAAATCACGCCTTGTTTTATAACTTCAACGGCTTCGGGATTTAAAAGGGTTGAGATATCGCCAATCTTATCGGATTCCCCTTCTGCAATTTTCCTTAGAATACGTCGCATTATTTTCCCGCTTCTTGTTTTTGGTAAGGCGGGAACGAATTGTATTTTATCGGGTTTTGCAATTGGCCCTATCAGTTGAGATACGGTTTTCAAAATTTCCGTTTTCAGGGTTTGTGCGTCATCGATTTCATTTTGGAAAATCACGTAGGCATAGATTCCTTGCCCTTTTATTTCATGAGGATATCCGACAATTGCACTTTCAACTACGCCCGGATGCATATTAATGGCATTTTCAACTTCAGCCGTTCCTATTCTATGTCCGCTTACGTTTAGTACATCATCTACTCGACCTGTAATGCGATACATGCCGTTTTCATCTCTGAGGCATCCATCACCTGTAAAATATTTCCCTTGATAGGCGGAAAAATAGGTCTGCAAACAGCGATCGTGGTCGCCCCAAGTTGTTCTAATAGATCCAGGCCAGGATTGCGCAATGCATAAGTTTCCACTCACGGAATTACCCTCTAATACATGCCCGTTCTCATCTAATAATTGGGGAATAACGCCGGGAAGTGGATATGTAGCGAATGTTGCTTTGGCCGGAGTGATACCCGCTAAATTAGAAATCATAATTCCGCCGGTTTCGGTTTGCCACCAAGTATCGACGATAGGCAAACGGTTTTTTCCAATATGTTCATGATACCAATTCCATGCTTCCTCGTTTATTGGCTCTCCAACGGTGCCGAGTACTTTTAAGGACTCGAGCGATTTGTTTTCGAGGGGATCTAGCCCACAACCCATGAGACTTCTAATAGCCGTTGGCGCCGTGTATAGGATATCTACTTTATATTTATCTACGATATCCCAAAAACGACCGGCATCCGGCCATGTAGGTATGCCTTCAAACATTAATGTTGTTCCGCCAGCCGATAAAGGTCCGTAAACTATATATGAGTGCCCAGTGATCCAACCGATATCGGCGGTGCAAAAATGCAATTGATTTTGTTTGTATTGGAATACGTTAACGAATGTGTAATTGGCCCATACCATATAACCCGCACAGCTGTGAACAACTCCTTTTGGCTTGCCTGTTGATCCAGATGTATATAATATGAAAAGGGGATCTTCAGCGTTCATTTCTACAGCTGGAAATCCTCCAAGTTTGTCTTGTTGCACTTGAGAGACTTCTTCTTTCCACCAGAAATCGCGACCCGAAACCATATTTACAGTCTCGTTTACGTGGTTGTAGACTATCACGGTTTGTACACTTGTGCAACTTGCTAAGGCATCGTCTATAACAGATTTTAAGGGGATTGTTTTTGCGCCTCTATATGCAGCGTCGCATGTGATAATGCATTTTGCTTGCGCATCATTTACTCTGTCTGAAATGCTTTGGGCACTGAAACCACCGAAAATTACCGAATGAATGGCTCCAATTCGTGCACATGCTAAAACAGCAATAGCCAATTCAGGTATCATGCCCATATACAGGCAAACGCGATCTCCCTTTTGAATTCCGTGTTTTTGCAATACATGAGCAAACTCATTTACACGATCGTATAGTTGTTGATAGGTTATGTATTGGGTATCCGATTGAGGGTCGTTTGGTTCGAATATTATGGCATTTTGTTGGGCATTATCGGCTAAATGACGGTCGATACAGTTCTCCGTAATATTAAGTGTACCCCCTTCGAACCATGTACTTTGCCCATTTTTGAAGTCACCGCCGCGCACCGTATTCCATTGTTTCTTCCAAGTGAAATTAGAGGCAATATCCGCCCAAAATGTATCGGGATCGTTAATGCTGCGCTGATAATCAGTATGATATTGTTCTAAACTTTGAATTTGATACGGGCATTTCATGGGCTCAATTTAGTGAGCTTGCCTGATTTTTACCAATTTTAATTGGTCTTTTGAGACGATAAAGCGATTTTTTCTAAATCGTGATGCAATTTTTTAATAATGCCATCGGCGAGTCCGATTTTTGGAACAAAAATCTCCGTTTGACCAGACCATTTCAATATGTGAATGTAGATATGTAAAGCAGGCACAATTACGGCCGCACGGTCTTCGCGTAAATTATAAGTAACCATTCTTTCAGAAAGAGTAAGGGTATGCATCGATTGATGCAATTTCTTTATGAAACTTGCCGAAAGCGCTTTGCCCTCTTTGATCTTAGACATAGAGAATACCTTATTAATATTTCCTCCGCTTCCAATAATTTGAAGCCCTTCAATAGGTCGAACTTGTTGCTTTAGAAATTCTTTCATCCGATTCCATTCGGAATCGGGAGAGTGGTCTTGTAATAATCGGATGGTACCAATATTAAACGACTCTTTTTGTACAACTTGATTGTCGATGTACAGGGTAATTTCCGTACTTCCACCCCCAACATCCACAAATAATTGGGTGCTCCCTGATATTAGATTTGCAGAAAGATGATTCTCATACAAAATATTTGCCTCCTCGGTACCGCTGATTACCTCGATTTTTAAACCGCTACTAATTTTTACCCTTCGAATAATTTCTCGTGCATTAGTTGCATCGCGCATGGCACTGGTCGCGCATATTCTGAAATGTTCTACTTCGTATAAATCCAATAAAAGTTTAAACGCTTTCATGGTTTTTACTAGAAGTCGGGTTTTCTCTCTTCGTATCCTTCCGTGTTCAAATACATCGAAACCCAATCGAATTGGAATACGCAGTAGATTGAGCTTGGTGTAGTGGGTTTTGTTTTCGTGCGAATGAACCTCCGCGATTAATAAACGCGCCGCATTAGATCCAATATCGATAGCCCCTAATATCAAGACCTTGCGAAAGTAACCAAAATAGGGGGGACTTCATTGCTTTTTTATGCGATTATCGCAATTCTGCGCACTGTTAATTATAGAAAACTTTAGTCTTTTGAATCGATTTTTTCGTAACTTTGCACCTTAGTGTTTAAGTCGCGCTATCTTCAAACTCCCAACCAGTTATCTGCCCCTTTTTTGGCCGATTTGTCATCTGGTTTTTATGTGTTTTTACTCGCACTTCCCTTAAGTCTAGGTATTGCCGAGGCAAGTGGATTTCCTGCTGTTATGGGTTTATTAACAGCCGCTGTAGGAGGCGTATTTACCTCATGGATTACCGGTTCAGAATTGAGTATCAAAGGTCCTGCTGCCGGTTTAATTGTAATCGTATTAGGTGCAGTTCATGATTTGGGTGGTACAAATACCAGGAGCGGTTGGATGCTGGCCTTGTCGGCAATATTTATAGCCGGTCTTTTTCAAGTTCTTTTTGGAATTTTAAAATGGGGAAAATGGGTTGATCTCATTCCTCCTAGTGCTATTCAAGGAATGTTAGCCGCCATTGGAGTGGTTATTCTAAGCAAACAATTATACATCCTTTTAGGCATACCTGCCGTTGATGAAAACGGCAAGTCGATATCTAAGCCGCTTGCGCTAATTGCCCATCTGGCTGTTGGATTAAAGGCAATGAATTGGAAAGTAGCGTTGATTGGGTTTTGGAGTATTTTTTGGGTTTGGGTCTGGACCCATGTAAAATCTAATTTACTCAAAGCTATTCCTAGCCCACTGATTGTTTTAGTTACGGTTATCCCAATGGCTCATTTTTTGCAGCTGGAAGAAGTATACCGTTTAAAATTTGATTTTGAGTTCAAACAATTGTGGAACGTGAAACTTTC
>JALRKL010000046.1 GCA_023268875.1 Bacteroidia bacterium
TATTGGGTTTGTATTTCAATTTCATTATTTGTTACCGGAATTCACGGTATTACAAAATGTAATGATGCCAGCACTTAAATTAGGTAAAAAAAGCCGTGAGGAAATCGAAGAACAAGCGATACAACAACTCAAACTATTGGGCATTGAGGATCAAGCATTAAAAATGGCCACGCGAATATCGGGAGGACAAAAACAGCGGGTAGCAATTGCAAGAGCCCTAATTAACAACCCTCGAATTATCATGGGAGATGAACCAACGGGAAACTTAGATTCTAAAAATGCCGAAATGGTCTTCGATATTTTTAAAGAATTGAGTCAGGAATCCGGAACTTCATTATTGATTGTAACACATGATGAAGACTTTGCTAAAAAAACCGATAGGGTTATTGTAATGGCGGACGGAGAAATTATTTTTCAATAGTAAATAAAGTTTGCGAAAGGTTGAAAAAAGTGGTATTTTTGCAGTCCTTTAAAATTTAAAAGGTCGGATGGCCGAGCGGCTAGGCAGAGGTCTGCAAAACCTTTTACACCGGTTCGAATCCGGTTCCGACCTCACAAAAAAACACCCTCTTAATTGAGGGTGTTTTTTATGATAGTCTAGTTATTCTTTTCTGTCTTTCAATACAACGCAAACATCGTACACAACTCCTTATTTGTGCGGACGTATATAAAAATTATACAGCCATAAATTTCCCAGGTATATGGCGGTATCCATGTAATAATATTTTAAAAAATTAGGACTTTCTAAACAACGATGCAGCCGCCATAACACCCACAACATCCGCGGCTAAATCAGCCCATTCCGCTTCTCTACCCCAATTTAATAGGTGTTGGGCAACTTCGATAACGCCTCCGATTATAATCATTACTACAATTCCATAGTTTCGTTCTTTGATAAAAGTACGATTGATTGACCTTAGGGTGTTGTAATTGGCAAATTCAATACGATTTAAATAAAACACTCCATACAACAGGAACCAAATTCCCCAAAATCCAAAATGCGCAAGTTTGTCAATTGGTAGGCCTTTAAGCCAACTTGGAAGCGATATTATATCACTAGCTGATTTGGGTCGAAGGGTTAGGTATAAAATCAAAAATCCCCACGTTACCGCAGGGATTATTGGAATTTTCTTTTTAATAAAGCGAACTACAGCGGGCATGGCTTATGCACCTACCATAGAGCGGTATTCTTCAGCGCTCATTAAACCATCAACTTGAGAAGCGTCGTTTAATTTTACACGCACCATCCAACCGTTTCCGTAAGGATCGGAATTTACTGTTTCAGGGGCATTTTCTAACTCGGCGTTGACTTCAAGGATTTCTCCAGAAACCGGCATATACAATTCGCTTACTGTTTTAACCGCTTCAACCGATCCAAAAACCTCCTCAGCGTCTAAGGTTTCTCCTTCGCTACTGATATCCACGAATACGATATCGCCTAATTCGCCTTGCGCAAATTCGGTAATACCAATTTTAGCCTCATCTCCTTCTACCAAGATCCACTCGTGATCTTTGGTGTACTTTAAATTGTCAGGAAAGTTCATATTTCTTTTTTTAATTTTTCTTTTTATTCCAAATTATGGATAGTAATGTACTTAATTTTTGTTTCAAATCGTTTCGGGAAACAATAAAATCGAGGAAACCATGCTCGAGCAAAAATTCGCTGCTTTGAAAACCTTTCGGCAAATCTTTACCAATGGTTTCTCTAATTACACGTGGACCAGCAAAACCAATAAGTGCCTCGGGCTCAGCCATGTTAAAATCACCTAACATTGCATAAGAAGCAGTTACCCCTCCAGTAGTTGGATTGGTCATCAATGAGAGGTAAGGTATTTTAGCTTTGCTTAACAATGCTAATTTAGCCGATGTTTTCGCCATTTGCATCAAAGAAAATGCAGCTTCCATCATGCGCGCTCCACCTGATTTAGAAATCATTAAAAAAGGTGTGTGTGTAGCCAAACAGTGGTCAATCATTCTCGCAATCTTTTCCCCTACCACACTGCCCATAGACCCACCGATAAAAGCAAAATCCATACAAGCCACTCCCAAAGGGATCCCATTGATTTTGCCATAAGCCGTTCTAACAGCGTCGGTAAGACCCGTTTTGTTTTGGGCTACTTTGATACGGTCTACATATGGGGCCGTATCAGTAAACGACAATGGATCGCCTGAAGAAAGTCCGGCATTGATTTCTGTATACTTTCCGTTATCAAATAACAACTGAAAGTACGCTTCAGAGCCTATACGATCGTGGTAATTACAGCTAGGACAGACATAAAGATTGTCAATCCACTCTTTTGAGGGATGTACCTCTTTACACCGCTTGCATTTTTCCCACAAGCCATCGGGTGTGGGTTTTTTATCCTTGGTTTTTGTTAAGATTCCAGAGAGCGTACGAACGTACCACTTCGAATCCGAAGCACCTAATTCGTCAAACTCTTCGAAACCATGATCTACCGTTGACATGAATCGAAATTAAGCAATGGTTACTGAAGAATCCAAATAAACATCCTGAACCGAGTTTAAAAGTTGGATACCTTCGTTCATTGGTTTTTGGAATGCCTTACGGCCTAGGATCAATCCAGAACCCCCAGCACGTTTGTTTACAACGGCTGTAGTCACTGCCTCTTCGATATCTCCTTGACCCTTGCTTTCTCCACCTGAGTTAATTAAACCGGCACGGCCCATGTAGCAGTTGGCCACCTGATAACGCGTTAAGTCAATTGGGTGATTGGTTGTTAATTCAGAATATACCTTAGGGTGAGTTTTACCGTGCTTAGTAGCATTGTAACCACCGTTATTAGTAGGCAATTTTTGTTTAATAATATCGGCTTGAATTGTTACACCCAGATGGTTGGCTTGAGAAGTTAAATCAGCAGCCGTATGGTAATCTACACCATCTACTTTGAATCCATTGTTACGCGTGTAGCACCATAATATGGTTGCCATACCCAATTCATGTGCTTCTTCAAATGCTTGCGCTACTTCGATGATTTGGCGGTTGCTATCTTCGCTGCCGAAATAAATGGTAGCGCCTATTGCTGCTGCCCCTAAATTCCATGCCTCACGAACGCTACCAAACATAATTTGTTCGTAAGTATTAGGATAGGATAAAAACTCATTGTGATTGATTTTTACCACAAATGGAATTTTGTGTGCGTATTTGCGGGAATTCATGGCCAATACCCCATAGGTTGAAGCAACTGCGTTACATCCACCCTCAATAGCCAATTTAATAATATTTTCAGGATCGAAATAAATCGGATTGGGTGCAAATGAAGAACCTGCGCTATGCTCAATACCCTGATCAACAGGAAGAATGCTT
>JALRKL010000204.1 GCA_023268875.1 Bacteroidia bacterium
TCTCTTAGTAGCGGGAGCAGGACTCGAACCTGCGACCTTCGGGTTATGAGCCCGACGAGCTACCACTGCTCCATCCCGCGATGTATCTTTACCTCAAACCTCTCGAGATGTTTGGTTTGGTTTGTAGCCCGTAGGGGAATCGAACCCCTCTTTCATCCGTGAAAGGGACGTGTCCTAGCCGATAGACGAACGGGCCTCGTTGTCTTTGGGAGTGCAAAAATACCTAAAATATCTAAACTAACAAATATTTTTTGACTTTATACGTAACGCTCGATTTTACCGTCGCCCCATAACTCTTCCAAACCGTAGAAATCGCGTTGCTCCTTTGAAAATACATGTACAACTACACTATAATAATCCAATAAAACCCACTCCGATTTATCGCTTCCCTCGCGATGCCGAGGCTTCTCTTTTAAGGCTTTAAACATGGCATCCTCAACGCTGTCTGCTAAAGCATCAATTTGTCGGTTACTTCCCCCGTGACATATCACAAAAAAATCGGCAAAAGAAGAACCTATCTGCCGCAAATCTATACTTACTATATCTACGCCTTTTTTTTCTTGTAACCCGTGAACCGCCATTTTCATCATGATCTCCGGATCGTTCGCATTTCTTACTGCCATCTATAAATTATTTCTGCAAAGTACGCTATTTTAGCGCAATTATTGCCGAAAACAAAGGATGAAACGAATTTACCTCGACCAAGTCGATTCTACCCAAACCTATATTACCGAACTCCTTCCCGATAATGAACCTCATGAACCTGTTGCCGTTTATACATTTAATCAGCTCAAAGGAAAAGGTCAAGCCAATAAAAAATGGATCAGCAAACCCAATGCAGGCATTGCATTGAGCCTGGCATTCCCATTTCCTAAATCTTCAGAAATTGATTGGGTAATCGTAAACAAACATATTTGTTCAAATATTATCATCTACTTAAGGGAACACTTGCATCCTGATTTCTTCTTGAAATGGCCGAATGATATCGTAATCCATGATCGTAAGTTTGGAGGCATGATCATGAATGTAGTGAGCAAAGAAAACACCCAATATTTAGTTTTGGGATTGGGATTAAACTTAAGACAGCCTCCAAGACTGCCACTGGCCATCGGTTTGCGCGAAATTTTGAATAAAAATCAATTCGATACCCTATCATTTACTTCTAAACTAATAACCTTCTTAAAAAATACCCTCGAAAAAAAGCCTTCCAAAAAGACAAGTCAACAATACACCCAATTGTTGTGGCGTTTAGATGAATCCGTTGAAGTTCAATACGTCAACAAACCTCAGACCGAAAGCATTCACCTCCCCTCTCACCAAAAATTCATAGGGGTTGACCATAAGGGTATGGCCTTATTCCATGTAAAAGACCATATTATCGGCAGTCACAGTGGAACCCTATCCATATTATTACCCCCTAGAAAAATTCACTAATCACCGACCTATTTTCTTGGGAAATATAAAAGCCCGCCTTATCTTCCCCTAACAAATCATGCACGTTTCCTTTCTATTGGTTTTTAGCGCCCTTATACTCATAGGCTATCTCTTTGAGGTGCTATCACCTAAAACTCGAATTCCCAATGTGATCATTTTGCTCGGCTTAGGCATGCTCAGCCAAGAATTGGTTTCGCTTATGGGTTGGGAACGGCCCGACTTTTCAAGCGTAGTGCCCGAATTAGGAACTGTCGGTTTGATCTTAATTGTATTGGAAGGCACCCTTGAGCTTAAAATAACGAGAGCAAAACTGCCCTTGCTTTCCAAAACCTTTGGAATCGCCTTTCTCTCCATCGTTACATTATGCCTTACCCTCGGTTTCTGGTTTAATTTACAAGGCTATTCATTCAAAGACGCCTTGTTGAGCGCGATTCCTATATCCATTATCTCTAGCGCTATTGCAATTCCTACCGCTAAAATGCTCAGCGCGAAAGATAAGGAATTCATCATTTTTGAAAGCAGTCTTTCCGATATCATCGGGGTAACCGTGTTTAATTACATAAGCGCTACTGCCATAATTAACGCCTCGAGTTTATGGAATTTCGCTGGACAAGTTGGTATAAGTATTTTGTTTTCAGTAATAGCCGCTTTGGTTCTAACCCTCATTTTAAGCAAGCTACATCACCGAATAAAATTCATTCCTATTATTGCCCTAATCCTATTTTTATACGCACTTGCAAAGGGCTTTCACCTTCCTGCTTTAATTCTCATATTGGTATTTGGACTTGTGGTGGCGAATATTGAAAAAATAACCTCCTTACGATGGTTTCATAAATTTGACCCACATAATCTGGTTAAAGAAATACACCGCTTTGAAGAAATTACCACCGAACTGACTTTTGTGGTGCGGGTTTCGTTTTTTGTGATATTCGGATTTACCATCGACTTACCCTCGCTTTTGAACCCGAGTAGCTTGGCACTTGCAGCTATTATATTTGCCATGATTGTGCTACTGCGTATTCTGCAATTATTGTTATTGCGCTTACCCGTATTTCCTTTGGCCTACGTAGCCCCTCGCGGATTGATAACCATACTTTTATTTATTAGTATTCCCGCATCTCAAACCATCGATACCGTGAACCAAACACTGATTACACAAATAATATTGATCACCTCATCATTCATGATGGGGGCAACCCTCTTTTCTAAAAAGCAAACTATTGCACCTCCAGAAAAAGAAAACCCTCAAGAAAAGTTCGATATACTACATCAGAAAAACGAAGAGATTTCCAATTCTTAAAGTTTATTTACCCCTTTTTGTATCAATTCTTACACACATACTTATTGTAATAAAATTTCTTGTAATAATATTAAATTCAATAAGTTACAAACTTTTTGTAAAAATAACAATAACTAAATTTTTACGTAAAAAACCGATTAAACACTTGCTTCTTTCGATAGAAAGTGTACTTTTGACACCTTGAAATTATACGAAGTATGAAAAGATGGATACAACCCATGCTGCTAACTATGTCCTTTTGGACGGTCCTGGCTACGGCCCAAAATGCGACCTTCAAAGGCATTGTTAGAGGCGCATCCGGATCAAAAATGTCGGATGTAACCATTAATGACCGAACTACCGGCATTACAGCAAAAACAGATGCCACCGGGGCTTTTAGTATGACTTTAACCGCTGGTACGCACGAAATTCGAATTAGCAAAACCGAATTTGAGAGCATTACTGATGTAATCGAATTAAAGTTAAATGAAACCCTCGAAAAAGAATATACCCTTCAACCTGAAGCCGATGATATTGGCGAAGTAGTTATTGTTGGATATGGTACTTCCCGTAGAAAAGACCTTACAGGTAGTGTAAGTTCTCTTAAAGGGAAAGAGGTTGTAGATATGCCTGCACCCAGTTTTGAAGCGGCATTACAAGGAAAAGCAGCGGGTGTTCAAATTACCATGGGATCAGGAGTAGCTGGATCTGGTAGTTTGGTACGAGTAAGAGGGGTTGCCTCTATTTCTGCAGCGGGCGATCCTTTGTATATTGTTGATGGAATTCCCATCAGTCAAGATTATTTCATAAACGGAAATAATGGAGGTTTTAATAACAATCCGCTCGCAACTTTAAATCCAAATGATATCGAGTCCATCGAAATCCTCAAAGATGCGGCAGCAACTGCCATCTATGGTTCACGTGGTTCAAATGGTGTTATTTTAATAACCACCAAACGCGCAAAAAAATCCGGTCTAAAATTTGAATTTACCTCTCGCGTGGGTACCTCACAACCTACCTTTAAACCCCAAATGCTCAATTCTTCCCAGTTTCTTCAGATGTATCAGGAAGCATGGGAGAACGACGGCGGCGTTGGTCTAGCCCCATTGCCCAATAATATTTCTTGGGACGATGCCCGCAAAACCAATACCAACTGGATTGACGAAACCATGGGTACCGGAGTAAAGCAACTCTATTCCTTGGGAACCACATACCGCAAGGGTAAATTTGGCGCTTATGTAGGTCTTACTTGGGAAGACAACGGAAGTTTTGTTATTGGAAGTAATTACGATCGTAAAGCGGCCCGTGTAAATATCGATTGGGAACCCATTAAGAATTTAACCTTAACCGCCAGCACGTCCTTAACCCAGGGTGTAAATACCCGTGTAGATGGGGCATGGAGCGGTGGATTCGGTGCAGCCATGAGTACCGCATTGCCTATTTATCCTATATACGATACGGCCGGCAAGTTTTGGAACTCAGGCAATGGTGGTTGGAATCCCGTAGCTATTAGAAATCTAAAAGATTGGAGAACCACAGAATACCGCAGTATCAATAACCTAAAAGCAAGCTATCGTGTAAATGATAAATGGTCTATCACTGCTTTCGGAGCCATCGATTACATGGATTTCTACGAAGATATCTACGAGCCTCAAGCCATGATTAACACCAATCATGCAGGTATCGCTAAACGCTCACCCCGTCAAACTTTCAACTACAACTATAACTTGGTAACGAATTACCAAGTGTTGGATAACCGAATTCACTCTTTGAGTGCTATGGCCGGTATGGAATTCCAACGCAGCAACCTCACCTCTCGTTTCATTGAAGTTTCCGATGCCAATCAGGCCTTATATAAAGGTGAAAGTGTGGGAGATGCCTCTACCCGTTTAGAGCGTGAAAATCCTGCTGAAGCTTTTGCTTTCCTTAGTTATTTTACCCGTTGGAACTACAAATACATGGGCAAATACATTTTGGAATTCACCATGCGCGCCGACGGTTCTTCTCGATTCGGTCCGAATAATGCATTCGGTTACTTCCCGGCTGTTTCAGGAGCTTGGCTCTTAAGCGAAGAAGAGTTCATGCGCAACCTTTGGGGTAAAGGAAATAACCTTAAAGTACGCGCGAGCTATGGTAGAACAGGTAATACACCCAATCAAAACTATGCATGGCGCGGTACTTTTACGCCTGCCCAAAACTCCTATGGATACAATGGAAATCCAAGTATTTTCCCAACCCGTTTGCCTAATCCCGATTTGAAATGGGAAACCAGCGACGTTCTGGATCTTTCCCTCGAAGGAGGTATTTTGAAAAATCGCTTCACTTGGGAAATTGCCTACTATAATAAAACCACTAATGGTGTAATCTTAGATTTGGCCGTTCCCCGTTCACTTGGGTTCTCGTCTTACTACGATAACGTAGGTGCCGTAAATAACTCTGGAATTGAGTTTTCATTTACGTCTACCAATATCCGCACCGAGAATTTCTCTTGGAAAACCCAATTCAATATTGCCCGGAACTACAATAAAATCTTAGACATCGGTGTGTATACCCAAGATGCCGTTTCAGGTGGAACAAACGATACCCGTGTTGTTGTGGGACAGCCCATTGGAACCAACTATATCGTGCGTTTTTCACATGTAGATAAAGAAACGGGCCGTCCCGTTTACCTTGATGCCGATGGAAATGAAACCTTTACATGGAGCAATGAAAACCGTGTTTCTGTAGGAAGTGTATTGCCGAAAGCCGTTGGGGGTTTGACTAATACATTCACCTATAAAAACTGGAATTTAAACTTCCTTTTCGTGTATAAAATTGGTGGAAACATCTATAATTCCTCTGGAAAACGCCAAAACGGTGTAGTAACCGATTGGAATATGACCACCGATTACTACAACCATTGGAGAAAACCTGGCGACGAAGCTAAATATCCTAAATTATCGCTCCAAACCGAGCAATACGGTTTGCCTCCGGACCCGTACCAGTATAACACTACATTGTTCTTGGAAGACGGTTCTTACTTGAGATTGCGAAACATTAGCTTGAGTTATCGCTTGCCTGCCTCTTGGTTCGGAAAGGCAATCGATAATGCGCAATTGACGTTCACCGGAGTGAATTTGTTGACCTTCACCAATTACACCGGTGGAGATCCTGAAATAGCCCGTGACTTTGAAAATCCTGCCGATAGAAATATGTCTTCTAACATTACCTATTTGACGGCACCCCAAGAAAAATCATATAACCTAACCTTAAACCTAACATTTTAAACATGAAAACATACGCACGCATTCTTGGAGCAGTAGCCATTACCGCACTGCTAGCAACCGGAACTTCATGTAAAAAAATGCTCGATCTCCGACCAGAAAATCTTACTCTGAGCGAGGAAGCATTAAAAACACCCGAAGACATAAAGGCCTTGCTAAATTCATGTTATGATGAATTTGCTAACCTAATGAACGGTTCGGTTCAAAACTACCATGAATTATTGGGAGAGAATTTGTCGGAACCACAGAACTCCGCTGGAAGTCTTTACTACACCATATTCAATAGGGGTACTTTTTCATTCCGTACAGCAGACCGTGAATATCTAGATTTCTACAACTGTATCCTACGTATCAATACCATTTTTGACAATATTGACTTGATAGAAGGACTTACCGCAGAAGACAAACAACGGATTTTGGGGGAAGGACTTTTCTTGAGAGCATGGTGTCATTGGGAATTGGTGAAATTATGGGCACAACCTTATGGATACACCGCCGATAATTCACATCCCGGAGTTCCCATTCGCTTGAAAGCAGATAAAAACATAGAACTCAGAAGCAGCGTGGGCGATGTATACAATCAAATTTTAAGCGACCTCAATTCTGCTTTGGGCACATTGCCTGAGGAAAATGGAAACTATGCCAACGCTGATGCCGCAAAGGCCTTAAAAGCTAAGGTACTTTTCCTAATGAACGACCACACGGAAGCATTGAAAATTACCGACATGCTGATTAAGTCTAATAAATATCAGTTCTCGGATAGTTTAAATCGCTTTACGCAGGGAGCTCCTGAAGAGGTTATTTTCCAATTAATTAGCACCTCGAATAGCGACAACAGAGCCGGAGCCTTTATCAACAACTACCGTTCTGATAATAATCCCAATCCAGCACTTAAGCCTTCTTCAAACTTTGTAAAAGAAGCCATGGATCCATTGGATCGTAGAAGTGCCTTTTATGAAATTAAAAACGAAGGAAAATCAAATCAATTTTTCGTTTGTCACAAATTCGACAAAGACGTTTTCAATGTGCCCTTATTAAATTATTCCGATATTGCCCTTATGCATGCCGAGAGTCTTGTGGAAACCGGTGGCGATTTAGCCGAGGCTGTTGCATTAACAGATGCTATCAGAAAAAGAGCTTACGATACTAATTTCGTAGCGCTCGACCCTGCAATCAACGCAAACAATTTAAAATTAGAAATTCAAAAACAACGTAAACTAGAATTTGCATTTGAAGGCGATTGGACTCAACAACTGCGCCGTCGTGGAGCTGCCGGAGAAACCATAACCATACGTCAATCACCCTGGGATTGCCCTGGAATGCTTATACAATTTCCAATGTCAGAACGCACTGCTGGCTTTATCTTTAACGAAGAAGGAGGATGTAACTAAATGAAAAAACAATTATTTGTAGCCCTTATTGCCACAGCCGTAGCATTTGGGGCCTGTGAGAAGCCCGTAGAGGAAATCTACGCACCTTCAAGTAAAATTGAAGGGATCAACGATGTTTGGGTACTTGCCGAAGTGCACCAATACGATCCCACAGATAAAGAAAAAGAGAATGTATTAGATGTTAGCGAAATTTTCGCCGACAATGGAATTGAATTAACAGTGAATTCAGAAGATTTCACCTACTCTTTCAACCAACCAGACCCTCTATTCATGGGAGACAATGGAACTTGGGAGTTCGATAATAACGATGCCCCAAGTCGCATCCATTTTAAGAATATTGGAAGCAACAATGATACCTTAAAATACGATTGTGGTTTGGTCCGTACCGTTCGTTCGGTAGATGCAACCTTAGAATTTGAATTAACCCGCTATTGTGAAGGTGGAACCACACCCACCACTATTTATCAATATAAATTCCGCAGAAAATGAAAAAAATAATTGTATCCATATTTGCACTTTTTGCAATTGCCATTTCGGGAAATCTATTTTCTCAAGCGGCATACTTAGACAAACCGGAGGAATTTGACCCAAGCAAACCCTGTAAAATAATGGTGAACTTAAAACTCACCTCAAATGAATGGGGAATCGTTGAGATAGCGCAAACCGAGGACATGTACATCTGGACATGGAAACCAAAAGAACATCCCGCAGGACACCCTCTTGCGAATGGTATTGGCGGTGCTGCATGGAAAAATAGTAACGACGCCCTTAAAATGACCAAAGAAGACGAGGGTTTGTATAGTTTCACCATGGTGCCTACCGAATTCTATGAAACATCCGCTGCTAATATCTATAAGGAGGATTTCCACTTTCTAGTGAAGCCCAAAGATGGCGGTGGTTATGGCGATCCAGACCGCAAAACAGAAGATTTATCTGTCGCGGTTGATCCTCCAGCAGGTCCTGTTGTAAAATTCTTAACCGTACCCGTAGGTCGTGGTGAAAAGAAAGATACCATACTTAGCAGTACAAAAGATGTGTTTTCTATAGTTTACAACAATACGGCCGAGGAAAAGACATCTATGCAAAATGCCGAAGAACTTTACGTTTTCCCTGTGGCATACGATGAAACTGGCGCCTCCTACTTAATCGCAGCAAATGCTCGCAAAGCGGGTGATTTCCCGCAATTAAAAATGAAAATGACTAAGGATGGGGTTTTTCAATATAGTGTGATCCCCGAGAAGTTATTTAACGCTGTTCCTAGCGGCCAAAAAATTATTAAAATCGAGTTCCAAATTGTTAAACCTAACCTTAAAACCACCTCCGATATGGTAGATGGTACCCTGACTTATAGTTTCAATCAGGGCGGGTGTTAATCTTGGTTTTCTAATAATAAAAAAGGCTGGTTGCTTGCGCAACCAGCCTTTTTTATTGTACGTCGCCCTTAACGACTTTTGTAATTCATTTTTATTACGCGGTATCCCCAAGGTTCAATTTCTTTTTCAGAACCACCAGAACTTAGTATCACGCTTCCTGCAGGATACTTGTTCCATTTTTGGGCTTTATCCGACATGTTAATTGCTATATAGGTGCGACTTCTCTTGGTTTTATCGGCTTCCGCTGTTTCACGCACCCATGAAATAAGGGCTTTATCCTCCATATTAAAGCTGATGGGCATATTTAAATCTGCACTTATTCCCGCTTCGGGCAGTGACAACTTCAACTCACCTAATTGGTGGTAAAAGTCCATGATCTTCGAGGCGTCTCTACCGGCGCGAACATTATCTTTCTCGAAAAATGCCAATCGTTTGTTATTTCCCACTTCTTGACCGGTGTACAAAAGAGGAATTCCAGGCGTAAAATAAGTAAACACCGCCATTGCTTTCCAAGCATCGCCCATACGTTCAAAAAGAGTACCATTCCAAGCATTTTCATCGTGATTGGTAATGAAGTTCATGGAATATACATTGGTCGGAAACTTTTTCTGCTTAGACGCTATTGCCTTACATAAATCGTTGGGAGTTTCTTTACCTTGAGAAATTTTGTTCAGAATATGGTGTACTTCCCAACCATAATAGGCATTAAATGGACCTGTAAATTGGTTCATATCGTGCTCCTCCGATTCTGCCAACATAAATACAGGTTTGATCTTGCGTAACTCAGTGGTAGCTTCATGCCAAAAATCAGAAGGAACATCCATCGCCACATCGCAACGAAAACCATCTAAATCCACACTATCGACCCAAAACTTCATACTGGCTATCATTGCTTTTCTAAGTCCAGGTTCGGAATAATTAAGCTTTGCAACATCTGTCCAACCTAAGCTTTTTCCCGCCTTATCTAAGGGATCGGTAATTTCACCTTTGTCGTTTTTCATGTACCACTCTGGATGCTCGCTTATCCATTTATGATCCCAGGCCGTATGGTTAGCAACCCAATCTAGTATGACAATCATACGGTTTTCATGACATTTTTTAACTAAAGTCCGAAAGTCTTCCAAAGTACCATAGTCAGGATTCACTGCGGTATAATCTGCAATAGCATAGGGGCTTCCCTTATATTTTTCCCACTTATCTACCTCTCCTTCAACTTGAACTAAATCCTCTACAAATACATCGCCCTTAGCCTTGCGCTTTTTCTTTCCAATTGGTTGAGATGGCATAATCCAAACTACATTCACCCCTAAGTATTTTAATTCTTCTATACTCGGTAAAAATGCTTCAATATTCCCCGTTTGGGTATGATGCCGAAGATTTACCTCATACATTATTGGATTATTAGGCAAAAGAGATTGGCCCTTTAACGCAGCCATACTTACGATGGCGAAAAATGCTATTATTATGTTTTTCATATTTTATCTTTTGAATTTTACCATTAATGAAGAGCCCGCTGCCACTTTAAACGGGTTTTTAAATGGCTTGCCATTTGCAATCATTTTTTCAAATTTCCCGTAAGATTCAAAACCATTAGCGGCTGACCATAAAAAATCATCTTTACTCCTGTTTATGATTGTAATTACCGTTTCATCACGGTAAGTTCTTCTGATTACCGCCCGATCGGCATCGTTATACAGCCATTCAAAATCGCCATACATCAAGGCCATACTCGATCTCCGGAAATCAATACATTGGGTAACCCATGTTTTTAAGCGTTGTTCGTTTTGCTCCAGTCCCTCAAACTTCATTGGATTTCGGTTTCCCGGATCATTACCCCCCGTCATTCCAAACTCATCGCCATAATAAATCACCGGAATACCCGGTGCAGTCATTTGATAGGCGTAAAACATCGCAAATCTCTCAAAACCTTTATTGCCATTATGAGTAAGGTCTCTAAGATGACCAATACGTTTTAATTCCATCCAATCGGTACTGCGATCAATCGTTTCATCCGCAAAACTGATAAAACGCGTCCGATCTTGATTACCCGTAATATTGCCCATCAAATGGTGATATCCATAGGTTTCTAAACTGCGATTTTGCTCGTTAACCAATTTGTCCATTGCATCTCCAAATGCAAAAACATCCACCATTCTATCGTATAAATTGAAATCAAATTGGGCATCCAACAATCCCGAACCCACATAAGCAGATATCAACTCAGGATCTCCATACGTTTCTCCAATTTGATAGGTATTTTTTCCTCTCTTGGTGGAAATTTCCGAACGTATTTTCTTCGTCAGCAAGCGTGTGAAATTCTCGGGTATATGCTTTGTTGCATCATGACGAAATCCGTCAAATTCAAAATTCTTCAACCAAAACAAGGCCGAATCAACCATATATGCCGCAATCTCAGGCCTACCCAAATCCAAGGTGGGCATAAAAGTATCAAACCAAGTTGTTAAACGGTGGTCGTCCCATCTTTCGGTGTTCAAGGTCCCATCTGGCAAATACAAAGGCGTTACCCAATCGGGATGTTGCTTGTATATAGGGTGCTCTTTATGTACATGATGTGCTACATAATCTAATAGTACATTCATGCCCGAATCGTGAGCGCGATTTAATGCCGACTTTAGCTCTTCATCAGTTCCAAATCTTGGATCAACTACCGTATTATACACCGGCCAATAACCGTGATAACCGCTAAACATAACGTGCGGATTTTTAAAATTCCCCCATGCACCGTCTGGATTTCGTGTAATCGGACTAATCCACAGCGAATTAATACCCAAACGATTCAAGTAACCCGTTTCTATTACCTTTTCAATACCTTTGATATCTCCACCCCAATAATTTGTTTTATCGGTTACCAAAGGGTGGTTTACCTTGCGGTTATTTTGTGGGTTTCCGTCGTAAAATCTATCGATAAAGGCGAAATACATCACATTTCCGTGTAAATCGTCACGACTTATCTCTGTGGGGTCAGCAATGGGTTTACCATCTTTTAATGGCATTAATAAATCGCCATACACGATGCTATCGCTTGCGGCAAAGACCCTGATATGTGAACGTCCTGACTTATTAGAAACAAATGGTGCGAAATCGATGGAACCGTTCATGAGGGAATCCATAATTAAGCGATTATCCTGCATCACCCAAATATGTACACCACCCTCGGAACTTACGATTCCCAGTCCTTGAGCCGAAAAACCAACACCACTATGTATTCTTTTGTAATTTTTTGAATTTTTGAATGTCAATAGGTCTACATAGGCCTCACCCTTAAACGCGCGCAAGGCGGCGTAAGGGAAACTTCCCCCGAAAACACGATAGGTAGAACTATCAATTCGTTCCACTTTAATACCGCCCAACGCAACCAAGCTATCGGAGATTCCGACATCCAATAAGTCGTCGCAATTGATTATTCCGGTATCGGACCAGGTAAAAACAGACAGTAGTTTGGTATTGGTCAATTCCTGGTAATCCGCTTTTTGGCTGCAAGCGAATAAAAATACCGAGCTTAGGATAAGAAATAGTTTGTTACGCATAATTAATCGATTTCGTTTGTGTCGAATCTACCTGAAAATCTACACCTTTGCAATTCATGGTTATTTTAGGCCCCTCTATATTCTGAACTTCTAATTGGTCGTTTCCAATGGAAATTCTGAGGTAATTTTCCCTAAATCGAATATTAAAGCGAATGGTTTTCCAATTGTTCGGGATATGGGGAGAAAGGTGCAATCGACCGTTTCGAACCCGCATCCCCGCAAATCCTTTGGAAATAGTCATCCATGTTCCCGCCATACTCGTAATGTGACATCCATCGCATGTGTCATTATTGATATCGTTTAAATCTAAACGAGCGGTGCGCAAGTAAAACTCATAGGCTTTGTCGTAATTACCAATTTTATTGGCAAGTATGCTATGAATACAAGGTGAAAGTGAGCTTTCGTGTACGGTCAACGGCTCATAAAAATCGAAATGCCGCTTATGCGTCTCCAAATCAAACTCGTCTTCAAAGAAATAAAAACCTTGTAGTACATCTGCCTGCTTGATATAACAACTTCGTAAAATACGATCCCAACTCCAATGTTCAACAATAGGACGTTGATCCGACGACAATTGAGAAACGGGGATCAATTCTTTATCCAAAAACCCATCCTGCTGCAAGAATATATCGCGTTTCGCATCGTGAGGGAAATACATATTTTGGGTTATTTGATTCCAATGTTGAATCTCGGATTCCTCAAATGCGGTTTTTGTTGCGATTTCTGCAAATCTTTTTGGGTTTTCTTTTTGCAATATTTGAATTTGATCGCGGGTATAGTTCAAACACCAAACGGCAAATTTATTGGTATACCAGTTGTTATTAACGTTATTTTCGAACTCATTCGGCCCTGTTACCCCAAGCATTACCCATTGCTGTTTGTCTTCCGAAAAATGAACGCGCTGAGACCAAAAGCGTGAAATTCCAATTAGTACCTCTAGCCCATATTCGGCCATATAGGCCGTATCGCCGGTATAGTTAATATAATCGTAAACGGCATAAGCGATGGCACCGTTACGGTGAATTTCCTCAAAGGTAATTTCCCATTCGTTATGGCACTCTTCACCATTCATGGTAACCATAGGGTATAAGGCAGCGCCCTTATTAAAGCCCAATTTTTGAGCATTTTCGATGGCCTTATCTAATTGATTATAACGGTAAACCAACAAGTTACGGGCTACGTCATTCGGCGCTGTAGCTAAGTAAAAAGGAAGGCAATATGCTTCGGTATCCCAATAAGTGCTTCCGCCATATTTTTCACCCGTGAATCCTTTAGGCCCTATGTTCAGTCGTGAGTCGTCGCCCGTATACGTTTGAAAAAGTTGAAAAATGTTAAAACGAATGGATTGTTGGGCTTCATCGTCGCCGTCAATTTCTACATCACAATTATGCCATATATCGGACCATGCCTTCTTTTGCTCCTCTACCAAAACATCCACACCCGCTTCATAAGCGGCTCTTGCTTCATTGTGTGCCGTACTTTGGAGCTGAGATTCTTCTTCATACATACTGCTGCATATTGCGCTATATTTCTGAAATCTCACCGACTTGTTGGGAAGTAAGTGAAAATCAAATTTCGCCGCAGATTGCAAATCTGTATTACTTAAAGCACTCGTATAATTATTATTGTCTAAACTAATGTTATGTAATGAACTTGCTGCAACTGAAAAGTTTGTCTTTTTCGTTTTCTGACGTAACCAAAGATGCGAACCTTCAACTCCAGAAATGGTATCTTGCCAAAAGAATTCATCGTAATTGCTATCTTGATTGTGAATGTCTCCACTGAGCACACTCCGAATTGAAATGCGACAATCAGCCGATGCTTTTAGTGACAACGATACAACCCCAATGTTCTTACGATTCATACTTACAAATCGGGTCCATTCAAAATCCAATGTAATACCCTTGGCAGTTACAACACTATAAGAGCGTATTAACAAACCGTTTTGCATATCCAGAACCCGTTTAAAATTAATCGGTTCTTGAACATTCAAATCGATCAACTCGCCATCAACGCTGATGTGCACGTTATTCCAACTTACTGAATTTAAGACCTTGGCAAAATACTCGGGATAGCCGTTCTTCCACCAACCTACACGGGTTTTATCGGGATAGTATACGCCCGCCAAATAAGACCCTTGTAGACTTGCACCACTATACTTTTCTTCAAAATTCGCTCGCTGTCCCATCCGACCGTTTCCAATACTGAAAATACTCTCTGATACTTTAGCATTTTCGCGATGAAAGCCTTCCTCCACTATCTGCCATGGATGTATTTTGATATAATCTTTCATAAGATGAATTAAATATTCTGAATTTGATCCCAAGTTAGACCGGTCAAGGTCGACACACATAAATCTGCTCCCTGTAAATCCAAACCCACACCTATAACCTTCATTCCCGCAGCTTTTGCTGCTTGAATTCCTGAGGGGGCGTCTTCGACAACCAAACAATTAACTGGATTTACTTCAAGTTTCTCAGCGGCATTAAGGAATACCTCTGGATCAGGCTTGGTATTTTTAACGCCATTCCCGTCTATTACGGCTGCAAACCGATGGGCCAAACCTAATTTTTCCAAAATAAAAGGTGCATTCTTGGAGCTGCTACCCACTGCTTTTTTGCATTGATTCGCCTCTAATAAATTTAGGAAATCTAAGACTCCCGGCAAAATATCGGATTGACTTAAGTCATTTATCAAACGTAAATAATGATCGTTTTTTTCCTTCAACAAAGCCGGAATTTGATCGCTTGACACGGAAGCAGAAGCCCATTCAATTATAAACCGTAAACTGTCGGCCCTACTTACGCCCTTAAGTTTTTCATTGTCATGTTCGCTTAAATCATAATTGAAATTCGAGGCAATCGCCTTCCAAGATTGATAGTGATAAACAGCCGTATCAGTTAAAACACCGTCGAGGTCGAAAATTACCGCCTTAATCATACCCTAGTTTATCAAGAGGCAGCGGTTAGATTTTTGTGATAATCTAAAAGTGCGGATACCGGATTTTTGTTCACGTTACCCACGGTGAAACCCATTTCTTCCGCAATATCACGCAGAATATCTTGAAAATAATAAGAAACAGACCCAACAAAGTGTACAGGAACTTCTTTAAAATTTGGATAGCAAGCAATGTGTATCTGTGCAAAATGACGCAACCCTTTATTTATAATTTCCGAAAAATAGGGATGCTCCTTGTGCGGCACGAGGAAACGCATAAATGAAGCTAAAAATACGTTTGCATCACGCTCGTTATAAACCTTGGAGAAAATCTCTTCTTTGGTAAGTTGATACCTGCCTTTAAAATCTTTTTGCAACTCTATTGGCAATCGCTCATAAATGTAATCCGATAATATGCGCTTACCGAAATAGGATCCGCTTCCTTCGTCTCCTAAAATATATCCCAATGCGGGTATTACCTCTGTAACCTCATTTCCATCAAAGTAACAACTATTGCTACCCGTTCCTAAAATACAAGTTATTGCTGGCTCTCCAGAATAGGTTGAATAGGCAGCTGCATTCAAATCATGTCCTACACTGCATTTGGCATTTAAAAAAACTGCCTCTAGGGCTGCTCTAATCTTTGCATTTCTATCTTCACTTGAACATCCGGCCCCATAAAAGTTTACTTCTTGTATTTGAAGCGCATATTTCATCAGTTCGGCGTTGGCCTTTAAATGTTCTAATACCACCTCTGTGGAATGAAAAAATGGATTGAAACCAATGGTGAAAGTCTCGTAAACATGGCCGTTTCCGTCGTCTAACAACCAATCGCACTTGGTAGATCCGCTTTCTGCAACTACTATCATAAAAAGTTCAATTTGAGCAAACTTAGTGTATTTGTGACACATTTGCGCAATTCCAAAAATAGAAGTGACTAAAAATTATCACATTTAGTTAAATATGGTGCATTCGATCTAGAGAATTATCTTTGAACAGTCCAAACACAATGAATCAACCTCAAATTAACCCCAATGTATCGGTCGATTGTGCCATTTTTAGTTTCGACGGCAATGATTTAGAAGTACTTCTTATTGAGCGTATGGCTGGTGAAACGGCCCTTGAAGACGACCTATTAGCCCTTCCAGGAAACTTGATATATCAAAACGAAAATTTAGATCAAGCGGCCAATCGCGTTTTATTTGAACTCACTGGATTAGAAAATATATTTTTAGAACAAGTATACACGTTTGGCGATCCTGCACGTATCACCAAACAAAAGGATCAAGACTGGCTTAAAAAAATTCGTGCACATCCAGAAGCTCGTGTAATTAC
>JALRKL010000064.1 GCA_023268875.1 Bacteroidia bacterium
TGATTGGAACTTAAATCGAAAAGGAATCCAAATTTCCACATGCCTGTTTGATAAGTCACATTTTGAGAGGTTGCCGACATTTGTACCCCGTCGAATTGGGTATTGTTTACGTCAGCTAAATCAATCTGCGAACCCATCTTCCACTCGTGTGATACTACTGCACTAACTCCAGTTCCTAAGCGAAATCGAACTCCTACTTCTGGAGCCCAATAATAAGCCACATTCGTAGTAATATTTTCTTGTTTTTCACTTTCATACTCTCTCATGACCATATAGGTTTCCGTTACTTGGTCGGTAGATAGTAAACTGAAGCCTGCGTGCAAACCAACAAAAGGAAATATTCTGCCTAAAGCCCACTCGTATCGAGACATGGTATACAAACTAAAATTAACCGTTTCAAGACGTGTATGAGCGCTGTCTTGGTTTATTGTATTGATAACTACCCGTTCTTTAGCCGATTTATGAAATTGATTCACATTAAAACCAAATCCCCAATTCAAACTTCCCATATTTGGGGAAGTTTCCTTCCATCTTTGTATGGTTTTAGGCATTACCAATCCATACATACTAAAACCACCAGATCCACTGATATAGTTTTCGCTGCTATCCCAAGCCATTTCATTTAAATTAGTAAAGGTCTCGTTAGTATAATCGATTCCTAAACCAAAGCCGCTTATGTAATTTCTCGGAGTAGAAATATAACGGTATTGAGCAGGATGGTATTGAATTCTTTGAACCTCACGGTGTGAGTTTCTCACGATTACACTATCGTCTGATTGGGAAAATAGGGTGTTCCCATATATTAATAAGGAAGAAACCAGAACAATGTTACTAATTTTCATATTGGTATAGACACCAAAATTAGGGCTTCCCCCCAAGAAATGATTAAAATAGTTGGTTTATTATTTTCTATTTTTGCAAATAATTTATCTGTTAACTCTCATGTCTAATATCCACTCCATAAGTCCTATCGACGGTCGTTATCAAAAAGCCACACAAGGTTTACAAGAATATTTCTCAGAAGCGGCCTTAATCCGTTACCGTATTAAGGTAGAAATTGAATACTTGAAGGCACTTTCAAAATTGGATGTTTTAGGAGACGACGCACCTATGTTATCAGAGGCTGGAGAGAAGTTAACTTCCTGGTTTGAAAGTATCACAGAATCGGATTTGCAACGAGTAAAAGAAATAGAAAAGGTAACCAATCACGATGTAAAGGCGATCGAATACATTATCAAAGAACAACTTGATAAATGGAATTTAGAAGGCGTTAAAGAATGGGTTCATTTTGGACTCACGAGCCAAGACATAAACAATACGGCCATTCCCATGAGCATGAAAGATGCCAATAATGAGGTGATGTACCCCATGTTGGTATCTGTTATTTCAAAAATGACCTCGCAAGCCGAGTCATGGATGGAGCAACCCATGTTGGCACGCACCCATGGTCAAGCGGCATCCCCTACCCGATTGGGCAAAGAATGGGTCGTATTTATTGCACGTTTACGTGGTCAGTTTGAGGCGTTAAAGAGAATTCCACATAAAGCTAAGTTTGGGGGAGCTACGGGAAATTTCAATGCGCATCATATTGCATTTCCCAACATCGACTGGATTCAATTTGGTCAAGATTTCGTATCTGAACACTTACAAGTAGAGCGTAATCTTTGGACTACGCAAATTGAGCCCTATGATGCTATGGCGGCTCATTTTGATGCCTGGAAACGAATATGTACTATACTCATTGATTTTTCAAGAGATGTTTGGACCTACGTGTCGATGGATTACTTTAAACAAGAAATTAAAAAAGGAGAAGTGGGTTCCAGTGCCATGCCGCATAAAGTGAACCCAATTGATTTTGAAAATGCCGAAGGAAACTTGGGTATCGCCATTGCTATACTCGAGCACTTATCTCAAAAACTACCTATCAGCCGTCTTCAACGCGATTTGACAGATAGCACTGTCTTGCGTAATGTTGGGGTGCCCATGGGTCATATTCTTATTGCATTAAATAGCCTTAATAGAGGTTTAGGTAAATTGATATTAAATACAGATAAAATCAACTCCGATTTAGATCAAAACTGGGCCGTTGTGGCTGAAGCCATTCAAACCGTACTTCGCCGTGAAAAATACCCCAACCCTTACGAAACCTTGAAAGAATTGACACGGAAAAACACCCAAATAACCAAAGAATCCATTCACGAGTTCATAGAAACATTGCATGTCAACGACACCATCAAACGAGAACTCAAGGAAATTACACCGCACAATTACACAGGTGTTATCCCTTCGAGATAAGTCGACCAAACGAACTTTATCGGTTGTTACTATAATTGTTGCAGCTATTCTGTTGATCGGAATGGCCTTGCGGCAGAATCTGTTAAATTATGGTTTCGATGTAGTTAAATCCAAGTTATGGACAAAAGGATTTTCCTTAGACGCCACGAGTATTCAATTTAATGGAGTTTCTTCGGTAGAAATAACCGGTTTAGAAATCGATGATAAAAATAGTAGAGAGATTATTTACTGTGACTCTCTTCGGGTTTCTTTAAATCCTTTTCGTGGACTTTTGGGATTTGGCTGGGTAAACAACCTGCAAATTGGATCGATGGCTATTAATTGGAGCGATTCTATCGAATTTAAATCAAATGAAAATCAAAATCCAATACCGGTTGAAGATTTAAGTTCATCCAAACGCGACCCGCTTATTATAGTAAAATCGCTTTTAAAAGAACTCCCAAATTGCATCCGTATTTCGAACTTAACCCTTAAATACCCTAGGGTTAATAAATATCAACACCTTCAATTAAGCCGAATAAATTGGGAGAATGAATTGTTAAATGGTAGAATTCAAATCCAACAAAATGGTAAAACACAGGTATTCTCTGTAAAGGGAAATCTAAATAAGGAGAGCTTGGAGGGCGAACTAGAATTCGACGGACTTGATGGTAAAGTGGTTCTGATTCAAGCAATGGCAGGACAATTTGGATTCTCTAAATTCAAGATGGCCATAGAAAAAGTAAATTCCAATGATGAAGGATTTAAACTAGAATCAAAATGTGCCATTTCCGACTTATGGGTATTGCATCCACGCATTTCGGACACCTCCGTTTATATAAAATATATTTCAGGCTCTCCTGTATTTCAATATAAGAATCAACATTTAAGTATCGATAGTAATTCAAGTTGGAAAATCAACGATTTTGATTTTTTTGCCGGTGCACAATACCCATTGTTTGATAGTACCGGTGAATTTTGGGCCTTTCTAAAATTCAATGAGAAATCAGGCGCGAACATGTTTCAATCATTACCGGAAGGGCTATTTCGATATACTTCGGGAATACGAATAACGGGAGGCTTTTCACATCGGTTTTTTGTTTGGTACACACCAAATCATTTAGCTGCTACAAAGCTGGAAGCGGAAATTAAATACAGTCCAGATTTCGAAGTGATACAATGGGGCAAAGCCAATCCAAACCGAATAAATAGCAGTTTCCACCACGACTATTACGACGGCGATCGATGGGAAGCAGGTTTTAAAGTAGGGCGTGAAAATCCATTCTACACACCCTTTAATGAGATTTCACCCAATTTAATTCAAAGTACGCTACGCTCGGAAGATCCGAGTTTTTACGGGCATAAAGGATTTTATTTGGAAGCATTTAGAGAGGCTTTAATGGCAAATATTAAAGAGAAACGCTTCGCACGTGGGGGCAGTACTATTTCAATGCAATTGGTAAAAAACGTATTTCTACGTCAACACAAAACACTTACCCGCAAGCTCGAAGAAATTATGTTAGTTTGGCTAATCGAGCACGAACGTGCCATAAGTAAACAGCGCATGCTCGAGGTGTATTTTAATATAATTGAATGGGGACCCGGTATTTTCGGTGTGGGTTCTGCATCGCAATTTTATTTTGGGAAACATCCCTCCAAACTCAATATGGGTGAAAGTTGTTATTTGAGCAGTTTAATTCCTGCACCCAGTAAGGCAATTTGGAGTGTAGACTCCACTGGATCGGTTAACCCACGTTGGTCTCGGTACTTCAAACTGAAAAATCGGATGATTCAATTGGATAGTACCCGTTTCACCCCAGAAGATTTCGCTATAAAAATAAGAGCATATCAGAATCCATGAGGCGGACTACGTACTGACCAAATGTCATGAAAATGCAATATTCGCGAAAAAAAGCGACAAAATGGCGCTATTTTGAGTTGAATAAGTGTTTGTGCGACTCAATTTTAAGATTGGAATATTTTTTGAAATACCCAAAACATGAATCCACAACAATTCACAATTAAGGCACAAGAAAGCATCAACCATGCGCAAAACATGGTGATGTCGAATGGCCAACAAAGTATAGAAGTTGCACATTTATTACTCGCTATTTTATCACAAGACACCGAAGTAATAAAATTTATTGCGGGTAAAGTGGGCGCAAATATCTCTCACCTTCAGCAGGTACTTGAAAAACAAGTTCAGCAATATCCAAAAGTTCAAGGGAGCCAGGTTTATGCCTCACAAGAATTAAGTCAACTATTTGTTAACGCCCAAAAAGCCATGCAAGAATTAGGTGATGAATTCATCACCAATGAACATCTAATTATTGGCATTTTGGACTCAAAAAGCACAACTGCCGGAATACTAAGAGACGCAGGATTTAAGCGCATCGAGGTAATAAAAGCCATTAAGGAACTCCGAGGTGGTAACAAAGTTGATAGTCAAACATCTGAGGCCCAATTCAATGCTTTGAAGAAATTCGCATTGAATTTAAATCAATTAGCCCGCGATGGAAAATTAGATCCGGTAATTGGTCGCGACGATGAAATTAGAAGGGTTTTGCAAATCTTAAGCAGACGAACAAAGAATAATCCTGTTTTAATTGGGGAACCCGGTGTAGGTAAAACAGCGATTGCAGAAGGATTAGCTCATAGAATAATTCGCGGGGATGTTCCAGAAAACCTCAAATCCAAAACCATATACAGTTTAGATATGGGGGCTCTAATTGCGGGAGCTAAATATAAAGGAGAATTTGAAGAGCGCTTGAAATCTGTGGTAAAGGAAGTTACCCAATCTAACGGGGAGGTGGTTCTCTTTATTGATGAAATTCATACGTTAGTTGGTGCCGGGAAGGGCGAAGGTGCTATGGATGCCGCGAATATTTTAAAACCCGCCCTTGCTCGAGGAGAATTAAGAGCCATAGGGGCAACTACCTTAGCCGAATATCAAAAGTATATCGAAACAGACAAGGCCTTAGAACGTAGGTTTCAGAAGGTACTTGTGGAGGAACCTGATACGCAAGAAGCCATTTCTATTTTACGAGGATTAAAGGAACGTTATGAAGTTCACCATAAAGTTCGTATAAAAGATGAGGCCATAATTTCTGCGGTAGAAATGAGCCAACGATATATTAATGATAGATTTCTACCCGATAAAGCCATTGATTTGTTAGATGAGGCCGCGAGTAAACTCCGTTTAGAAATGGATAGTGTCCCTGAAGAATTAGACGAATTGAATCGCCGAATCATGCAACTGGAAATAGAACGAGAAGCCATAAAAAGGGAAAATGATGGGAGCAAATTGAACAGGTTAAATGAAGAAATTGCTGGGTTGTCTGAACAACGTGGTGTATTAAATGCACAATGGGAAAATGAAAAAGGAATTCTTCAGCAAATTCAACAGAAAAAAGCCAATATTGAAAATCTAAAAATCGAAGCCGATCAGGCAGAAAGAGAAGGCAATTATGGCCGTGTTGCCGAAATCCGATATGGCTTAATTAAAAATAATGAGGAAGATTTATACGCATTAAGTTTAAAACTTGGAGAGAGTAAACAAGGTAAATCAATGGTAAAACAAGAGGTAGATGCTGAGGATATTGCCGAAGTTATCAGCAGGTGGACCGGTATTCCTCTAAGAAAAATGCTTCAAAGCGAAAGAGAAAAACTCCTAACACTTGAATCAGAACTTCACAAACGCGTGGTTGGCCAAGAAGAGGCCATTGAAGCCTTAGCGAATGCCATTAGACGAAGTCGTGCAGGTCTTCAAGATCCCAAAAAACCAATTGGCTCCTTTATTTTCTTGGGAACAACAGGAGTGGGCAAAACGGAATTGGCCAAAGCCTTGGCCGATTATCTATTCAATACCGACCAAGCCATGGTGCGAATTGATATGTCTGAATACCAAGAAAAACACACGGTAAGTCGACTTGTTGGAGCGCCTCCGGGATATGTGGGATATGATGAAGGCGGACAATTAACGGAAGCGATTCGAAGAAGGCCATATAGCGTTGTTTTATTGGATGAAATTGAAAAAGCCCATCCAGATGTATTTAATATTCTATTACAAGTGTTAGACGATGGGCGACTAACCGATAATAAAGGAAGAACAGCCAATTTCCGAAATACGATCATCATTATGACGTCTAACCTGGGCGCTGATATAATTCGAGAGTCGTATGAAAACCTGACGGTTGCAAATAGCGAAGAAACACATGCTCGAACCAAATTGCAGGTTTTCGACTTACTAAAGCGCAGCATTAGACCAGAGTTTTTGAATCGAATTGATGAAACTGTGATGTTCGAGCCTTTAAATCGAGAACACACCGTTGCGATTGCTAGGATTCAATTTGAAATTCTTCGCGATAGAATTAAACAAAGTGGCTACGATTTGCACATTACCGAAGAAGCATTAGATTGGGTTGCTCAATTGGGATACGACCCACAATTTGGAGCAAGACCACTTAAAAGAGTTATTCAAAAAAGAATAATGGACGAACTCAGCAAAAAAATTCTCGCAGGAACACTTGGGGAGGGAATGGTTCAAATAGATGTCGAAAATGGAGCATTAACTTTTACTTCGACTCAAATTGCTGAGACGATAAAGTAAGTTATAGCCGCCACTAAAGCACTTATGGGGATGGTAACAATCCAAGCAAACAGTAAGGATCGCGTTACACCCCATCTTACTGCGCTTAAGCGTTTCGTTGCCCCCACTCCTATTATCGAACCTGTAATTGTATGTGTTGTGCTTACAGGAATTCCCATTTGAGCCGTTAGAAATAAGGTAATTGCACCAGCTGTTTCTGCCCCTACGCCCTCCAGTGGAGTTACCTTGGTGATTTTAGTGCCCATAGTCTTAACTATTTTCCAACCTCCGCTCAAGGTTCCTAATGCAATAGCCGTATAACATGCAAGGGGAACCCAATTTGGGATTTCTTTAAAATCTACAATATTCCCATTCGCTATTAAAGCGGCTCCAATAATCCCCATCACCTTTTGTGCATCACTACCACCGTGTCCTAGACTGAAGGCGGCCGATGACAATAGCTGTAGTTTTTTAAACATCTGATTCATTTTGGCCGCTGTGGGTCGATTGTATACTTCAACATAAAAATAAACCAACCCGAAAATGGCAAATAAAACCATCATCATGTATGTGAGTTTTCTGTTATCTGCTTTTTCTAGGTCTTTTTTTAATGATTTACGGACATCAACCCGATACGACTCTATAAATTTTTTCTTTTGGGATTCTCCTAAACCGATAATCTCAGACACCGCTATGGCTGTTTTATTCGGACCTAGTACATCGTATTTTCTAAAAACAGGATCACAAGAGATTAATAAAGACTCCACATATTTTAGTTTAGCCGTATCGTTTTCATTGAAATAAGCCGCTTTTTTAACCGATTCGTATTTTACATATTTTTCAACAATCTCGCGTTGCTTATTAATTTGGATATCACTCAACTCTACGTTTTCTAGAATTCTATCTACTACGAAATCGCTGCCTTTTGATTTGAATTCCTTCAAAAATGGAATCGACTCTGCAACATGCGATTTAGCCAATTGGTAATTCTTTCGCACCTGAAGGTTTTCCGGTTGTTTATTAAATTGTTTTTCGTATTTGTCAAGCCTGTAGAATTTTGATAAGTTTTGTTCCAACTTCACATCCATGAAATAATCGAATATCACGAATGTAAATATTGACGCCAGAATCATAATCGCAAAACGGCCCCATAGATTTCGTTTTATTGTAACCAGCGTAATGAATGCGGAAATCAGCATCCCAATGATTGGCGCTAAAAAAATGAAATAAACGGTTTTCATTATTTTATCCGAAGCCACAATTTCATTGATAGGTAAAAACCCTTTCATTGCATAGGCATGTGCCACTGCTGCGCCGGCGAATCCGCCTATTAAAGTATGCGAAGACGACGATGGAATTCCATACCACCAAGTAAGTAAATTCCAAAGTATAGCTGCAATGATTCCAGCCAAAATCACTTCTAAAGTAATAAACGTATCTACTACCGTTTTTGAAATTGTATTCGCAACAGCATGATCCTTGAATAGGAAGAAGGCACCGAAATTAAATAAGGCTGCCCATAGAACTGCTTGAAATGGCGTTAAAACCTTTGTTGAGACGATGGTAGCTATGGCATTAGCAGCGTCGTGAAAGCCATTGATATAATCAAAAATCAGGGCTAACACTATGATGGAAATTACCAACGACATGCCTTAGGCGTATTTGACTATGATGGTTTCAATTACATTCGCTACGTCTTCAAATTTATCCGTTGCAATTTCCATAACCGTAAAAACCTCACGTCGTTTAATTAGATTTTTAAAATCCGTTTCGGTATCAAAAAGATGCTTGATGTTTTTATCGAATACATTATCGGCATGATTTTCAAGGCTGTTAATTTTAACGATGGATTCCATAATTTTTTCAGGCCTTTTCAACTCGCGAAGTTGCATTATAAGTCGACTTACTTCTTGGGCACCTTCGCAAATAAGCTCTGCCAAACTTTGAATAGGTTCGTCATTCGGATCTACATCATGAAATTGGATCTTTTTACACGATGCATAAATATAGTCGGCTACATCATCGGTAGCAGTAGCAAGATAATGGATGTCTTCCCTATCAAAGGGAGTGATGAAATTTTTTCCTAATTCTTGAAAGATTTGATGAGTTACCTCGTCATTATCGTGTTCTAGATTTTCAATTTTCTGAAAAATCAAAAATCGGACTTCGGGGTTGGTTTCGTATACAAATGATTTGAACTCAATTCCCATTTGAGAAATATTATGAGAAGCTTGTTCGAACAAGTTGTAAAATACCTTGTCTTTGGGTAAAAAAACACTCAGGAGGTTGTTTAAAGCCATAGTAACTTGTGTACGAATCTAGGATATACCGCGAGATTCGTTGCTACACAAGCAGAATCTTAACACATACTTAATACGCGCTTTATTCCCACGGGTACCGGTAATCCCATAGCTGATATACCCGCACATTTCCTCGACTTTGTAAATTCAACACAACTACATCACTGAGGGTAGCTTTCATTAAACACTTAGCCTTTAAATTATAATCAAATTCTTGTTCGGAATTTAAGCCTACATTTAAAATTTGCGTACTGGAATATTTATCCTGCTCTTTGGCTTTCAAATAGCGTATCGCTTCATCCATTAATTGCTGTTTAACAGGGCCATCTGCTTTGTTTTGTGCTTTGAATCGGAGGGTATTCGCGGCTCCATCAACACGTTCAATACTAAGATTCCCAAGAACCTGTAATTTTTTCCCGGAGAAGGGCGATTTAAGTCCTTTGACCCGTAAATATGTCAAATTCAAATCTACGGTATCACCATATATATCAAATAAATAAAATAGATCTTCCATTACTAGAAGACGAATTACCGCTTCTTTATTCAAGACCTCTTTTTGTTCTCTAAAATATGCAGGTGTTATTAGTTCCGCTTGAGCCTGTTTCGATAATGAGGAAACAAAATAATCTCTAAAAATCTTCCAATTTACCAATTCACCAATTTTCCCGTTAGACGACAATCTAATTTCCAGAGGTAATTTCTCTATATCATTTGACTTTTTAAACGGTTTTTGCCCGTCATCATCGTCAAAATAATTGCCCGTAAATACGGTAGTGTCTTCATTTGAACGGTTAAAAATCAAAAATGCCGTATCTAATTTAACATCGAGTAAGAAACCATTTTCATTCGCAATATATTCTTGGGCTACCCTTCTAAACATAAATGATTTGTATCGATGAAAATCAGACCCGATATATTCCAATTCAGGAATGTGTCCCAATTCGGAAGTGTCGGCTGCGAAGGTACCCGTATTGTTTATTTGAGCTGAAGTAACATCCGCATATAACAATACAGCGATTACGCATGTAACTTTGAACAGATTAGAAAAGATGAATAAATGACGGTGCATATACGTATTGAGTAGACGTTGGGTGAACTAAAATGGTTGTTTCGAAAATAAACAAGTTGCTTACAACTAAAAAAGGCCATCGATAAACGACGGCCTTTTTAGTTAATTTTATTACAAGAATTAACCTTGCATTACAATATCCAATACGGCTTTGAAACCTTGAGGATCGTTCATTGCCAATTCGGCTAGAGTTTTACGGTCCATTTCCAAGGAAGAGGTTCCTAATTTACCCATGAACTGGGAATAACTCACCCCGTGTTCACGGCAAGCCGCGTTAATACGCATAATCCAAAGAGAGCGGAATTCACGCTTTTTGGTTCGGCGATCGCGGTAAGCGTAAGTTAAACCTTTTTCAACGGCGTTCTTAGCAACCGTCCATACGTTTTTACGTCTTCCGAAGTAACCTTTGGCTAACTTCAGGGTCTTTTTTCTTCTAGCTTTACTAGCTACGTGGTTTACTGATCTTGGCATAGTATATTAGTTTTATGGCATGAGCGGCACAAGGCACTTGTTAGCTCCGGCCAGAATTTTTTTATTTACCGATACGGAGCATGAATTTTACGTTGCTCATATCTGTCTCGTGAACCATTGCGGGTTTTGCGAGTGCTTTCTTACGTTTGGTTGCCTTTTTGGTCAAGATATGGTTCAAAAAAGCTTTACGGCGTTTTACTTTTCCAGTGCCCGTTACCTTGAAACGTTTCTTTGCGCTGGAATTGGTCTTCATTTTTGGCATGTTCGTATACGTTAATTTTTATTTTTTGGCATTCTTAGGTGCGAGAATAATTACAACTTTCTTTCCCTCTCGCTTGGGCTCCATCTCGAGTTTGGCATAGCCATCTTCGATAAGTTTGTTCGCAAAATTCATCAACAAATCAATTCCTCTTTCGATAAACACAATCGTACGACCCCTAAAAAAAACGAAGGCCCTAACTTTATTCCCTTCCTCTAAAAAAGAAATAGCATGCTTCATTTTAAAGTTAACGTCGTGTTCGTCGGTATTAGGACCGAAACGGATTTCCTTGATTTCTTGTTTTACCGCGTTTGCTTTGATTTCCTTTTGCTTTTTCTTTTGCTCGTAAAGGAACTTCTTGTAATCGGTAACTTTACAAACGGGTGGTTCTGCATTGGGACTGATTTCGACTAGATCCAAGCCCAACTCGTAAGCCATTTCAATAGCTTTTTCCGTTGGGTATATACCCATTTCAATGTTGTCACCAACCAAACGTACTTCTTTCGCAACGATACGTTCGTTGATTTTGTGTGGGTCTTCCCTACGACGGCTTTTACCTTTATAACTTGGCTTCATCAATTATTCTATCAGCAAACTGCTGTAATTCCATTAATCCTAAATCCGTTCCACCATGCATTCGTACCGAAACCGATTTTGCCTCCGCTTCTTTCTCCCCTACTATTAGCATGTATGGGGTTTTGGAAACTTCTGCATCACGGATTTTTTTACCTGCTTTCTCAGATCTGTGATCAATAGAGGCGCGAATATCGTGCTTTTTCAGGAATTTAACAACTTCATCTCCATATGCCGCATATTTATCTGATATCGGCAAGACAATAACTTGTTTTGGTGCTAACCAAACAGGCAATCTGCCTGCATAGTGTTCAAGAAGGAATCCAATAAATCGTTCATGAGTACTCAAGGGAGCTCGATGAATTATTATGGGTCGCTCCTTTTCGTTTTTCTCATTTATAAAATACAAATCGAAACGCTCGGCTTGGGCAAAGTCTACTTGGTTAGTCGCCAAAGTAAACTCGCGACCTATGGCGCTATAAACTTGAATATCAATCTTGGGTCCGTAGAATGCCGCTTCGTCCTCTACTTCCACATAGTTCACACCCATTTTATCCAACACTTTCCTCACCATCGCTTCGGTTTTGATCCAAAGCTCCGGCATGTCGATATATTTCTCACCAAGTCGGGCAGGATCGTGCTTTGAAAACCGCATCACATATTTTTCAATTCCGAATTTCTCAAAATGCTTTAAGTATAAAGCATTAACATTTTGAAACTCTTCTTCAAATTGTGCTTCGGTACAATAGATGTGCGCATCGTTCATTTGCAAACTTCTCACACGCATTAACCCAAATAATTCGCCACTTTGCTCATATCGATAGCAGGTGCCGTATTCTGCGAGGCGAATGGGTAGATCTCGGTAAGATTTTGGAGTGGCCGCAAATATTTTATGGTGGTGCGGACAATTCATTGCCTTCAAGTAATAGTTGACCCCATCTATTTCCATGGGCGGATACATACTATCCTTGTAATAAGGTAGGTGCCCGCTTTTTAGATACATACTTTCGCGAGCAATATGCGGCGATTTCACTCGTTCATATCCTCCCTCACGCTCAACCTTTTTGGCATATGACTCGAGTGCTTCTATCATAGCCCCACCATTTGGTAGCCATAAAGGCAAGCCAGGTCCCACATCGTCATCAAATGTATAAATTTCTAATTCTTTGCCCAGTTTTCTATGATCTCGCTTTTTAGCCTCCTCGAGCATCTCTAGGTGGGCATCTAACTCCGATTTTTTAGGGAATGTAATGGCGTAAATACGAGTTAACTGTTTATTCTTTTCGTCTCCACGCCAATAAGCTCCTGCTGTTGAAAGAACTTTAATTGATTTTATATGTCCCGTGTGTGGGATATGGGGACCTCTACACAAATCCGTAAAGTTTCCTTGTTCGTAAAAGGTAATGCTTCCGTCTTCTAGATCTTTTAGTAAGTCTAACTTGTAGGGGTCGCCTTTGGATTCAAAATAAGATACCGCATCGGCCTTTGAAATTTCCTTTCTAACAAATGAGGAGTTGGTTTTTGCCAATTCACGCATTTTGGATTCCAATTTTTCGAAATCGGCATCGGTAAATTTGGCATCACCAAAATCAACATCGTAATAGAATCCGTACTGGATTGGCGGGCCTATTCCTAATTTCACTCCTGGATACAAAGCCTCTAAGGCCTCGGCCAAAAGGTGGGCAGAACTATGCCAATATGTTTGTTTACCATCCGCATCGTTCCAAGTCAGAAGGGCCAATTTACAATTCTCGATTAGAGGAGTTGAAGCGTCGACTGTAGTATCGTTGACTTTCGCGGCTAACACATTGCGCGCGAGGCCCTCGCTGATGGAAAGGGCAACATCCATAGGGGTACTGCCACTTGGATACTCGCGTTGGGCACCGTCGGGAAGGGTTATTATTACGGAATTCATTAAAGTTGCAAAGTTCGTTAAATAAGTCAATTTAAACAATGTGAAAAATATAAAGCTTGTAAGTTACATTTGTAATAAACGTCTATGAAAAACTACCTTATTAAAACGACCCTGATTTTTTTGGTGGTATTGGCTTGTTGCACCCCTGTTCACCTGCAAGCTCAAAGCAAAGGCTCCCAATCTGCCGATACAAATGTATATTATCGCATTCGAACTCAAAGTGGGAATGTCGAAGGACGTATTTCTCGAGAAGATGAACGCGAATTAGAATTGATAAAAGCAGATGGCACAAGAGTGGTGATTCCTTCTTATGCTGTTCAAATGAAAACGGTGATACGGAATCCTAAAGCCCTAGGTCCCATTGTTCATCCAACTCGCTATTTATATGCGCCATCGGCTATTCCTTTAAAACAAGGCGAGGGGTATCTCAACATGATTTACTTTTTATTGGTTCAAGCCCAATATGGTATAACCGACAATATAAGTATCGGTATGACAACCACTCCGATACTTATGCCAACCTTCGTAAATCTAAAAATTGGCACTAAGATCGGAGAAGATTTGTACGCGAGTTTTGGTGGACAAATGGGAAAATTATTTTACGGAGACGAAGAATCTTTGGGATTGCTTTTTGCTAATTTAACTTATGGCAATAAAGAAGCAAACATTACCCTAAATACCGGCTACGGATTTTACACAAACTCAAACGAGCAGTTGCCTATAATTGAAGTTAGCGGCTTATACCAGTCTTCCCCCAAAGTAAGTATTGTAGGCGAATTTTGGGTTCTATTGCATCAAAACACCCAGCCAACCTTAATTGGCGGACCCGCCCTACGGATAAATGCCATACGCTCGGGCTTTATCGACGTGGGTGTATTGTCGGCGACTTTTAGCACTAAAGAAGACAATGGATATTACGATAACAACCTGCAAACATGGGTATCTGAATACACCTACAACAGGCGTTCATTTTGGCCGATACCGTTCGTAAGTTTAGGTTTAACCTTTTAAAATAAGGCGGATGCAATCCTGAAGGTATTGCAGTGCGCTTCAACAATGGTTTTTATACTTGGCGAATATCCACCTCCTAAAGCTATTGTTACCGGTATATTTTGTTTTTTCATTTGACCTAAGACAAACTCATCGCGTCTTTTACAGTCTTCCATACTCACTTTCAGCTTGCCTAACTTGTCCGTTTCAAGGATATCTACTCCAGCTAGATAAAAAACAAAATCTGGTTTTACATTTGTAAGGAGTTTGGGAAGAATATCCATTAAAATTGACAAGTATTCTTCGCCAGATATTCCGTCTTTTAGACCGATATCTAAATCTGAGATTTCCTTTCTTGCCGGATAGTTATTTGCCCCGTGCATACTAAAGGTAAAAACATGATCGTTATCCTTCATTATTTGGGCGGTTCCATTACCCTGGTGAACGTCTAAATCTACAATAAGGATTTTTTTACTGTACTTTTTCTTTAACAGCCAATTTGCCGCAGTTGCCATGTCGTTCAACAAACAAAAGCCTTCTCCCCTATTAGTAAAGGCATGATGTGTTCCTCCTGCCACATTTAATGATATTTTGTGATCCAATGCATACATACAATTATCTATGGTTCCTTGTGTAATTATTAATTCTCGTTGAATCAACTCCTGAGATTGTGGAAATCCAACCACACGCTGTTCCCGCTGACTCAACTGTTGATTAATCAATTTTTCGAAATATTCGCTATCATGGGTTTGAAGGATCACATTTTTTTTACACGGTTTCGGACTAAAAAATTGCTCAGGGCTATATGTGCCTTCGTATTGAAGTTGTTGTGGAATCAAATCATATTTTAACATAGGAAACCTGTGATTTTCAGGCAAGGGATGCGCATAAATAGGATCAAAAGCAACTTTTATCATAACAGCTCGGCTTTAGGCATTTTCTTTCACTTAATGACTAACTAAAATACTCCTCGAATGTTTGTATAGTAACAACAAAGCTTAATTCTTGAACTTCGTAACAAACTGGTATTAGAAAATTCATAAACGAACCCTTTAAATAATCACTAAGCAAATATCATATCATACTGAAATGGAAAGAACAGAACAAATACTTACAATTCGGCCGGTAATTCCTGGAATTTCTGAAGGTCATACATTACCCTTAGAGTCATTTCAAAATAAAACTTTAAGACCTATACTAAAACTACAGAACTCCCTATTTATATCATTAAGTCGTTCGCAGTTAAGCGAATTTGATATTCCAAAAGTCAATATTGAACGGAGAAAATGGTTTCAGCAAAGGTTTCAAAGAGATCTTAGTTTAAGAAATGTATTGATCGGTATGGTAGTAGGTTTGTTCACTGAAGAGGAGTTACATTTCTATTTATCGCATAAAACAGAAATTTCCAAAAGAATTATTCAAATGCTCTCGGAGAGAGTTTCTAATCAGTGGTACTGATAGGATTATATATCCAAGATAAAAATCAATTTTTACAACTATTGTTTTATATAGCTATTCCAAACAAAGGCATTCTCTGATGCTGCATGGATTTAATATCTCCTAACACATCAAGATATTATATAATTTTCGCCGGTTACAGGTATAACATTTTCTAACAATTTATTAATTCTGCTTCCAATATTTACTTCTTGAATGGCAAACCGTGTATACTAGGTAAATACTAAATTTTATAAAATACGAAAAAGTTATTATTACTTGCAGTTGTTGCTTTTTCTAGCAGCATGGCGTTTTCTCAAATGGTTGTTTCAGGCGGTGATTTTGCCAACCACCCTGAGCGCTACGACAACAAGCCAGTTTCTATCAACCAAGTAACGGTTGGTGGTTCTGATGAAGGACATGGACACCACGCGGGTCCTGGTGCTCATCACGGTGCTCCTGGTACTGGTGGACATCAAGCTCCTTGTAATCCTCCAAGAGGAGCTCAGGAAGTTAAAGTTAATTTCATGCAGAATCCTGATTTCCACGGTTGTTTCTATACACAAGGTCCAATGGCTACTCAAATAATGAATAAAGCACGTGGTCCTCAGCCTGTTGAAATGGTTTTAAGTTTCAAAGGAAACCGTCAAATCGGTTATTTAATCACTGCTTACAAAGTAGGTCATTAATACCATCCGATTTAACCAATTAAAAAACGCCTCCGATTCGGGGGCGTTTTTTATGATTATCACTTTTCTATTCTCTAAACGCTTTAAAAACCGGAAGTGCTTTAAACGCAAAATCGAAACAGGCTTGGTTTTCCCATGGCGAGCCTTCCTTTGATTCGGGACCTTCAGAAGCAACCCAAACGCCTTCCCAATAGGCATAACCACTTGCTAAAGGAGTGGCTAAATTTCGAACGCCTTTAACTAAGTCATGCACCTGCTGAAGCTGTCCGTTAGCGGTAGCTGCATAATTGGGATGTAAATCGCCTTCCCACCCCACTACATTATTGGTCCAATCAGCCCAAGAAAATGTAAAGGGATAACTATTTTCGGCGATTATCGCTCTTTTATTTGTTTCTTGGGAAATCTGAGATAAGGCCTCAAACAAACTATCTGTATTGTACCCATGCCATTTGGGATAATACGAAACTCCGGCAATGTCGAAATCAATTCCGTGCTTAATGGCATTTTTAAAGAATTTATTTGCCGTCTTGTAATTTGCAATATGAATAAGAATTTTGGTATTATAATTTTCCATTCTTACGGTATTTGCCGCGGAACGGATTAGCGAATAAAATGAACCGGTATCGGATAAACGTCCAATCGGCCATAGAAATCCACCGTCTATTTCATTCCCAATTTGCATAATATCTGGATTGAAAAGACGCATCATTTGTTGGGTATATGATCGGAGTTGGGTTTTCAGGGTTCCTAGATCCGTCCTGCTCCATTCTATAGGGATTTCTTGATTTCCTGGATCGGCCCAAGTGTTGGAGTAATGTAAATCTATCCAAATATTCAACCCACTTTTACGGGCTAAATTCACCAATTTCAATATGGTATCCGCCTGATAATCTCTGTGATTCCCTACCCAAACGCGAAAGCGAACGGTATTGATACCTTGACTCCGTAAAAAAGGAAATATACGTACGGCTTTGCCGGATGAATCTTTGAAGATCTCACCATTCCTCAAAACTTTTGTGAGGCTGCTCACATCCATGGCACAAATAAAGGAGTCTATTGAAGATTTCTCCTTAGGATTGGCGGCGGTGTAGGTAGATTCGGGCTCACATGCGGAAAGTAACAGGACTAGCAGCGCTGAGGAAACAAATAAAAATTGGAGGCGAATATATTCGAACAAGTTTGTAAGTTAACGCTTTGAAAAGAAAAGTGCAAAACGGTTATGATGTAGGGGCATAAACAAGACAAAAGACATCGAATTCTTCTTGGCTTTATTTTTATATCCCCGACTTCACTCGAGCAAGCTCGGTTCGCCTGGGAAAGGCTTTATTGGGGATTACTCCCTGCGGTCGTGAACCCCAAGGTGGAGGCATAAACAAGACAAAAGACACAGAATTCTTCTTGGCTTTATTTTTATATCCCCGACTTCACTCGAGCAAGCTCGGTTCGCCAGGGCTATAAAAATAAAGCCCGACGCTTCGCATCGGGCTTTTGTCTTGTTTGCGGTGAGGGGGGGATTCGAACCCCCGGAACAGTTTCCCGTTCGGCAGTTTAGCAAACTGCTGGTTTCAGCCACTCACCCACCTCACCGGTTGGGGGTGCAAATATACACTTTGTGATATTTTTTTCAAGGGGTTTCCTAAAATTCCTAAAATAAATTTCTGCATCTTTGTATGGTGATTCAAAACGGCCGCTGGCAAACACTGAAATTCAATAGAAAAAGTCCTCATGGGTGGTATTTAATCGATAAAGATGAAGAAGAAGTTTTGCTTCCCAATAAATACCTTCCTGAGAAAATAATAGTCGGACAAGACACCAATGTATTTGTCTACCGCGATTCTGAAGAACGATTAGTAGCAACCTATCTAAAACCCTTAATCGAGTTAAATACGTTCGCTATTTTGGATATAGTTGCCACTTCTAATTTTGGGGCATTTGCAAATTGGGGTATGGAGAAACATTTGTTTATTCCTTTCAAAGAACAACACCAAAGGCTCAAAGAAGGCGACTACAGTATTGTTTACATGTATTTAGACAATGTTACCGATCGCTTGGTTGGTTCGGCTCGGGTAAATCGTTGGCTTAATCCAGATACACCTCTTTATAAAAAAGGTCAAAAAGTCAGTGTAATGGTATACCACCAAAACGAAGTTGGCTATCAAGTAATCATTGAACAGGAGTTTCGCGGCATCATATACACCAATGAAGTTTTTGAACCTCTTAACATTGGAGACCGATTACAAGCCTATGTTCGCCAAATCCGAGAAGGTGGATTGGTAGATCTATCGTACACCCCACTTGGTCGCTCCAAAATTTCGAGTTATCAGGAGCGCATATTACGAGAATTGAATTCAAATGGCGGCTTTATTGCATTAAATGACAAGGCTGATCCCGATGAAATACAGCAGCACCTACAAATGAGTAAAAAGTCTTTCAAAGAAGCTATAGGGGGGTTGTACCGAGATCGTATGATTGATTTCTATCGCAATGGTATCAGATTGATTGCGGAAGAATAACGCAGCAATCATTCCTCATCCGATAAATCTTTCAATATTTGGTCTACATCGACTTCCGTTTGTTTCAGTTTTTCTTTACAAAATCGCAAGAGCACACTTGCTCTCTTTACTTTATCCGAAAGCACGTCGACCGAGATGTCTCCGTTTTCAATTTCTTGAACAATTTCCATGAGCTCTTGATAAGCCTCGGAATAATTGAGTATTTCTTTATTATCCATAATGATTAATTTACCGTAGATTTAATACTTCCATCTTGAAATTGCGTAATAATCTCTTCGCCTGATTTTATATCTTTAACTGATTTCAAAATACCCCTTTCATTGGTTGTTATTGAATACCCCCTTTTCAGCAGCTCTATTGGATTTAAAAGTCGAACGGTTTCCGACAGCGATTCTATTCTTTGCAATTGTATATTATATAATTGTTTAGAGCCCCTAACAAGTTGGTCTGTATTCATTTTCAACGTCTGTTTTTCCGTCCGCAATAGATTTTTTGAGGCATTAGTAATTGTATTCAGCAGATTTTCTTGGTAAACATGCTCCTTAGAAAGCGATTTGTTTGTTTTGAAGATCATTTTTTGCGCCAATCTGTCTTGAAATTCTCTATTTCGATTCATTTCTAAACGCGCTAATGATCGAAGTTCAAAGGCATATTCCTCCCAAATTTGTCGTTCCGATCTTAGCCGTTCGGGAATTTCCCTCAAAATAATTTCTTTAGCATTCAAAAGAGGAATCTCTATTTCTCTCATTCGATCGACCAAGTATGTAGCGATTCCAGTGGGAGTTATACTGGTTTTTGCGGCCACTAAATCGGCCACAAATTCGTTAGTGCTATGACCAATCCCTGTAAAAACAGGGAGGGGAAAAAGAGCGATGCTTCTAGACAAATGGTAATTATTGTAACACGTCATACCCACATTGCCACCGCCCCCTCTGATAATAATTACTGCATCAAAATGCTTTTGTACTCTTTCAATGCGTCGTAGTTGCTTTTGAATGCTTTCTATCGCCGCGTCACCCTGCATAACCGCTGAAAAAACATGCGAATAAAAGGCGTATCCAAATTCATTATTCTTTAAAACACTTATAAAATCGGAAAAACCCTGAGTACCCTCCCCTGAAATAATAGCCAATCTCTGAATAACCAATGGCTGCTTTAACTTTTTGTTGGTATCAAATATTCCTTCCGACTTGAGTTTTTTAATCGTTTCTAATCGCTCACGCTCTAATTCTCCGAGCGTATACGTAGGATCGATATCAATAACATTCAAACTTAAACCATACAGTGGGCTGTATTGAATTTTTACATGCAATAGAGCATTTATACCATCCTTCAGGGGCTCGTTTAATACTTTTAGGAAATTAGCGTTAATCGCTTGAAAGGTGCGAGCAAATAATGTCGCTCCCATCTGAGCTACAATTCTTCCGTTTTCCTTTTCTACCAATTCGGGGTAAGCATGCTGTGAATGTGGATTATGACCCAAACGGTTAATTTCGGCCCTAACCCAAAATGAACTCGGGAACTGTAATTCAATTTTTGATTGAATTATACCCGTAACTTGTTTTAGGGAAAAAATCTTCACATCCGACACCCTACAAACTTACATTATTCGGATATAATTGACTTTGTAAAAAAAACAAATCTTCATTTTACAATGTGCATTAATTACACACAACGCTGAGAAAAAGGATGGTAACTTTGCCTTGTGACCGAAATTTCTGTTTCCGAAATAGCATTCGATATTGTTGAGAATACAAAACGAAATGTTTTTCTTACCGGTGAAGCGGGAACAGGTAAAACGACCTTTCTGAAACATCTGCTATCTCAAACCGAGAAAAACTGCATGGTGGTAGCGCCAACCGGTGTGGCTGCTATAAATGCCGGAGGGAGTACGATACATTCGATGTTTGGTTTGCCTACCCGGATGTTCCTCCCAACCATGGAGGCGGTGGACCCAAATATTGCGCAAAATATCCCCATGTTGCAGTCGCATTTCAGATATGCGAAGCCCAAACTTGATCTTTTTAAAAATTTAGAATTACTGATTATCGACGAGATCAGTATGGTTCGTTGCGATTTATTCGACGCTATTGATGAATCGCTTCGCTTCAGTAGAAGAAATTTCTTACCCTTTGGAGGAGTACAGATACTTTTGATTGGCGATTTGTTTCAATTACCCCCTGTGGTGAGAAACCACGAAAAGCCCGCTCTTGATGCTTATTATAAATCTGAATTTTTCTTTGATTCACGTGCTTACCTCGGGTTAGATGTTTTGCAATTAAAGCTGAATAAGGTTTATCGACAAACAAATAGAACCTTTATTAGCCTATTGAATAACATCCGCAATGCCACTTTGGAACAGGGCGACTTTGAGTTGCTTCAAGAAAGATACCAACCCCATTTCGAACCCGATGAAGACGGATTTGTTACCTTATGCAGCCATAATGCGACCACTGAAAAAATAAACGAATCCAAATTACAAGCGCTGCCAGGAACTCACAGCACATTTCACGCTGAAATTCAGGGTGATTTTTTTGAGAACCAATACCCTATTGAACCTGTGCTTAAGTTGAAAGTCGGCGCTCAAGTCATGTTCGTTAAAAACGATACATCAGGCGAACGTAAGTATTACAATGGGAAAATTGGAATAGTTTCAGAATTATCACACGATAAGATCATAGTTGAGGATCCCCAAAACGGACGTTTAATAGAAGTAGAAAGGGAAAATTGGCAAAATCTCAAATATGTTCTCGATAAAGGAACCGATTCGGTAATTCAAGAAGAAATAGGCAACTTTAAACATTTTCCGCTAAAATTGGCTTGGGCAATAACCATACATAAAAGCCAGGGATTAACCCTTGAGAAAGTGATAATAGATGCCGAACGCTCCTTTGCTCCCGGGCAAGTTTACGTGGCCCTGAGTAGAGCTGTATCCTTAGATGGTTTGTATTTAAAAAGTGGAATAAGCGGTCGTAATATCATTCTAGATTCCCGAATAGTTGAGTACTCCTCTAAAAACGCACCTGTAGAAGAACTCCCTGGATTGCTTGAATCGGAGAAACGTCAGCATGCCAAAGAAAAACTTATACAAAAGTTTGAATTTGAACTGTTGCGTACCTTTACATCTGCTTGGTATTATAAACTAGAGCGAAAATTCGCAGATAAACTTCCCACTGAATTAAAAGACCTGCATCAGGCGTATATCATAAAAACCAATGAACTGGAACGAATAATGTTAACGTTCAGAAATGAAATAAAAACAATATTTGAAAATTCAGATTCAATTGAGCAAATGGAGGCGGAATTATTCCTACGTGGAAAAAAAGCCATTGCCTATTGCACTACCCAAATCGATGAATCGTTACTTAAACGAACACTATTCCTAATCAAATTATTCTCGAATCGGGGAAAAAGTAAACGTTGGCTAGCGGCATTAGAAGAATTACGTGTCGCTACAGTAAATAAGCGTGAACAATTATTACAACTTAAATACTTAAACCAGCCCCTACACCCAGAAAGTGTTTCTGTACCCGAAATTGATATTTCCGTTCAAGCAAACACTAAGGATTCTGAAAGTAAAGTTTCTGAAGGACTTACACCTACTTTGCAGCAAACCTTGGATTTATGGAAGGCCGGTCAAAGTATCGTGGAAATATCAAAAAATCGAAATTTGGCCGGATCAACCGTTGAAAGCCATATGAGTAAATTAGTAGAATTTGGTGAAATTAAGCCACAGGCCTTTATAACACAGGATCAGTTGAACTCCGTTAAAAAGGCACAAATTGATTGGACATTAAATTTAAGTGAAATTCGCTCTCAAAACGAGGGATTTAGTTATTTCGAATTAAAAATGGCCAAGCTTATATTGCAAAAATCAGATGAATAGCTCTATTAAAATCGCAGTACTATTTTTTCTTCAACAAACGTTCTCGGTTTTTGGCACACTCAGGGCCAATACCGAAGTAGTTTATGCCGAATCGAAGAATTCAATTCAAGAGTCTTTCAAATTCATCAGTGATTCTTTACCGAACAAAATAAATAGGATACAAACGCTCCCAAGTTTTCTGTCGGAAACTTCTGCACTTTGCGAAACTAAAGATGGTATCTGGTCTATTAACGATAGCCACAATCCCTCTGAACTAATTCTTTTGAAACGATCGGCCTACTACAATTGGCGCGATTTCGGCACTCCTTTGCTTGAAAATCATTTTGTTATTTTTGAATTAGGGTATGAAAACCATGATTGGGAGGCATTAGAAACAGATGGCGAGTATTTGTATATCGGCGATTTTGGAAATAATAAAGGTAACCGAAAAAATTTACGCATAATAAAAGTCTCCGCAGATTCGTTGCGCAATAGAATGATAAATTGGGTTGCAAATGACATCCAAAGACTAACCGATAAAGATGAATCCGTCAAAAGCAAACCATCAAACGTTGATAACATGCTCCGAATAGATTGCAAAACCCTTATAGGAGAAATTATCAATTTTACTTATGCTAGTCAGAAAGAGTTTTCATCGCGTCGCTTACATAATTACGATTGTGAAGCAATGTTAATCAACGAAAAGAACATTTTACTTCTGAGTAAAAACTGGAAAAACTTAAAATGTAACATCTATGAAATTCCCAAAGTTCCGGGGCATTATTCCCTAGAAAAAATCGGTAGTTTAAACCCTAAATTTCTTATTACCGATGCCACTCAGGCAAAAGAGAAAATCTTTTTTTGCGGGTACGGACCCAGTGGTAAACAATACATCGGTTCTGTTTCAAAATCGGATTTTAAAAATTGTAAACGTAAAAAAATCGACCTGAAGCCCGCACAAGTTGAGGGAATTCATTTCGACCAGGTATCCAATCAATTTATTATCAGTACAGAGGCTCGTAAATCACAATTACAAGCCTTGATTCTTATTCAAAATTAGTATACCGTCTACACTCGGAACCCAATTCCACCACTGGCTATATTGGGCTTAACTTCGGTATTAAATTCTTGAACGTCTTCATAAGTAAGAACGTGTATTAATTTATCATCGCGATCTTCTTCTGGAATTTCAGCCAAACGCAGATGTTGATTTCGAATTGCTTCTTCGATTACCCGGCGTACACTTCTTCCGTTTCCAAAATACTTGTCGCGGGTTCTGTATAGGAAATCGATATACCTCATAATATGATCAGCCGCCTTAGGTTCGGGTGTTATGTTTTGTTCGGTTAGTTGATTTATAGCAATAGTGTATAAATCATTAGCGGAGAAATCAGTGAAATTAAAGACCCTATCGAATCTCGACTTTAGACCTGGATTTGACTCCATAAAACGCTCCATATTTTGGGTATACCCTGCTGCTATTACTATAAACTCTCCTCTCCTATCTTCCATACGTTTTAGTAAAGTTTCAACTGCTTCCCTACCAAAATCTCCTCCACCGCCTTCTGTTAAACTATAGGCTTCGTCTATGAATAGTACGCCACCCATCGACTTATTTATCAACTCTGAGGTTTTAATAGCCGTTTGACCTACATATCCACCAACTAGGGATTGTCGATCACACTCAACTAAATGTCCACGCTCCAGAATTCCTAGGGCCTTGTAAATCTGAGCTAAGATTCGAGCAACGGTAGTCTTGCCTGTTCCAGGATTTCCTGAGAAAACAGAATGCAATGAAAAAGTTTTTCTCACATCCTTACCCATGCTTTTATAAAAGCGTACGAGTTTGACCAGTTCTTCGATTTCTTCCTTTACCTGTTCTAACCCAATCATTCCTTTTAGTTTATTCAAGGATTCTTTTAACAGTTCTTCATCGATTGGAATTTCAGGTAAAATCCTTGTTTTTTCAGCAAAAATCTTATCAAAATCTTCCTTTTCTAGAGTTGAAAGGGTTGTCGAATCCAAATTCTCTGGATTTTCCGTTTTCATTACCCGGAGACCTAAATTGATTTTGGCTTCGTCTAACATGGAATTCACCAAACGGGCGTTACCGAAAAATTTATCTCGTTCTCGATATCGATCGGTCAAAAACTTCTTCAATGAATCCGATGCGTTTGGCGATAAATTTATACCCCGTTTTTTGGAGGCGAAACCAGCAATTTCTACCAGTTCTTGCGGTGTGTAATCGGGAAAGTCGTATTGAATTGTAAATCGGCTTTTTAATCCAGGATTCGATTCAAGAAATATTTCCATTTCCGAAGGATATCCTGCCACAACTATGGCGATATCATCGGCATCCGATAATTCTTTTAAAAGTATTTCAATCACTTCTTTTCCGAAGTCCTTATTATCGTCGTCTTTTCTAGCAAGCGAATAAGCCTCGTCGATAAACAAAATACCATCTTTTGCTTTTTTGATAGCCTCTTTCGTTTTTGGTGCGGTTTGCCCTATATATTCTGCAACCAAATCCGCTCGATCAACCTCATGAACATGACCACGCTTAAGCAAGCCCAATTCCTTATATATTTGTCCTAATAATCTGGCAACGGTTGTTTTCCCTGTTCCGGGATTTCCCTTAAATACAGCGTGTAAATTAATTCGATCGGATTCAACAAAACCCCTTTCCTTTCTCAGTTTAACAAATCTAAGATAATCGGAATACTCCCGGATTTTCTGCTTTATTGGACTCAAACCAATGAGTGAATCCAACTCTGACATTACCTCGTCTACCCCTTTTTTAGTTAAAACATCTGTCGCTTTGGTATCCAAATCATTAATCTGTTCGCTACTTAGGTCTGCCGCAGGTAATAAAAAGGGTGTAAATGGTCTAAAATCATCTTCGGTTGCCTCAACAAAATCATCGCCAATTTCAAAGGGAACATGGGCCATCATCTCGCTCATGAAGATAATTTCTACGTAATATTTTCCTCTGCCCCAAGATCCGATGATATTAGAACCTATTCCAGCGGCTCTTACGAATGAGTTTTCATCGGGCTTAATAAAAAACAATTGTGTAATGCGCCCTTTAAGAAAGCCTGAATTGGTGCGATAATTAAAAATCAATTCAAGTGGAAGGTCGGTATGACGGCGTGTTAGGTTTTCAGCAGTAATTTCTGTGAAAATATACCGTGTATTCAAGGGGTTGAATACCGAATAATACTTATGGTCCTTTTCTTTTGTTTTGGAACTATTACCTTCAAATAATTTAACCGTATTGATTTTAAAATATGGGTTAAATCCTGACTTCACCTTCCCAATATTCTCGACGTAGAAGTTTTTTGTTGCGATTAGTTCGCCGTCTACATATGCTTCCCAACGATATACACCTGGCTGCCAATACTTTGCCGTGGTTTTAACACCCCAACCTTCTCTGATATAAACAATATGCTCATTGATACCAATAGGCCTATCGCAATTAATCGAACATACTTGGTTGTTGGTTTCATCTAGGCATATAAGATCCATTCGGATACTCCATTCCTTTTGATCAAAATATTTATTAAAGAACGAAACCTCACAATAAACATAGGTAAGTTCTTGAATATCAAAAACTGAACGATATTTCTTGGTGTCATTGGCGAGCCATTCGGTATCGCAATACGTTTTAATATCGCGAAATTTATAAGGGGTTTGCTCCATAACTCAAACTTACGGAGTCAAAGTCATAAGTAAAACAGTGTTCGATAGAAATTATTTTAAGCCGTATAAGTGTATTCGATTATTCGTTCAAATAAGTAAGCCAATATCTACATCCACACGGGTAAATGGAAGATGGGGTTTGATAAGGGAAGTCGAATTACCTTACTGTTTGTAACCAAGAGATTTCATGGCTTGTTTGGGTTTTCGTTCTACAGTGAACAATCCCCAATGTTTCTCCGGCTCCAGAGGGTCATTCGATCCCTTCCAAGGCTCATCGAAAGCTTCAAAAACGAAAGTCAGAATCCCTTCACTTTTACTCCAGTTATCTAAGAATTTATAATAAATGCTTTGAATTTCTGCACTAACATTATCCTTTGGAATTCCAAAACCATTAGAAGATGTTGCCCAACCCGCCTCGGTAATTACGACTAATTTATCCGGGTATTTCTCTTGGACTGAAGTATAATTCTGCTTCGTAAATTCAAAGGACTCTTCAATGTTTTTATACTCCCATACCGGATAGGTATGAATGGAGATGAAATCAACTTCCGCAACCAACGGTTCTAGTTTATTCAACCAAGGCACATAATTTTCACAAAACGTTACGGGTTGTTTGGTCTCCTTTTTAACAATTTTAACGTATTCAATCACCGACTCTACCGGAACCAAATGATCTGTCCAATCCACGCAAGCTTCATTTCCTACAGAAAGAGAGAAAACGATATCGGAATATTCATTCGCAAAATCGATCAAGGTGCTAATCTCCGTGAGATTGTGTTGTTTATTTCTTTGCAATTGTATTTCAGGGTATTCGGCACCCCATGGACAATTTGGATTGCTTAACTCAGCGATGATATAGGCCCCCAACATCACTTTGAGGTCTAAATTTTCATTCCTAATTACCTCTAGCACCGTTTCGGAATGTTTATCGCAGCTGTATAATCTAATATAATCCCAATGTTGAGAAACTATTTCGAGATCTTCTTTAACCTCCTCATAAGAAGGGTAATTTTGTCCAGGGCACTGACCCTCGCGATAACCAGAATAACAAACGGCCGGGCCTTGGGGTATACGTAAAATTTTGGAGTAATCGGGCATTAATTCTAAAATTTTGGTTTTTCATCTTCATCCCACAAGCCCCAATATGCACCTACATCACCTTCAGCATCGACTTTCCATGATTCATCGAAGGAAGAGAAATAGAACATGGGAATATTATCTTCCGAGGACCATTTTTGTGCATTAATAAAATATTTCAGAGCATTATCATAGGAAGGAATGGAAGCCTCAAAATTTGCTCCTTTACTTGGCCAACCGGTTTCCGTAATAATCACTTGTTTGCCTTTAGCGGCTAACTCCGCTTGTGCATACATTTGTTTCATGTAAACCAATGAATATTCCAAACTACAACCTTCCCAAAACGGATAACAATTGGCCAGTATAACATCGCAAACTTCTGTAATTTTGGGACGATCGGCAAATTCATAATACGCATCTACGTATCCAACGGGTATTTCAGGAATAGCATTTTTTACGACTTCGATGTACTCAATTAGCGTATGCTCCTCCATTTCACCTCGATACATCACTTCATTTCCAACGGCAGCTATATCTACAAACCCCTTATCCGCCAATTCAATTAATCCAGCAATTTCATTTTGATTGGTTTCAGTATTACCATCTAACCAAGCCCCAACTAAGGTTTTGAAACCATATTCTTTAGCAAGAATCGGTATTTGTTCGTTTCCTTTGGTTGTCGAAAAAGTACGAATCCATTTTGTGTACGGGCGAATTATTTCAAGCTTCCTTC
>JALRKL010000076.1 GCA_023268875.1 Bacteroidia bacterium
AGAGCTAAAGAATCTATTTCTTTAAAATCTCCTTGCTCGTTTGCCCTCCCTTAAATAAGTCCTATCTCGCGTAAACGTTGCATTAAAAATTCATTAGCAGAACAATCTTCGTATTTTTTGGGGTTTGTTTCCGAAATACAAGACGAGAGACAATCCAATCTCGCTTCTGGCCGAGGGTGTAAGAAGAAAGGGATGCTAAAGCGCGGTTCGTTCCATTTTTCTTTGGGTGGGTTTATAACCCTATGAGTCGTACTCTTTAAGCGATCATTTGTCAATCGCTGCAACATATCGCCAACATTTACCACAATATGATTTTCAACCTCTGTGATTCCGAGCCATTCTCCTTGACGATTAAGTACCTCAAGTCCGTCTGCACTGGCTCCAACTAACAAGGTAATAAGATTTATATCTTCGTGCTCTCCAGCACGGATGGCATCTTCAGGATCAGAAGTAATAGGAGGGTAGTGTATGGCTCTTAGAATGGAATTCCCATTGAAAACCTTTTCGTCAAAGTAATACTCATCTAATTCAAGATATAAAGCAATAGCTCGCAACATTTGTACCCCGGTATTCTCTAGGGCTTTATAAAGTAGTTCTCCGTATTGATTAAAAGCGGGCAGTTCCGTTACGATTTTATTGTCTCGAAATTCAGGAGGATTCGGATCATTTCGATCAATATATTGTCCGAAGTGCCAAAATTCCTTCAAATCACCGGCATTCCGGTCTTTCGCGTGCTCTTTCCCAAAACCCGTATATCCCCGCTGCCCGCCGCCGGATGTATCGTCGTATTGATTTTTTATTTCCGTGGGAAGATTGAAAAATGCCTCAACATTTTGATATAGCGATTTTAAGTCGGAATGGGGTATTCCATGATTTCTAACGGCGACGAAACCTATTTCTTCATAGGCTTCTCCCAAAGCCGAAACAAATTGCTGTTTCTCTACTTTTGTTCCATTGGTAAAATGCGATAAATCAAGTTTGGGGATCATTTTCATCAAACAAATTTACGCAAAAATAGGAAATAACGCGGAGGGAAATTCTCGATGATTTGAGATTGGTAAATGCCTATTTCAAAATTCAGAAAGTAGGATCTTCCTGATGAATACTTTCTTCCATAATAATGGATAGCGTAGTTTTGGAAGGACTTTTGCTATTTTTTTGAAGTGAATTATCTACATCACTTAATAATTTGAGATATTCCTGCCATTGCGGATTAAATGGAAGCTGCGCTTGAATATGGTAGTATGTTTCAGGCTCAACTTCCTTATAATGAAATAATAATAGGTCGTTTTCGGTAATGATTCTATCCATACTCTAGGCGTTTGTTCTTTTTTATAACGCCAGAATATTTTCTTTATTTTACTTTGACCGAATTTTTTTCAGAAAACTTCCTTAAGTTAGTTAAAGCATAGTGCATTCGTCCGATACATGTGTTAATATTAGTATCGGTAATGGCCGCAATTTCTTTAAAGCTTAATTGCGCATAGCTTCGAAGTACCAAAACCTCTTTTTGTTCCTCAGGGAGCATTCTTATCCAACCATGAAGTTCGTTGTGCTCCTCGTTTTCGATACGTATATCTTCTTGAGATTTATCTGCAATGTAAAGCGTCTCGAATAAATCACTGCCATCTGATGTGACAACGGTAGGCATTCGTTTTTTTCTTCTAAGGCTGTCGATAGCCATATTTCGGGCAATTCTTAAAGCCCACGGAAGAAACTTATCCTCATGGTTGTATTTGCCTCTTTTGATATTGTGAATGATTTTAATGAAAGTTTCCTGGAAGATGTCCTCGGCTAAATAGGAATCGTTCACGATGTTCATGACGCTGCCATAAATACGATCTTTGTGGCGATTGACTAATGTTTCAAAAGCCGCAGTGTTTCCTTCAACGTAACGTTTGATTAAAACGCCATCTGTGATGCAAGTGTTTGCCATAATAATACCTCCTTGGTTAAGGTTAAACTTAAGTGTTTGGGTTAGGTAGTATTTGGCTTATAGGCGTTTTTTAGTGATTGTTGAAACGCAATAAAGATAAGTTTTTTGATAAATGCAAATATTTCTTAATTTTTTTTGGTAAAACCATTTAGGAAATCCCGCGCTTCCATTTTTGTTTTACCAGGTAACTGCAAGCTTTTGATTTTAAGTAAACCATCTTTACAGGCAACTATTAGAAATTTGTCATGTATATGTACTCCAAGTTCCAATTTATGATTGTAATTAAGCTTTTCAGTTTCAAATATTTTCATATCACCCCACATGCTTTCAATCCAAGCCGCCGGATAGGGTGAAAGCCCACGGATTTTATTTGATATTTCCTGAGCAGATTTAGAAAGATCTATTTTGCAAAATTCCCGCGTAATTTTCGGAGCTAATTTATCGGAAATACCTTTATTGTTTTGTGGTATTGCTGGGGTCTCTTTTCCATATTGGGAAATCTTTTTCAGAGTTTCGATCATTAGTTCGGCTCCATTAATCATTAATAAATCATGGAGTTCACCGGCATTCATATTGCTGCCGATTTTTACAGTTTTCTGGTCGATTATGTCGCCGGTGTCAATAACGTGTTTGAGAAAAAAGGTACTTACTCCGGTTTCATTTTCTCCATTTATAATAGCATGTTGTATGGGAGCGGCGCCTCTATAGTCGGGTAGAAGTGAGGCGTGTAGGTTAACGGTTCCTAAAGATGGAAAATTCCATACTTTTTCGGGTAACATTCGAAAAGCGATAACAACGCCTAAATCAGGGTTCCAATCGCGAAGTTGTTGTTGAAATGATTCGGATTTTAAATTTAAAGGTTGCGATACGGGCAGCCCCAAATCCTCGGCAGCCATTTTAACGGCACTTGCTCTTAATTTTTGGCCCCGGCCAGCAGGCTTATCCGCAGCGGTCACTACCCCGACAATCTCAAAACCGGCGTTGTAGATTCCTTTAAGTGAATTGGCAGCAAATTCAGGGGTTCCGAAAAATATTATTCTCACCAAGCAAAGTTAAGCGACTTTTTTTTGCATTTATCACAAATAAGATGTTCTAGAATTGTTGGAGCCAACAAAATTGACGAAATTTACGTCTACCTATAATTGTAGTGCATTTCTTGAAAAGAATCATATCTGTAGTTTGTGTTGGGTTGGCCATTATCGTGTTGCGGGCTAATTCCGTAGAAGTGCCGATTTTTATGCCGAATAGAGGGCAATTTCCAGAAAATGTATATGCACAAGCCAAATTCAATTCACATATAGCATGGTTTACAAAAAATGGTATTTGGTTTCAATTTTTTAGCGAAAATGAATTGGATGTGCTCCACGATAAAAGCATTGAAGATTTGACGTTAAATACAGATGTGGTACAAATGGTATTTGAAAATGCCCACTTGGGAAAACCCAATTACCACGGAAAATACTCAACAGAAAAATACAATTACTTCATTGGTAATAATTCGAAAAATTGGGTTACTGGGATTTCTAAACAGAGCAGACTAACATTTACGAATGTATACGACAACATAGACTTGGAATTTATTGCAAGCGCGGCCGGTCTGAAATATAATTGGATTGTTAGGGAAGGGGGTCGAATAAAAGATATACAAGTAGCCTATAATGGTGGGGCAATTGAAAAAGTAAACAAAACGACTATACGAGTTTTAAATGCCCATGAAAAGGTTTTATTTACGGAAAGTATACCTATCATTCACAAGTTAAATGAAATAAATGTTCAGAGAAATGGGAGTTATCAAGTCGAGGGTAATAAAGCCTCGATTGAATTAGAATCAAATCTGGAAAATGGTGTTTGGGTGATTGATCCGTTGCTCGTTTTTAGCACTTACAGCGGGTCTATGGCTGATAATTTTGGCTGTACGGGTACTTATGACCACTTAGGAAATGCGTATTCGGGAGGAACGGTATTCAATTTTGGCCTTCCCACAACAACAGGCGCTGTGCAGGTAAATTTTGCCGGTGGTAAAAATGAGAATCTCGGCTATGGGGGAAGTAGGGATGCTGCGATTTTGAAATTCAATACGATTGGCAATAGTCTTTTGTTCTGTACCTATTTGGGAGGAAATAACAACGAACAACCGCATTCGATGGTGGTAGATTCACAATTTAACCTATTTATTATGGGTACTACCCGTTCAAGTAACTTCCCGGTTAGTAAAGGGGCATACGACAGCACGTATAACGGCGATTATGATTTCTTTGTAACACGCTTAAATGGGAATGGAAACCTTCTCTTAGGATCAACATTTTTAGGATCTTTTGGATTAGACGGCGTAGGAGCCGATAGGTCAAATCGCAATGTCAACGATTTTCCTCTCATTTATAATTATGCAGATGAGTTTCGAGGCGAGATAACCGAAGATGCCGAAAACGTTTATATAGGAGGGGTAACCTATTCTACAAATTTCCCTCATACGGTTAAATCACCCTATCCAACTACATTTTCTTCCTCTAATGGAGTTATGTTTTCCTTTGATAAAAGTCTAACCCAACTCAATTGGTCCCATGTAATAGGTACATCTCAAGATAATTTTGACGCCATATATGGAATTGCTTTAAATGATTCGGGACAAATTTTCGGTGCAGGAGGAACGTATACATCCGTTTATTTGACAGAATTTCAAAAGCAATACGGTAGTAATTGGTTCAGTCAAGGTAATAGTGGAATAAATGGTTCATCGGCAGACGGAATTCTACTACGTTTGGATGCTACAACAGGCGACTTTCAATATGGACGATATTTCGGCACGGCAGAATACGACCAGGCCTATTTCGTTCAAACCGATAACTCGGGAAGGCCTTATATTTTCGGACAGACTGAGGGTAGTTTACCTTCCTTTAATGCCAGGTATCACGATAATTTGAATAATGGCCAATTCATAGTTAGATTTTCAAATGATTTAGCCAATATTCAATTACAATCCTGTTTTGGTGCAAACGGTAATTTACCCAACATTAGTCCTTCTGCGTTTTTAGTAGATCGATGTGAACGTATTTTCATTTCGGGGTGGGGAGGAAATACCAATTCTGCACTTTACGATGTAAACACGGGTAACGAGAAGCAACAACGTAATCGAGGTAACACCAGAAACCTACCCTTATCCGCAGATGCCATCCAACGGCAAACAGATGGAAGTGATTTTTATATAGCTGTTTTTGCAAAAGATATGTACGACTTAGCATTTGCGACCTATTTCGGGGGGATTTCTCGTCTAAATGCCGAAGCTGAAGAACACGTTGACGGTGGAACAAGTCGATTTGATAAAAAAGGAATTATTTATCAAAGTTTGTGTGGAGGATGCCGCCAAAATGGGGTGTATCCAACTACTCCAGGAGCATGGAGTAGGACAATGCCAAGTCCAAATTGTAATAACGCGATTTTTAAAATTGACTTTGAAAACCTAAACAAGAAGCCCTTAATGAACTCTGATTTTGTTGAGGTGATCGCAAATGAAAATATTGATATTCTGTTGGAAGCAAAGGATCCAGATTTGTTCGACACCGTGCGTATTTTTGCCAAATTTCGGAATTTGCCTTCTTTTCTCGGTATTGATACTCCTGTAATTGTTACTCAAGAGGGAATCGGTCTTGCAAAACTTTCCGTAAAATGGAATACAACGTGTAAATCGGTTTTAATGGATACACTCATTATTGATGTATTGGTTTTCGATTGTGGTTGTCCAACGGCAGACAGCTTTTACACAACGATTAAAATCTTGGTCAAACCACCACCATTGGTGCCACCACCCGATGCGATTTGCGTTCTTTTTGAACGGTTTCAAAACCGGATGCGTATTGAATGGCCTACTCAACTTACTAACAGCGATTATTTTAAATATTTTCTCCTCATAAAAACATTCCCAGATGGGAGTCAGGTAATCTTAGATACCTTAAGGAGTAATATTGGAGGGTTCTTTATAGATAACAACGTGATTGATCCGCATTTAAACAATTATTGTTACGAGATCAAGGCGGTAAATATTTGTGACAAAGTAGTTAATGCACCCTATAAATGGTGTAGTGTTAGTTCATTGAATTCCCCTCTATCGCCTGTTCATTTAATCAGCGCTAGTGTTTTTGAAGACCGCAGGGTAGATGTTAAATGGGAGACTTCTAAAGAGCCCGAATTTAAAGATTACGAAGTTTATCGATATAAAAACGGCATACCGAGTAAACCTGGAATGCCTTATTTAATCACGACAGATACTTTTATAAGTGATTCCTCGTTTGATGTCGATTTGGAATCCTATTGTTATGAAATTGTTGTTACCGATAAATGCGGTCACATTAGCAATGCATCAAATCCCGGATGTAATGTGGTACTTACCGGTAGATCAAAATACTGGCCCGATCCTTATTTTGAATTGGCTTGGGATGATTACAAAAAATGGGAAAATGGAGTTTCCGATTGGATAGTGGAAAGAAAGCATGGAGGCAATCAGGATTTTAGTTTTATTGGATCGACCTCAACCGATAGAGCGTTTGTGGATAGAGCATTGGATTACGATTGGGGTTTGTACACCTTTAGGGTTATCGGTCGTGAGTTTATTCAAGGGGGACAGATCGACTACAATGCTACCACACAGAGTAATTGGATTCAGCTTATTCAACCTCCAGAGGTATGGGTGCCGGATGCGTTTACCGTAAATGGAGATGGTATTAATGAGGTTTGGGGTACACTTCCAATATTCGTTAAAAATTACTCCATGAAAGTTTACGATCGTTGGGGTAACAAAATATGGGAGTCTACTGCCAAGAAACGGCAATGGGATGGAATTTACAACGGTAAACAAGTTCCAGACGGAGTGTATGCTTGGCTATTAAATTTTGACGGTTGGGATGAAGAATCGTATCAAAAAACAGGTACTGTTCTGATTATTCATTAATTATCTCTCCCTAAAAGCCAATGCGAAAGAGCTTCTAATAGTTCTACATCATAGCCCCATTCTTTTAATTGATCTAAACTTTTAAGACTCTGTTGGTGATATGTAGTTGCTAATTTCTGAATACCTACATCCAAGCCTATTTCTTTCCAATATTGAATTACGGGTTCAATACGTAATTCACCCTGGATACTAAATAAGGCGTTTGTTTTTATTGCGTCTATTTCTAAAGATTTGATTTTCAGCCATGTATTCTTACCTTCAATTATATCCCCACCTTGCTTTTTACCAGTTTTTGATTCACTTCCAAAGGAATCTAAATAATCATCCATCATCTGAAAACTCATTCCAGTTTGAAGCGCAAACTGGTAGAATGTATCAGAATGAAGCGGATCACCACCGGCACTAAGAAATCCCATTTTTAGCGCGGCCCCCAGCAAAACCGCTGTTTTTTGTCTGATCATATCCAAATAAGCGTTCTCGGAAATAGACTCTTCAGCAGTAGCAAAATCCATGTCTTTTTGCTGTCCTTCACAAACATCAACCGCAGTTTGGATATAGCATTCTAGGATTTCTTGTTTAAAAGGACCGGAGTATTTATTCCAGATTTCAAACGTCTTAACTAATAAATTATCTCCAGACAAAATAGCCGTTGGCATATCCCATTTGATGTGCACCGTAGGTTTTCCTCTTCGCACATCTGCATTGTCCATTATGTCATCATGTACCAGACTGAAATTGTGAAATACTTCGACTAAATGGGCAATCGGCAAGGCATTGGATATATCGCCTTTGGCCGATTTATTGCCAATCAAGGAAAGTAATGGGCGTACTCTTTTTCCCCCAAGAGAAAGAATATAATTCATGGGGTCGTATAGGTTTTGGGGCTTTCCTAAAAAAGGATTTTGCTCCAAATATTGGATATAAGATTCTTGTAAGTGTTGTATTTGAGAATTTATCATTCTATGAGTATTAAATCTATAGTTCTTTCTTCAGGAAGGGCTCGTTTTACCTTCACATAGAGATAATCGCCTAGTTGATAGGTGCGTTTGGTCCTTTTTCCTACCACTATTCGCTTATCTTCAACAAAGGTAAACCGGTCAAAACTTATATCACGTAAACGAATTAGTCCTTCCGCATGGAAATTTGAAATAGTTGCATATATGCCCCATTCTGTAATTCCTGTAACTCGTGCTTCGAATGACTCACCAACATGGCGTTCCATAAGTTCAGTTAATTTGTATTTTACGCTCGCTCTTTCGGCATCAGATGCCATTTGCTCCCGATTACTGGAATGTTTGGCTAGCGCTTCAATTAAATCTGAATTTAGTAAAGCCTTTGAGAATCCATTTTGTAGGTAATTGAACAACAACCGATGCGCTAATAAATCTGGATACCGACGAATGGGTGAAGTAAAGTGTGTGTAAAATGGGAATGCCAATCCAAAATGGCTTGTCTTCTGGCCCGTATAAACTGCTTTGGCCATAGTTCGAATTGACATTTGTTGCAATAATTCTTGTTCGGGTTTCCCTTCTGTTCGATCTAATAACGTATTGAAAGACGCCCTCATTACTTTTTCGTTTTCTATTTGGATTGGGTAACCCATCTGACGGCAGAATTTAGCAAATTCAATCAATTTATCTGCAGGTGGCTCGTCGTGTGTTCTATAAATGAAGGGTACGGGTGGAGTTTTCTTATCGTAAACTGTTTTTGCTACAATTTTATTTGCAAGCAACATGTATGTTTCAATCAGTTTATGTGTGTCAAATCTTTTCTTTTCAATTACTTGTGTAGGTAAAAGCTCGTCATCGAGTATAAAACGAAGTTCTTTTGATTCAAATTTTAAAGCTCCTTCTTTAAATCGTATATCTTCATGTTTTTTTGCAATGGTATTTAACAGAGCGAGCTCTGTGTAGTAAGTACCTGTTTTTTCATCTAATTGTTTTTGAGCCGACTCATAAGAAAAACGGAAATCGCTATGAATAACGGTTTTTGTAATTCTGGTTTTTTCAATATCAAAATTCTTATTAAACTCGATAATTACCGAAAAGGCATATCGATCTTCATCTGGCCGCAGAGAACATAGATTATTGCTAAGGATCTCAGGTAACATAGGAATCGTGCGGTCGACTAAATAAACCGAGGTAGCGCGGTTTGCAGCTTCTTTATCTAACTCTGTACCAGGCTTAACATAATGTTCCACATCGGCAATGTGAACACCAATTTCGATATTCCCCGAGTCTAAGTGTTTAAGCGATAGGGCGTCATCAAAATCTTTAGCATCTTCTGGATCAATTGTGAAAGTGCAAACAGACCGATAATCTTCGCGATATTCGGCCATTTTTATCTCATGTGAGATGGATTCAGATTCTTTTAAAACCAAATCTGGAAACTTCGTGCTAAATCCAAACTCCGCAACTATTGCATGAATTTCAGTATCGTGAGCTCCGGGAATACCAAATACTTCCACAAGATTTCCGATAGGAAATCGACTATTTCTCGGAAAATCAAGCACTTTTACGAGTGCTTTATGGCCGTCCAGTTCATTGTCTATTTCTCCAGAAATTTCAATATCAGGCAATCCACTCCCCGGTGATAATAGGTATGCTCGATTGTCAAAAACATCCAGTGTTCCCATTATTTGGGGCGGGTTTCGGGATATTAACCTCACATCCTCAAAGGATTGGCGTTTTCCTTTTTGGGTGAATTCTACTTCAACTAAATCCCCGGGAAGTAGTTTATCGGTAATACGGTTTGGAAGATAAATCCATTCACGGTCTTCTTTTTCAAGCACCAATTCGCCTCTTTTGCTAGCCGTAATCACACCGGAAATCGTTTGACCACTTTGAATGGCTTGAAATTGTCCTTTGGAGGGTTGGCGGGCACGCTTTTTTTGAACAAGTGAAAGCAGCGCGACGTGGATTTGTTCTTTGGTAATGCTTGTATCTATTGGCAGCCGGCTATAGATACGATTTACGTTAAGGCTGCCTTTTTTTTGATCGCTCAAGATGGCGTGTACCACCTGTTCGACAAAACTTGGTTTCTTATTTGTATTCAAGGGATTATTCGTAGTAGTCCAAGTCTTTATGGAAGGACTCCTCGACATGCAAAGTTCCCCAAATTGCAACAGAAACACAAATTATTCCGACGAACATCGCCGCGTGTAGGGGTGAGCCGAAAAAATCCTCGAAATATTCGTAACTCCATGTGATCAAAAGTACCCCGCCGCGAACAAAATTAGGAACGGTTGCCGCTACAGTACTGCGGATGTTAGTGCCGAATTGTTCAGAAGCGTTTGTAACAAAAAGAGCCCAATAACCTGTTGAAATACCTAGCATCAACGCTAAAAAGCGATAATAATTTGGAGTTCCAATAGGTCCGTACAAATAAAGTCCCATGATTATGATAATACTCGATAAGTAAATCATAA
>JALRKL010000170.1 GCA_023268875.1 Bacteroidia bacterium
ATGACGATAGAAGTACTATAAGCGCAACAATCCCGTTCATGAATCTAGAAAGTGTTAGTGTTTCTCGCCATGTTTTTCTTGTATTCGTTTTTGGCTTTTGTGAACTCATTGGTGGGTAATTAGTCCAAAAGGCGTTGCAGGAGTTGTAGTAACTACATCTGATAACTTTTCTCGAGTGATGTCGGTTTTGAATTCCAAATTTGAATTAACTCCATTTATTCCTGAGTTAGATCTAAGGCAAGGGGTAGTTAAATGGGAAGGCGGCGATGAGAGATTCGGATATCTCAAAGAGGTGAATCGAACCGAGGATGTGAAAAAAGGACAATGGCTGTATAGCAGCAATTACTCGAATATTTTTCCTCCAGGAATCCCGGTGGCACGTGTAGTTGAAGCCAACAAAGCTTTGAAACAACAGTATCAAAAAATAAAAATCAGTTTCTCTACAGATTTCCATCGATTGCATTACGTTTATTGTGTAAAAAACAAGACTTTAGACGAAATAAATATGCTTAATACCCAAAACCAACAACCGTGATACAAATATTAAAAATAGTCGGAATCGCTTTGGTTGTAGCATTTCTACAAGCCTTTATCATTCAGCAAGTAGATTTGGGGTTTTGGTTACATCCTATGCCCTACTTAGTTGTATTTCTAATTCTGCCCATGAATTTCGATAAGTTCGGGTATCTGATTACAGCATTTATTTATGGTACACTAATAGATTTATTATCCGGAAGCTTTGGAACACATGCTGCGAGTTGTGTTGCTTTGGTCTTTTTCAAGTATCAAATTGAGCATCGTTTTGTTGATTTTGAATCGCTACAATTGCAAGGGGAATCTTATCTAAATACCAACAGCAAGGGCTGGCTCCTTTTTATTTATTACAGCCTCTCATTAGTCGCGATTCATCATTTAGTTTTCTTTAGCCTCGACTTTTTTAGCGTCAACTACCTATTAGATATACTTTTAAGCACGATAATTTCATCAGTTGGATCTTTATTGTTAATCTTGCTGTATAAGAACGTATTCAATCACTAATGCAAGACCTAAATAAAAATAGATCCAAAGTATTCATTGGACTTTTTATTTTTTTTTATTTTATCTATTTATTTAGGGTTGGAAGCTTGCAATTAATGGGTAATTCTTATGAAATCAGAGCAATTAACAATGCTTTGAATAAAATCACCCTCTACCCTTCTCGATCGGTTATTTACGATAGAAATCGAAATATAATAGCAAAAAACTTCATTATGTACGATTTGTTCGCATTTCCACGCGACCTTGATAGTGCGAATCGAACTTTTATGTGTAAAGTTCTTGATATTGATTCAAACGAATACGAAAAGTTACTTTCAGAAACATGGATAAAATCCCGTAAGCGCCGTAAAAACAACGCCTATGACCGTTCCGCCCTGTTTTATTCAAATTTATCTGAGAAACAATACACAATCCTTAGAGAAAACCTTTATAGATTGAGGGGGTTTTATGTAGAGCCAAGGACCGATAGAACCTATACCATTCAAGGCGGCGCGCATGCATTGGGGTACCTTGGAGAAGCGAGTGAATCTTTATTAAAAGATGATGCCTATTATCAGCCTGGAGATTTGGTTGGAATTACCGGTATTGAAAAATACTATGAGGAAATATTTAGAGGCGTAAAAGGAGTAAAAACCGTTTGGCAAGACCGTACTTACCAAGAACGTGGAGAGGTCAATAACGACTCCTTCAATATTTCTGCAATTTCCGGCCCGGACGTAACGAGCACCATCGATGTTAATCTTCAGAAATACGCGGAATTACTTTTCAAAGGAAAACGGGGTAGCATAGTCGCAATAGAGCCAAAAACCGGCGAAGTTCTGGTTTTTGTGAACAAACCCGATTTCGACCCCAACGAGCTTGTAGGAAAAGAACGTAATCGTGCTTTTCGTAAAATGCTCATAGATCCCAAAAAACCCTTGTATAACCGTGCCGTTAAAGGGGTCTATCCTCCCGGAAGCACGGTAAAGACGGTTTTGGCTTTAATAGGACTTCAAGAGGGTATAATTGTACCTTCTTCTAGAAAAGGGTGTGCTGGTGGTTACCATATGGGAAGTATCGTTATTGGTTGCCATGGACATCCGAGTCCGCTAGACGTAGAAGGCTCAATTCAAATATCTTGTAACGCCTATTACTGCGATCTCTTTCGTCAAATAATTGACCATCCGAAATATGGTAATACACACAATGGCTATAGAGTTTTAGAGAAACATTGGCGCAGTTTTGGATTGGGGAATCCAACCGGCATCGACTTACTCGGAGAAGCAAAAGGCAATATCCCAACGGTTGAAGGGCTAGCAAAACGACATGGTAAGAAATGGCGCAGCTCACAAATTGTTTCACTAGGTATAGGTCAGGGAGAAATATTGTTGACCCCGCTTCAATTAGCCAATGTTGCGGCTGTAATTGCCAATAGAGGATATTACTACACTCCTCACCTAGTTAAATCTATTCAAGGTTACAGCGACACTACTTGGTTAAGAAGGTTTACGCGAATCAATAGAACCAGCATTGATCCTAAACATTTTGAAACGGTTATAGAAGGAATGAGCAAAGTAATGCAGCCTGGTGGAACCGGAAATGGAACAGGCATTCCTGGCATCGATATATGCGGTAAAACGGGTACGGCACAAAACCCACACGGCAAAGACCATTCCTTATTTATTTCATTCGCCCCTCGATATAACCCAAAAATTGCTGTTGCAGTAATCGTCGAAAACGCAGGATTTGGTTCAACATATGCCGCTCCAATTAGTAATTTAGTGATTGAAAAATATCTATATCCTGATACTACCACTCGAGTTCCTTACTTATTGGAACGCATTAAAAATAGCGTTCTTGAGCCCTTATGAGATATCAAAGCGAACAGAATAGAGAGGGACGATTGGATTGGACAGCTGTTTTGCTGTATACATTACTACTCTTGATTGGCTGGTTAAATATATACTCTGTTACCACTGATGTCAATCAAGTGGGATTTAACCCTTCTGCAATCGCATTAAAACAATTGGTATGGATTGGCGGGGCATTTTTAATTATAATTGTCGTTTCCTACACAAACGTTGTATTCATAAATTATCTATCGTATTACGCCTATGGATTGATTATTTTATTGAATATTTCGGTATTGTTTTTAGGTCGAGAGGTAGCCGGAGCTAAATCTTGGTTTGGATTTGGAGGTATCGGTATACAACCTTCCGAATTTGCGAAATTGGCAACTGCCATGGCATTAGGTAAGTTTTTAGGCGGTTACGGAATGCGATTTAAAGGCCTGAAAAACATATCGATTTCTCTAGGAATTATCTCCTTGCCATTAATTATTGTTCTCGCCCAAAATGATACGGGAACGGCTTTGGTTTTCTTTTCGTTCTATTTAGTACTTTACAGGGAGGGAATGCCAGGCTACATTTTATTGAGTGCTGTTTGGCTTGGAGTATTGGCTGTAGTTTCAATTTATTTTAATAGTTACGATATAAGTATTTATTGGCTTTATGGAGTCCTAATCGGTATTTCAGCGGTGCTTATTTACTTCTTTCGAAAATTCAATCAAATTTTATGGGCCATCGGCATCGTCGTCACCTTAAGCCTGGCATTCAGTACCGTTGTTGGATATGCATACGACAAGCTGTTTAAAGAATATCAAAAAGATAGAATTGAAATTGTACTCGGTTTAAAAGCAGACCCTCGCGGCATGGGGTATAACCTAGACCAATCAAAAATTGCTATTGGCGCTGGGCAATGGAATGGCCGTGGATTCTTGAATGGATCTCAAACTAAGATGGGATTTGTTCCAGAACAACACACAGATTTCATTTTTTGCACAATTGGTGAAGAATGGGGATTCTTCGGAGTAATGGTATTCTTTACGATTTACCTTTCTTTCATTCTGAGACTGATAATCATTGCAGAAAGACAATCCGATACATATGGCCGAATATTGGGTTACAGCGCTGCTAGTATATTCTTTTTTCATTGGCTAATCAATATAGGGATGACAATTGGATTGGTACCAGTAATTGGAATTCCGCTCCCATTTATTTCTTTCGGGGGAAGCTCCCTCTGGGGATTTACTCTTTTATTATTTGTATTTTTGAGATACGACCAAGCAAGACGCAATTAAAATGTATACCATCAAACATATTATGAGGATTTCAAATACTCTATTGTTTTCGTTGATTCTTATTCTCTCTTGTAATAATCCAAAACTTGAAGAATCATCTTCGAGTGCATTATTTGAAAAAATAAGTTCTGAGAGAACAGGCATTTCCTTCATAAATCAGGTTCCCGAAAGCGATTCGCTGAACCAATTTACTTATCACTACTTATTCAATGGTGCTGGTGTAGGAATTGGCGACATCAATAATGATGGCTTGAATGATATTTATTTTTCTGGAAACTCCACTACTTCGAAATTATTTCTAAATAAAGGGGACTTCAAGTTTGAAGATATTACGGAAAAGGCAGGGGTTGGAACGAAACACTGGATGACCGGTGTTAGTATGGTTGACGTAAATAATGATGGTTGGTTGGATATTTATGTTTGCGCAAGCGGTCCTTCGAAGAACAAAGAAGACAAAAGAAACAAGTTGTTTCTAAACCAAAAAAACGGAACATTCAAAGAGCTTGCGAAAGAATGGGGCGTAGATGATGCTGGCAATGCCTCTTGTGCCTCATTTTTTGATTACGACAACGATGGTGATTTGGATTTATACCTGGGGAACCATGCGTTGGAATTCTTTTCTGATATAAATATCAATTTCACTAAAACATTAAAAATGACCGAGAATTCGGCACAACATTTTTATGAAAATACGGGTACTTCATTTATCGATATTACGGAAAAAGCGGGCATGAAAGCCGGTGGATATTGCTTAAGCATTACTCCTGGTGATTTTAATGAAGACGGTTATATAGATATATATGTATGTAATGATTACCATGTTCCCGATTATTTTTACATCAATCAAGGAAATGGAAAATTTATTGATGAATGTTATAAGCGCGTAAAACACAGCAGCATCAACTCTATGGGCTCAGATGCCACCGATATCAATAATGATGGCAAGTTAGATTTTATAACCCTAGATATGCTTCCTGAAAGTACGGAAAGGTATATGAGGTTAATGGGCCCAAAAGGATATGATTATGTACATGTAAGTACAATTCACGGATATGGACCGCAATACATGCACAATAACCTACAAATAAATCAAGGTGATGGTACTTTTTCTGAATCTGGATTTCTGTATGATGTTGCCCGAACAGATTGGAGTTGGTCTGCATTATTTTGTGATTTCAATAACGATACGCGACAAGACTTATTTGTGAGCAATGGCTATTACCGTGATGTTACGGACTTAGACTTTGTTTTGTATCAAAATCGCAAAGAACAAAGTAAAAGTGGTAAAATAAACCACGAGGATGTTTTAAAAATGTTGCCTTTTGAAAAGCTTCAAAATTATCTTTTTGAAGGATCTGAATATGGCATGAAAAACAAAGCACAAGAGTGGGGACTTAGCGATGCTACACTTAGCACCGGTGCGGCAGTAGGAGATTTAGATGGTGACGGCCAAATGGACCTAGTGGTTTGCAATCAGGGAGAAGAGGCATTTATTTACAAGA
>JALRKL010000224.1 GCA_023268875.1 Bacteroidia bacterium
TAATGCACACATCTTGTGTAAAAGTAGAAATTCAAGTTTAATAGGTCTACTTTACATTTGATATTGCATGTTGAGCAAAAAGGGATTCTTTTCGTGGTTGTTTTTGATTTGCGTTTGGGGGAATCTGAATCTTTCAGCTCAGCAGTCCTTTTCACTTCCTGAAGGTCGTTCACTTGACAATTACCACCGATTTTCCGATACTACCGAGGAAAAAATCCATAAGTATTTTGCATACCACCATCGTGTGGGCGATTTCAATGGTTCGTATTTAATGTTTAAAAATGATAGTGTTGTTTATGGAGCAAAAGGCTATGCAATTTACAGCAACCGCGACACCATAGAACCGTCGAATTTATTTCAGTTGGCCAGTGTTTCCAAAGTGTTTACGGCGATTTCTGTTATGATTTTACACCAAGACGGGTACTTGAATATAGATGATTCCGTGCATTGGTATTTGCCCGAGTTGAAAAATACGGATCTAACCATACGGGAATTACTCAGTCATACCAGCGGGTTACCAGATTATTTCTATGTAGGTTACAAGGGATATGAAATACCCGAAGGTAGATTTCATATGAAAAATGAAGATGTAATTGATATAATTAATAATCAAAGTCGACGTAAATATACCCGAAAAGGATACTATCATTATTCGAATACCAATTACGTTTTCTTGAGCTTAATCGTGGAACGAGTATCAAAAATGGATTTCAGGGAATACATGAGACAAAATATTGCCCGGTATGCTGACATGAAATACAGCCATGTGTGCAATTTTGATTCGGTACCCTTGATCAATTATCCCGTTCAGGGATACGACCATTGGCGTGTTTTTGATGACCTAATGTTCAATGGAACTACGGGCGACAAAGGGGTATATTCTAATGTATTTGAGATGTTAAACCTCGATAGGGCATTACGAGGAAGTTACTTGTTACACGAAGCCACAAAAAATGAAATGTTTACCCCTCAGACCCTAACGAGTGCTAATGCCTATTACGCATTGGGATGGAGAATTAAGTGGATAGACGGAAAGAAATGGGCATTCCACAATGGCTGGTGGAAAGGGTTTAGAACATATTTCTGGCGTTGCTTGGATGAAGATAAGTCGTTTGTAGTTCTTACGAATAATGTTCAAGGCAGATTCCTGCCGACTATTGAATTGGTTTCTTTGCTCAATTAATAGGGAAGCCTAGTAGACGCTAAAAATCTGCGTTTTAGTTTCACATTTTAAGATATAACTCCCTTTCGAGAGTTTGTCAAGAGTGACCTCCGATTGGGTAGCGCACCTATAATGTTCGTAATGCAGTCGCCCGAGCCAATCGTATATCCTAAATTCGGGTAAAACAGAGTTTGTTTTAATCCGAATTTGATTGTCTTCGTTAATAATATATAATGCTTCGGATTCTATACGATCGATGCCACTTAATGGGCCGGAATTAATTACACCAATGGCATCAAGGTCGAAACCCGAACTTATGAATGGCGTTGGCCATGGATCGTTAATGAGCCTGCCTCGGGAATCTTCGGTGCCAATTCCAAAAATGATACTGCCCACTACATCTATTATTTTTACATAATAAAAGGTTTCTGGGAGCATTTTACCTTGACTGTCTAACTCGCTAATGTCGAATGGTGTTCCATAAGGCATCCTGTATTTTCCTGCTAGATTATGGATGTTTTGGGGATATGTGGCTCCAAATGGAGGCGTTTGTTGGATATTCGGACTATTTGAAAAGGACGGGAATCTGTAAAAATTCACCCCATCAGCACTGATTTCCACATGGGCCAATTCGAGAAAAGAATCGTTAAAGGCATTTTCAAATACAGCAAAATCGAAGCCTTTTCCGTTGCGTATTCCAGAGGAAAAAAATACGATAACACTCCCTCCATCTCCCAAACTAAGAACACCGTTTTTTAAAGCTGGACCAATAACAGATTCGTCTTTCCCCACATTGGCTTTACCCGAATCCGGTACATTAATTTGCTTTAATCCAATTTGAGCATCTGCAGAGGTGCCCCATGCGACAAAACAACTAGAATCGGCTTTTATTGCTGTGCTGCCGGGCATTCCTGCTGCGGGCGCGAATTGCGCCCGACAAATGCAGGTAATTCCCAATAGTATCGACAAAAATCCAATTCTAAACATCAACACGGGCTTAAGCCATCAATTGTTTTTCGATTGAATTTACAATAGCATCGCATTCACTATGATTCGCTTTTAGTAATGCTTGAGCTTCTTGAACCATTTGGTTTGCCCATTCGCGATCGTCCAAATCTTTAGCGTTAATAAGTACGTTTAACCAGGCACCGCGAACAGCTGTTTTTATGCATAATACCCCAACGGCAACGTCGCTTAGGCTATTCGGATTGCCTTTTTCGGCCATTTCTTTCATAAGTGGTAGGCATTCATATGCGGCTTTCATCGTGCGGAATGGAACTTCTGTTGCATATTTACTCGCATCTTGAATGGCGTTTTTGCGTATTGTTTTTTGCTCATTTGTTTCTTTTGGAAGTCCGAAAGCAGACATAATGGTGTCGAATGCTCGGGTATCTTCATCTACCAAAGAAAGAAGTTTGTCTTTCAATTTTTGGCCCTGTTCCGCCCATGGTGAAAATTCAGCAACCCGATCTTCCCAACCTCTTTTTACAGCGCTTAAATTTGCAACCATAGTACCTAGTGAAGCACCTAATGCTCCAGCTAAAGCACTGATGCTTCCTCCTCCAGGTGCTACGGAGTCACTCGCTGTTTCATGAGCAAAGTCGGCCACAGTCATAGAAACCAGGCGTGAATCGTGCTCCTCTTTTAAGAGATATTCAATGATGCGCGTCTTGGGATCAAAGGCGCTCAATTCATCTAGGCCCATACTTTTAATGGCAATTTCGATTAAGGTGGCCTCATTAACACCGCTGCTTAATCCTTGCTTCTCTAAAAAGTATTTTCCTGCATCTAACATCGGTTGAAGCGGTACCAAGCCTACCAATTCGCTACCTGTAACCCGAACACCGCGGTCTTCAGCTGCTTTTCTTGTTTCCTCAAAAACCTTATGTAACGGGGTTTCTCTAAAGTTGGTTAAGTTAATACTGATTTGCGCAATGCCGTATTCTTCTATGTACCACCCAATGCCCTTCACATGTTTTAATTTTCCAGGAATTCTAACAGGTTCGCCATTATCGTCGGTAACAATTTTGCCTACGTATGGATTTCCCTCTCGCAATACGCGTCCGGCTTCACGAATATCGAATGCAATACGGTTGGCGATGCGCGTACTTTTTGTATTCAGATTAACGTTGTAGGCAATGAGGAAATCTCGGGCCCCAATACAAGTAGCTCCCGTTTGTGCATTCATTTGAGCGGGACCAAAATCGGGTTTCCACTCGGGAGATTTTATTTTTTCAAAGAAACCTTCGTATTCACCTGCGCGAATCACACTCAGGTTTGCTCTTTTTTTATTTGTTTGAGCCGATTCATAAAGGTAAACAGGAATATTCAGTTCGCGACCCACACGCTCAGCTAATTTCTGGGCATAAGCCGCCGTTTCTTCCATAGATATACCTGATATAGGTATTAAGGGACATACATCTGTGGCTCCCATTCGTGGGTGTTCGCCGGTATGCTGACTCATGTCGATTAGTTGTGCTGCGGTTTTAATGCCATGGAATGCAGCCTCAATAACCGCTTCAACCTCTCCAACAAAAGTAACTACAGTTCGGTTGGTCGCTTTTCCTGGGTCTACATTAAGAAGTTTAACACCTTCTACCGCAGCAATACTGTCGGTTATAGTTTTGATAACTTGAGGGTTGTTACCCTCACTGAAATTAGGTACACATTCAACTATTCGAGACATAATGCAAAGATAGTTTAACTTATCGTTTACCGCGCATTAAAACGGATTATCAAGACTTGTTTTGTAACCGATTTGGGGTGTAGTAAAATTTTCATTGGTTGTTAATTTAGGGGGATAATCTTTTGACTAACGCTATTTGCAAATCTCTCTATGTGGTGATTCGAGGGGCTGCTTTTTTAGGGTTTAATTTCAAATCGGGTGCGTTGTATAAATCGTTCAAATCTTATCGCGTTTTTTGCAACAAAATAACGATATAATGGTAGGTTTTATCCATGTAAATAACCCATTTTAGCGTATCTTTGCGCCCCGTTTTATGACATTAATTACATCCATTTCAGGTATTCGAGGCACCATTGGAGGTGCGCCATCGCAAAATCTAACACCGGTTGATATCGTGAAGTTCGCTTCTGCTTATGGTACTTGGATTCGAACAAAGAATTCAGATGCCACCATAGTGGTTGGACGCGACGCTCGTATTAGCGGTCCGATGGTAAGTCAATTAATCATTCAAACTCTCCTAGGGCTGGGTATAAAAGTTTGCGACCTAGGATTATCTACAACACCTACGGTAGAAATGGCGGTTACTGCAGAATCGGCTGACGGGGGAATTATTATTACAGCTTCTCACAACCCAAAACAATGGAATGCGTTAAAGCTACTCAACGAAAATGGAGAGTTTTTAAGCGCTGAGGAAGGAGAGGAAATTTTATCTATTGCCGAAAATGCATCTTTTGAATTTGCGTCTGTAGAGCATTTGGGAAAAGTCTACCAAAAAGATTATTTGGATTACCATATCGATAAAATTTTATCTCATAAGTTGGTAAACGCCGATCTTATTAAAAAGAAAAAATTCAAAATTGCCGTAGATCCAGTCAACAGTGTTGGAGCCATAGCCGTTCCAAAATTATTAGAGGCACTTGGGGTGGAAGAAATTGTTTTAATAAACGCAGAGCCTAACGGGGTCTTTGCTCACAATCCAGAGCCATTAGCCGAGCATCTTGGCGAAATTTCGAGTACGGTAAAATCCGAGAAGTGTCACCTCGGTATTGTCGTAGATCCAGATGTTGATCGTTTGGCATTTATTTGCGACGATGGGGAAATGTACGGGGAAGAATATACCTTGGTCACTATAGCCGACTATGTTTTAAGTAAAACACCGGGTACCACGGTTAGTAATTTATCAAGTACCAGGGCTTTAAGAGATATAACCGAAACAGCGGGACAAACCTATATTGCCAGTGCAGTAGGAGAAGTAAATGTCGTAGCCGCTATGAAAGCCAATAATGCGGTAATTGGAGGGGAAGGAAACGGTGGCATAATTGTACCAGACCTGCATTACGGACGTGATGCGTTAATTGGTATTGCCTTGTTTTTGACTTACCTAGCTGAAAAAGATATGAAAATTAGTAAGCTTCGTTCCCTTTATCCAAGTTACCAAATGTCCAAAAATAAAGCGGAGTTAAGCCCGGGTACGGATGTAGACGCTGTATTAGAAAGGATTAAAGAAAAATATAGCAAACACCCAGTGAACACCATAGACGGTGTGAAAATTGAATTTGATGGCGATTGGGTGCATTTAAGAAAAAGCAATACCGAGCCAATTATTCGAATTTATGCAGAAAGCAACTCGCTAACTACAGCTGAAAATTTAACAAAAAAAATTCTCCAAGATATTGGAGATCTAATGTAATATTCTATGTCACTTCAATGCGGAATCGTCGGCTTACCCAATGTAGGAAAATCGACTCTTTTTAATGCGGTTTCAAGCGCAAAAGCGCAATCGGCTAACTTTCCATTTTGCACAATTGAGCCTAATGTTGGAACCATAACCGTTCCTGATATTCGTATCAATAAATTGGCCGAATTGGTCAATCCTCAAAATATCATCCCTACCAATATTGAGATTGTTGATATAGCAGGATTGGTTAAAGGAGCCTCAAAAGGCGATGGATTGGGCAATCAATTCTTAGGCAATATACGCAGTACCCATGCGATTTTACATGTATTGCGTTGTTTCGATGACGACAATATTGTTCACGTTGATGGGAGCGTAGATCCAATACGTGATAAAGAAATCATAGATACAGAGCTTCAGTTGAAAGATTTAGAAACAATCGAAAATCGATTGGCTAAAATTCAAAAACAAGCGAGAACGGGAGGGGATAAAGAGGCAGTAAAAACGGTAGAAATTTGTGAATTGTTCAAAGCACATCTTCTAAAAGGAGAAAATGCGCGTACCTTAGAATTAGAACCAGAGAAGCGCGTACATATTCGTGATTTGAATTTACTTACCGACAAACCAGTGATGTATGTGTGTAACGTAGATCCCGATAGCGCTCAAAACGGGAACGCGTATGTTGAAAAGGTAAAAGAAGCAATTAAGAACGAAAGAGCAGAGATTTTAGTCATTTCAGCAGCCATAGAAGCAGAAATTGCCGAATTAGAGAGCTATGAGGATAGAAAGGTTTTTCTCGAAGAGTTGGGTTTGGAAAAAAGCGGCGTAGAGAATTTGATTCAAGGAGCATATCGATTGCTCAATTACATTACCTATTTTACGGTAGGGGTTAAAGAAGTTCGGGCTTGGACAATTACTAAGGGGACCAAAGCACCTCAAGCGGCTGGGGTTATTCATACCGATTTTGAAAAAGGTTTTATTCGTGCCGAAGTTATAGCCTACAATGATTTTATCAACTTGGGATCGGAAGCGGCTTGCCGTGAGGTTGGTAAATTACGCGTAGAAGGCAAAGAGTATGTTGTTGCAGATGGTGATTGCATGCACTTCCGGTTTAACGTTTAATAAACCCATTATTACATAGAAAAAGGCATTCTTACGGGAATGCCTTTTTGCTTTTTTTGATGTGTCAATTTATTTTAGTACTACACATTAATATGAATGTATGTAGTCTGAAATTGTAAGAATACTTACCATTACTTTATAAATTCTCTTTAAGCCTTTATACTATCTATTTTAGAAGACGAAATTAAAGGCTCCTGTGAACATTACCCCTCGAGTATTTCGATTTTCGTTATTGATAGGAAGGAAATAAGCGGCTTTGGTATCGATAAGAATGTGCTTGCTTTTAAATAATTCTAATCCGATGTTTAGGGAGCTTACTAAGGAAGCTTTTTGCGGTAAGTCATCGTATCGATTGGGTATAAGGGCCCCAACGGTATAACCGGAGTATAAGTTTAGGTATTTTCTGCGTCCACGACCGAAATGGCGGGTGTAGAAATCTTGCCCGAATTGAACCAAAAAGAAATCATTTTTTGTTGAACTCAATGAAGAATCCAATAACTGTTCTTCGCTGAAAGGACTTAGAGGCTTTAATACCCCCAACTCAATATAACTTTTCCCTCGGGTAAATAGGTATTTCAGATTCATTCCAGCATAAGCTTCATGGGTAAGTCCTGGTTTGGGATTTTCAATTTGCAAATAAGAATACGAAACCCCGGGCATATTCACCCATGTGATATTCTGATTGTTTCCGTTGGGCGTCGAGATTTCATCTTTTATGTAAAGATTCACCAACATCAAATCTTTTACTTGATTCAACTCTTCGATTTCGCGCTCGTATTCTTTTATTTTTTGTTCATAACGTCGAATATTGTTTTGCAGCTGTATATTGGAATTTGAAATTCTTTCGCTGCTTCTAATGGTATCTAATGCATTTTGCTGCAAGGTGTATTGGGCATTTTCTATATTTTGTTGTTGGCTTTCAATTTGATTTTGATAAGATTTTCGCTTTTCATCAATATTGTTTTTATTCATAGAAGATTCGGTTATGTACCCATAGGTTCGTAGGATGCTATCGAGCATATAAGATTTGCTCGATTCTGTATGAAAAACATAATGGGTTTGGTAAAGATTGGCGGTTTTCTCCAATAGTTTGAACTCCAATTTTTGGATTAACAGATCGAAGTTTAAACTGTGTTCGGTGTATTTCGAACTATACACTGTAACGGACTTATTTGTGCCGTAATTTCCCTTGTTGTAATATTGACCTTGGGTTGCACCACAAAAGAAGAAAAAAAATAAAATGGATAAGTGTTTGTTTATCATTTGTTTGGGGTCTTGTATTGGATTGATTATTACAAATGTTCATTTTTTTTTGCAACCTTTCACTATTTGGGCGTCATAATATCGAAGTTTCTTGCAGAACCATGAGTCAATCATAATAGGATGCAAAAAGAACGACCGGAAATCGCAACAAGCCCTTTTCGAGAAGTTCGCATCGAAAATGTATGGCCATTGTCTGAGATATTCGAAAAATACCGAAGATGCTCAGGATATTCTCCAAGAAGGCTTCATAAAGGTCTTTGAAAAAATTCACTCACTAAAGGAACCCAGTCAACTAGAAGGTTGGATGTCCCGCGTGTTTATCAATTTAGCACTGAGTTATTGGCGTAAAAACCACAGCGGTCCCACATTCGTGGATATCGAAAATACGGAAACAGCCGATGACTTAAATGTCGAAGAAGATTCAAATCTCCAAAGCTACCAACCCGAAGAGGTTCTGTCTTGGATTAATGAATTGCCCGATAATCAACGCATGGTATTGAACATGTTTGCCATTGATGGTCTCAGCCATCAAGAAATTGCAAACTTTTTAAATACCACGGTTTCCAATACCAAATCCATTCTTAGTCGTGCAAGAAAATCCTTAAGAGAAAGAATTAAATCAAAAAACCAATAACAAAAAAGAAGCATAAACTCTTGGAAAAGAGCCCATTAAATATCGACCAACAACTCAAAGGAATGTTTGAAACATTCGAGCCAGCAGTGCCTTTTCAATTCGAAAAAGTAGCGGCGGGTTTGGATGCGAAAAAGAGAGGTCGTCGTATTATTATGTTATGGTCATCCGTGGCCGCAGTTGTCTTCACCGCAGTATCAGGCATTATTTTCCTTAGGCCTGATACCGCAAAGGTGAATGAAATCTCAAAAAACCAACCCAACATTGAGCAATCCGAAATATCGAGTAGCATTAAGCCTAATGATAATTTAGCGTCTAATGATTCACGCCTTGTCGAGAAGAATCAGGTAAACGAATTGAAAGTAACCGAGGAAACGAATAGTATTTCTGAGGAATTAAATAAGCCGCAAGTTGGGACTGTGTATTCTCTAGGTGGCAATATTAATTCGATTTCGACCTCTTCAAGACAGTATAGTTTATCTAATGCTATCGACGCAGAAAATACACCTTTAGAAGTAGTTGAAAATTTAAATGAATGGGTTTATTCCGATTTTTCGGGTAAATCTATCGAAACCATTCCGACATCGTTCGGGTATTTTTTACAGTTGCCGGTTCGTATCCATTCGCCTCAAAAGCCTAACCAGCCCTTGTCAAGCTGGGCTTTTGAGGTGGGTTACGATCAAAACCAAACGGCGATGGCGTATCAAATTTCCTCCGGACGTGAAAAATACGTACATAAAAATTACATAAATCGCATGAAAGAGGGCGAGTTCGCATTAAATGCCCCTCAAATTCAAGCAGCCCTGAAACGTTATATTAATAAAAATTGGTTCGTCTCTCTTGGATTGGGATTTGCGCAAACCCGCACTATGCAACGATTCAATTTCCGCGACAGTATACCTGTTAGTGTTTCACAAGGATTTGAAGCCGATGCTCTGGGTAACTTCCCCATTTTTGGATATCTAGGTCTTGGACAGCAAATAGCGTATGAAGGAATTCAAACGGTGCAAATGTTGAGTGTGCCTATTTCCGTTGGGTACCAATATCCAATAAACCGGTTTTGGTCTTTCAGCTCCGAAATAAGTACGCGGTATAACCGTTTGTTTGCCTCACAAGGGAAAACATTGAATTATCACGATTTAAGTTTGTTAGAAACGGGAAATGAGATTTACCGTGCAGGAATTTGGTCGGGAAGATTGAGTGCTGGGGCTGAATATCGATTATCACGCAACCAATATTTAGGGTTGCGACTAAATACACAAGGGGCATTTACTCCATTCTACAAGAAGGATGCCTCGATTGTAAACAGAGGTTGGTCAGTTGGGATGTCGGTTTTTTATACAATGAAACTCTTTTAAATTGAATCATTTATCAAACATATCGACTAACTTTGATAACATGAAGCGCAGTCTAACGGTAGTATTGTTCGTGTTACTGGCACCGTTTGCCAGCGGCCAAGTACTACAGCCGTTAGGTACTGGTTTGCCTGGTAGGGTTGTTGCTTCATACGCCACAGACCAAGAATTCTTTGCCCTGTACGAGGCTGTAGAGACTTCAACAGAGAACGATTACAATTTAGCGAAATGGGATGGGGTTACTTGGACCGTTTATCCTGGATTGGAAACCCCGGAGCCAATTATCCCTACTGAGGGCGAATATAACTTCCATTCTATTGCCTATTTTCAGGGACATATTTATGTAGGAGCATACATTGCAAATGCTTCTAAAGACGCAGAAATACCCGTAACGCACCTGTACAAATGGTCGGAAACTTCGGGTAAATGGGTTCCGGAAATTGGAGTTGTGGATACCCGAAATAATGGTATCATTAGTATGACCGTTTTTGATGGTCGATTGATAGTAGCAGGTAAATTTCAGTCAACGGTAAACGGAAATAGTGTTCAAAATATTGCAGCTTTTGATGGAAATGAATGGACCTACCTTGGAACAAATAATTTGGATCAGGGTGCAAATGGAATTATTCGGTCATTGATGGTAGTTAAAGACCGTTTGTATATCGCCGGGGATTTTGACCGGTTTGCAGGCGATCTAACAGGCAACATTGCCTATTTTACTGCCTCTAACGGTGGATGGGGTGGCATTGGAAGTCCTTTTGATGGCGAAATCTTAGAATTAGCATCTTTTGGTAATCAGTTGGCCGCTTTAGGTAAGAATGCACAGAATCAGAATGAAATCAGAACTTTTAAGGTAAACTGGTCTGATCCAATCCGCTTTGATTCGTTTAGCACGGCAAAACCAGTAACGATCTCCGGATTATCTGATTATTTATTAATCGGGGGAGACTTTGTTCGCAACAGCTCTGGATCCTCGTTATTGAGGTACCAAAATGAGCAGATATCTTTTACGGGAAACAGATTGTCGGGCAATTTTAAATTAGGTCAGCGAGGTTCGGGCGCATTTGTATGGGGAGACTTCTTGGAACAAAATACGGATATTAAGTACTTCTCGAGTTTAGAATTTGCCACAGGAAACCTGAACGGCGATTTGTTCTATGACGTAAACAACAACTGTGTGAAAGACGATGCCGAGCTAGGCATCCCTCAGTCGGTAATTCGACTTATTAACAAATCAACTCAAAAATCATACTTTGCAGTAACCGATGACTTTGGTCACTTTTCTTTGGGTTTACCTGAGGGAGAATATCAAATTGAACACGTTTCAAAACGTCATATGACGTCTTTATGTAAAGGTAATTTTGCCACTCAAATAAGAAATGGCAGATATTCTCATGTCAGTTTAGCCGAGTACATGAATGCCGATATTTCAGATGTTGAGGTGACTTTCAATCCAGTTTATCCGAATGAACTTAAATCGGGTGATACGGTTAACGCAATAATTCAAATAAAAAACCACGGAGCATCTATTATAAGAAACGGCACCATACATCTGACGCATGCCTTACCACTTTCTGATTTTTACAGCAATCCTGCAGCAGATGATTACAATGGTATAGCAGCAGTTTTTACTGTGGCAGAACTGAATCCATTTGAAACACGTTCTATTTTGGTGCGTTTTACAATGCCTTTTACTTCTACTATCGAGGATCTTTATGAAGTTGAAGTAAAAACGGGTAGTTTGTTATCTATGAAGGATGCAACTCCGGAGGATAATACCACAAAAAATAGCCTGTCTATAGGTAAAAGAGGTAATTCGAATGGGGCAGTGGCGAAGAGTAGCGATCTGGGTCTAGAAATTCCTGAAAACGAACGTACTTGGACCTATACCGTAGACTTTAGAAATACGAGCAGCCAAATGGTTAGTAAAGCTGTGATGATCGATACCTTATCGTCTAACTTACCTATGAAGCGTGTTGTTCTTCAATCTTTTTATCCTACCAAAGCACATTACGCTATTCAACAGGGTCGTATTCTAGTAGTGACGTTTGATCCAGCGAATTTAAAATCATTAGAATCTAGTCCTTCGAATGCTATCGGATGGGTGAAATACAGTGTTGATTTATATGAGAATTTGAAGCCAAATACCAAAATTAGCAATATTGCATATATGGATTTCGATTCTAAATGGAGGTCCAATTCCGAAAATTGCGAAGTGGCGGTTGTTAAAGGCGCTTCAGATATAGATAAACTTAAAAGAGTTGAATTAGACATACATCCGAATCCAACCCAAAATAAACTAGTCGTGAATTGGCTTCCCCAAGAACTAGGACAGCAATGGATTTTAATGAATTCACTTGGTCAAATCAGTAAAAGTGGCTACATCCAAAGGGTAGGAGAAGAAATTGATTTGGGTTATTTACCTGAGGGATTGTATTTCCTACAAACCGAGCGAAGCATAAGTAAGGTGCAAATTATCCGCTAAATTTATTAAAAAAGGGTTCGATAAATTCGAACAGATTTAAATCGGCATTTTTTCGAAATGCATTTTTCACCTCTTCCTTAATGGCATCGATGCTTAAATCACGCATTCGATAATCTTGAATCATAGCGAATGCCTTTTCTGCAAATAGCTGTATTTGACGTTCCGGTTTTTTATTGAATTTTCCGTGATCCTCAATAGCTTTTGCGAGTGATTCGATCCCTTCATTATTCAAGGCTTGAGTGAGTATTACAGGACTCTCCCAAAAATCAGTGGAACGGTAATGTGCCAATTTTTGGAGATGATTGGCGAAGGTTTGTGCGCCGGAACGGTCCGATTTATTCACTACGAAAATATCGGCAATTTCCATTATACCGCTTTTTAAAGTTTGAATTTCATCCCCACTTTCGGGCACGGAAACTACGATGGTGGTATCTGCTACACCCGCAATTTCTACTTCACTTTGACCCACACCCACGGTTTCAACGAGAATGTAGTCAAAAGGGGCATGTTTTAGCACATGGACCATCTCTATAATATGAGCGGATAGTCCTCCTAAAGATCCTCTCGATGAGACACTACGTATAAAAACACCTTCATTCAGAAATAACGATTGCATGCGCAAACGGTCACCTAAAAGTGAGCCAAAATTAAAGGCGCTACTCGGATCAACGGCTAAAATTGCGACCCGTTTATTTTCCTCCCTCCAATGATTAACCAAAGCATTGACTAGGGTGCTTTTCCCGGCTCCTGGAGGACCCGTGATTCCTATGACTTGAGCATTGCCTTGTAGTTGTTTGAGAAGTTCTAACGTTCCAGTTTGTTGGTTTTCAGCCCATGATAAGGCTCGGGCGATATGCCTTTCATTGCCTTTTTCTATTTCATGTACCAAAGGAATCAACATGCGTCAAAGTTACATTTTAAGCTCGAGTATAAGGCAATTCATCTAAGTTTAGGAATTTCTGCTGTTTAGCTAAAAATAATCCGGCCTGCGCAATCATGGCGGCATTGTCGGTGCAGTATAACCCACACCGTCCACACTGTCAAGGGCTAGGACAGAACGGTGTCAACCATCTTGTCACATCGCAGGGTGCGATACTGCCTCGTCTTAGGTTCAAGAACGAGGGCGTAGGTGCCATTGGGGCCAACGCCAACCTGTTCAACCGTACCCTCATGCCACTTCAGGATATTCATCCGTCCATGCTTAGGATACTTACAACGGATCGTCTGACCAACCTTAACAGCCTTAGAAACTTCAACGTATGACATATAATCAGCCTCCAAAAACAAACAGTTCAACTTGCGAGAGCGAGAACGTCACGCTCTTCCCCTTGACATCAACCGTAACACCATCACGGGTGATACTCACAATCGTACCACCATTCAAACTATCACCAAGTCCAAGAACTTTCATCGTCATCCTTTCATTCTTGCGGTACTTGTTATATCGACATTCTATCAGAGATTCTTGAGTTGTCAACCGTTTTTTTTCGTTTTTTGGCTGACTACCCATTTTCCCACGATCTTGCTAGATTGGGAGATACAGTGCTACGCCTGTGCCTGAACACCTGTACACCACTGTACACTTGTACACTACTGTACATCCGTACACTACTGTACCCCAATCTACCCTATCATTCTACACCATCATCGTCCATTGTCAAGACAGAACTTGAAAGATTCTTCAATCGTCGTAAGTGGTTGAAATCATTAGACTTACGTCAAACCCGGCCCGCCCCGCAAGCCGTAAGTCCTTACGTATCAACGACTTACGACAAGCGGGTGATTTTTAGTGTTCCTTATCTTTATATATTCTAACTTCACACATCATCATATTTTCATCACATTCTACACAGTATGGTGTGCCAAGTTCTTCCCATTCCCATACGTTAACTTCCTCTGTGTTTTCACATTCAGGACACATCCAAAGTGTTTGTACTAGTTCTTTAGACTCGTCG
>JALRKL010000006.1 GCA_023268875.1 Bacteroidia bacterium
AGGGGGTAGCTACGGATGCTTGATTTGTTTGGAAGGAAATGCAGCACCCGGATTCCAAGGAATTCGTCAATACAATGGACCCGTATATGGCGATGGAAATAGTTATAACCTGCCAACACAAAACCTCTATGATTTTTTTGATGCGGCAGACCCACGTAGAGATGCGAGCATTTTGGATATCGATGCATTCATTGCAAAACAATCAAATTCGGCCTCTATTAAATATGCTAAAGGCGGCGGAGGGCACACCGGGTATTATAACAATAAATACATTAAACGTATCGGTGAAATTGGACTTCCAGATAACGATTTAACAAGTCCCGTAAACTATCGGGTAATTCGTTATGCGGATGTGTTACTTATGGCGGCAGAAGCCAACGCAAGAGCCAATGCCTCTGACGAAGGCAAAGCCCGCAGCTACTTAAATGAAGTAAGAAATCGGGTTGGTTTAGCTGCGCTCAACTCTTCAGGCACTCAATTGTTAGAAGATATATGGAAGGAGCGCCGTTTGGAACTTTCTGGTGAAGGATACCGATTTTTTGATTTAGTTCGCACAGGAAAGGCGGCAGAATCGATCAGTGGTTTTGTAGCGGGTAAGCATGAATTATTCCCAATTCCACAGGTTGAAATCGATCTTGCTGGGGGCAAATGGCAACAAAACCCAAACTATTAAGACATTAAATTTAACACGTATAAAATGAAACTAAATTATTTGTTCACTATGGCAGCGGCAGGAATGATGTTCTTGTCAAGTTGCGAAAAAGAAGAGCCCCCAACACTAGGTTCGGGACCTTCAGAAGCGGATGTTGCGTTTACGTATGCCGCTACTACTGAAAATGCGAATATTATTGAATTTACAGCGCCTAACGCAAGTTTGGTGGCCAAGTGGGATTTTGGTAACGGTACTACCGGTGAGGGAACCGTTGCTCGCGGATCCTATCCATTAAAGGGTACGTATACCGTGACTTTAACGGTTTTCAATTCGGGTGGAAGTCGTTCGGCTTCAAAGGAAATTACGATTGCTGAAGACGATCCAACATTGCTTTCAAATCCATTGTTTACCCTTTTAACCGGCGGAAGTGCAGGTAAAGGTTACAAGAACTGGGTAATAGATTCCACTCGTGCCGCTCACATGGGAGTAGGACCAAATCCATCTAGCGCGGCAGGTGATGTACCTGAGTATTGGGCAGCTGCTCGCTTAGATAAGGCAGGAACAGGTTTGTACAGCGATATTTACAAATTTTCTTTAGACGCGTTTAATTTCGACCACATCACTAATGGAATGGTTTATATCGATAACGAACAAGCTGCAAATTTCCCCGATTCCTATGAGAATAAAGGGGATTTTGATGCTCCTTACGATAACCAAACCGGTAAGTGGAGTATAGTAGAAGGAGCGGATACCGTTTTGAAAATCGATGGAAAAGGATTCTTAGGATTCTTTACAGGCGTTCGTGAATACAAAATTGTCTCAATTGGTGAGAATGAGTTAACCTTGCGCTACTTGGATGCCTCAAATCCTGATTTGGCTTGGTATATTCGCTTAGTACCAGACGATTACCCAGTAGATAACGGTGGTGGAGGCAGCACAGATACGTACACCTTGCCAATCGATTTCGAAAGTGAAGATCCGAAATTCGAAGTTTTTGGGGGAAGTTCTTACGCAATTGTTGACAACAGCAAAAGCGGAGGTATTAACACCAGCAACAGAATTTTAGAAACTACCCATGGTAATGAAACTTGGGCGGGTTTATATGTGACCTTAAAAGAGCCTATTGACTTCAGTCAAAATACCATGATTAGTTTCAAGGTATGGTCTCCAAATGCAAACGACACGGTTCGCGTTAAAATTGAAAACAGCGCAAAAACCTCTGAATTTGCAGAAAGAGATGTAGTAATAACCAAAGCAAATGAGTGGATTGAATTATCAGTTGATTTTGCTGGAGCCGCAACCGTTTTTGATCGTGTTGTTTTATTCCCAGGTTGGGGTACCACCAACCCAGAAACCTATTTCATAGACGATATCAGTCAGAAGTAAGTCATTGAATACCTAAACCGCTGATTATTGTCGTATTTTTGGCAATAGTCAGCGGTTTTTTATTTTTAATACATGAACAGATTTCCATTATTTTCAGCCTTATGCGCTACTGCGTCTTGGCTTTTTTCAGGATGTCAGGTAGAGGCACCTGTAAACGATGTTTTGTTGCCCACTAATCTCGTGCATACTTTAACTTTGTCAAATACTCAAAAAGGACGTGTAGATGCGAGCATAAAAGCGGACAATGCAAACTTTTACAGTATAGTATTCGAAACTCCCAACGGTTTTATTAGTCCTGAAATGAACGGAAACCAAGCCAATCATACGTATGAAGATACAGGTTGGTTCACCATCAAATTCAGAGCGCATGTGAGCGCTGCACAGTTTAGTGAAACCATAGATTCGGTTTATATTCAATTTGGTACGGTTACCCTTGAAAACGGATATAAAACTCCCGATAATTATCCGGGCTATAATTTAGTATGGGCAGATGAGTTCAACGGAACTTCGCTCGATGCTAATAGTTGGACCTATGAAGTAGGTAGAGGTGAATGGGGCTGGGGTAATAACGAGCTTCAATACTACCACGATGGTGAGAAAAATGCGGTTGTGGCAGATGGTAAATTAACGATTACGGCTAAAGAGGAGTCTGCAGGAGATGCTAGCTATACATCAGCCCGATTGATCACACGCGATAAAAAGGAGTTTCAGTACGGTCGAGTAGATATTAGAGCACGTTTACCACAAGGTCAAGGTATATGGCCGGCTCTATGGATGTTGGGCAGTAATATCGGTACGGTTAATTGGCCTGCTTGTGGTGAAATCGATATCATGGAGGCGGTAGGGCATAAGCCGAATGAAGTTTTTGGCACGGCACACTGGGGCAAATCGGTACCCTCAACCTACAACAGTAAAAAATATCGGCTCACTAGCGGAGATTTTACCGATTCATTTTATGTTTTTTCAATTATCTGGGAAAAAGATAAAATTGAATGGTATGTGAACGACGTAAAATACCACACCATAACACCCGTTAATACGGGTAGTATTTACCCATTCAATAACCCCTTCTTTTTTATATTTAACATAGCGGTAGGAGGAAACCTACCTGGTAGTCCGGATGCAACAACGCGATTCCCACAAACTATGGAGGTTGATTATATCCGGGTATTTCAACCGAAATAAAAGTATGCGACCTTGTAAGGTATTTATTAATTTGGATTGATTGGAAATTCACGACTCTTGTTTTATTTTGAAATAAAGAAATAATGAGAATTAATCATTTTAGTATAGGCCTTTTCTGTTTTTCTGTTTCATTTTTATTCAATATCAATCTCAGCGCCCAAAGAATAGCCATGATGGATATTGCGGGGCATCGCGATTCATTTATTTCCCGATTTCATACCCAATTGGGCTTTGAACGCATTGCCGACGAAAATAAAAATGTGGTAATGCGCGGCTTGATCAATAATGAAGCAGCCGATTTGATTGTTTATGAAACTCCATTAACCCATCGCGTTTACAAGGTTGAAGTGCGATTTGGGGCATTCCCCAAATGGAAAAAAGCCAAAGAATATTACTTGAAAAAAGAGGTATCCCTAAAAAAGAAATACGGAGTTCCAGTAAATACCGACGAATATTTTAATAAACCCTATTGCGATGGAGGAGGCAAAGAATTCGAAGCCATAGCAAAGGGAAAAGGCGCCTTTTACCGCGATTGGGGTGATATGCCCTATATTCAAAATCTGTTTCTGCAATACTGGATTGGAGCAGATACGCATATTTATCTTTCTTTCACCCTCAAAGATGAGTTTATGAAATTCGAGGAAGAAGAAAAACTTACCGAGAATTCACTCTTTTAATCGGGTAACGTCTGACTGCCTTTTATTTGCGTTATTTGCAAATACTTTTACCCTAAAGTTTTGAAATTTTCGCGAATTATTCTCTGGAGCATTATTGGTATTGGATTATACCTGCGCTTCCACGTTCAGTTTTTTGAACCCTTTTTCAATAACGATGAAATTGACTTAGGGATGAACATAAATCAGCGAGGGTTCTACGAGTTGCTGAAGCCTTTGAAGCATTATCAGACCGCGCCCCCATTGTTTCTGTGGTTAATGAAATGCGTATATCTTATACCTGTAGGAGCAACGTGGT
>JALRKL010000082.1 GCA_023268875.1 Bacteroidia bacterium
AACCCCTATTTGAACCATCTCGCTCTTTTGGGGGTAGGTTGGAGGGAGTAGCCTACAGTAGAAAATTTATATAATTAAAACAAAAGCCTAGATTATATTCTGGCGGAGGAGGTGGAATGGTTAGATCTACACAGACACATGCTGCAAGAGTATGACCCAGTCAATCGTCATACGATCCCTCTGACGGGTGATCTAGTAGAATAAGTCCTGAAAACAAGGCCATAAGAAAAATGATGAAAGTAAAAGTTGTTCTGACTGCTTGAGATAAAACGCTAGAACCGCGCGACCTCAGTAGCGTGACATTGAAAAAATTTACATTGTGATATGTAACGAAACTTACATCACCCACTAAATTTTTTTCTCATTTATGTGTGGTAAATTTTTTGGATCGTCATTACGCAATAGCATCACATATCGATAAAGATTATCCAACGCTTACACGTTATCACCGCAGATGTTAATGTGATGTAACTAAACTCGCATATTTTCTCCCCCAACAGATCACGGACAATATTGTTAGATATTGTTCATTCGGACGGCGAATGTATTTACACTTTTAATTTAACGGGAATTAAAACAAAAAAGTTGCTGATTTTCAAACGCCATAAGCAACAAATATAACCACGGCGTTTAAGTTAGAAAAACTCTATTGCTCGCCCATTAAGGGCACATGTCACTTTTTTATCACATTGTTTATTGCTAATTTACGATTTCATATTTTTTAAACTAAATTTCAAGTAAACTAAAAGAAAAATATAAAAATGAGGCACTCAAATGAATACCTATGCAGCATACAATGTGCGGCCTTTTAAGAGTCGCAAACGACGCTTAAAAGTCAAACTTAACTTCAAGTTCTCAATATATACGATGTTTTTACTTATCGTTTTAGTGATATTGTCGGAAATTTTGGCAGTATAGCGATATGTTAAAAGCCCTTTCAGATTCCGATGTCAACTTCGCCAGTAGGGCAACTGCATTTTCTGGAAATCAATATTAAGCTCCTGAGTATTATCATTAGAAGCAAAAGCTTGCTGTGACAGCACTTTGTGCTATCAAAAAATCTAACTTTTGCATTAAGGCCTTAGATACTCGAAGGTACCAGCTTTATGACGGAAATTGAAATTATTAAAAAACGTCAAATTGAACGCGAGCATGAGCTTTCGGAACTGATGGCTGACTTTGACGAGAAAGCATTACGCCACTGGATACGTGAGTTTTTGCTTCGGCATCAGTCTTACAAATCAAGCTTAAAGTTCGATTGTAGCAATCTTTGTCTGACGTGGCTCATCGAAGATGATATGGCCCAAAATATGCACTTATTGGAGTTCAGTGAGTTTTACGACGGTATGCGGGAAGCTTGGAAAGTTGCACATGAACAAAAACTTGTTATTCCAAGTTATATAAATAATTGGTTTACATCAACAATCGTGCCTAACCATCGCCCGCCAGTAAAGAGGTATGGTCGTAAAACATATTTATTCGAACATGTGATTTGTTATTGTATTTATACAACTTCGAAACATTCACCCTTTAAAGCAAGTAGAAATAACAAATGTGCTGCAAATTCAATATGCGACTTTGTGTCAGACGAGATAGGTTTAGATTTTACCACGGTTAAGGGCATTTGGGTTGATAGAGATCGTGAATTATTTCCCAAGAAAACAACGTTGCGCCGAAATTAGTTTTACTAAAATTGAGCGATTGCCATAATCAAAAGAAATAAAAATAATTTACTGTTGATTTAAAAAAGTCTGTACACTTATTACACCATTGATAGGAAACAACTCCCGACGAAATTAATAGAAAGTCATTGGTCGTACAAAATGCTGGTTATAAATAAGGCTAAAGAAATAACATTGATAATAGTAGCTAGCGTAAGTGCAGCGCAGGCTGAGGATTATGTTTACTGTACGCACGGCTTAAGGAAGATAGACGACGGTAAAATGACTGCATACTATCAAGCGGCATTATTTCGACTGAGTGATTTGAAATTCAAAACGGAAAAAGACTGGCAATACCAAATTCCTTGTGAGCAAGACAGCTGTGAAGTCTCTACTTCTGAAAACTCTGTGCTATTACACAAGAAATTAACTGAAGGGCATGAAATCTATCTGACAAAGTTCGACCAACCCAATATGGAAATAGTCGTTGATAGAACGCGGGTAACCCATTCAGGCAAACGCACGGCATACATTGAATTTCAATGTGAATGGTTTGACTAAAAGTAAGAGCGCACTCGTTCAGATGTAGTGCAATCATCATAACCGTGTCAGGTTTACATTCGGAGCGCGGGGTATCAGGCATATATTCCGAGCACCAGGCGCCAACTTATGGATTTTCCATATCAGCACCTACGTCGTCAGTGAAAAACAAATCAACTGCAATTCCCACCGCAATACTTAAAGCACACCCAAATACGATTGGCTTTGCCTTGAGACAATCGCCTAATTCGCTTCGTAGTGCCATAACATCGGGCAATTTTTGTTTAGGCGATTGATGGTCTAGGAAGTATCAGTACAATTCAAGGGAAATTGCGGAATTAATGCGATGAACAGCGGTACACAACGCAGCATCCGCGCGAGCGCACGCGTGACATAACCCCACTCCCCATCAAAGTGGGCGCCTGTCAGATAGCCATATATCTCACAGGGAAAGAGATGACGCTTACGTTGGCACGATCGTTCAGTTCAGCCCCCTCAATTAGAGCAAAGAATGTGGTTTTGATC
>JALRKL010000114.1 GCA_023268875.1 Bacteroidia bacterium
AATCAAAAATGGGGCCGGGTAAAACGTTTATAATTTTACTACGATAAACCGTATCAACTTTATTACAGTTGTTTAATACAACTGATTTCATAATCACGTAATAGGTGCCCACTTTTTCAAATTCGTGTACCACAGTGTCTCCTGCCACTTCAGGTGTACCATCTCCGAAATTCCAACGAATTCCGGTCACCTTTTTATTGGTATACTCCGCTGTTAGCGTAACCGGTTCGCTCGGACATTTTCCTTTACGCGCCATTTTGAAGTCATATTCAACACTTTCAAATAGTGCACCCGCCGAGTACGAATAGCTCTCATAAGGCCCAGTACCATATGCTACAACGATACAACCACTATCGCATTCAATAACATTCGAACTTGGATTTGCAACGCTTATTTGCGCATATGCATAGTTTCCACACGTAACGGATGTAAAATTATTTTTATTAAGAAATGTGCCGTTGAGTTTTACCGCATGGGTCGAATTTTTATCTACCAAAATATTTACCCAATGCCGGCGCATATTGCTTGTTGTGGCTGTACCTACAATGGTTTTAAGTAAACGCTGATTCACATCCGGAGAGATGAAAATAGCCGCATCTCCATCTTGGCTACCACCCCAACCGTTACAAATCCCGTTTTTCATATATTGAGCCACATACGCGGGTTTACTTGTACTTACGCAAACGGCATTATTACTTGTTTGCTCCAATGATATCCAATTTCCTTTTTTCGGGATCATGGTATAGTTAGAACCGTTTATTTTAACATAGGTAGAATCATAAGCCGCTACAACTCTGTATACGAATCCATTGTTCTGATTTGCATAAGGCATTAAAACATAATCTTTCCCTAGAGCGTTAATGGGCAACACCTGTGTGTAAAGATGGTCCTTACCATTTAAACCGAACGCACAGTTTCCACGAGGCACATAGGCACTTCTTGACCCAGCAAAAACGTTTATCTTACCGCAACCATCAATAACCCGAATTCGCGTACCTGTCATATCTCCATCTTTTGCCCCTGTACCGGTCCATGAATATGCCGCTGGGTTCGTATTATTCGTGCCATCTCGAGAGTCCGACTGAACCTGATATACCTGGCCCTTTCCTAAAGTTATTGTAAAAGGCACCCCGGCTGATTTTCCCCCTTTGGTTCGATACGCCGGTGTTATTTCAACCTTTACTCCGTTATCCATCCCTATAATCGCAAACTCACTTTCTGTGTAGTTGCTTCCATTTCTCGCATTCGGTGGAAAGCTTGTCACAAAAAACTCAGGGGCCGCAGGAATACTTTCATAAGGCAACACAAACGTTCCATCGGATCGATTTAACTCTAGATTAAGACAATAAACATTCACAGGCGCATCCGCAACCAATCGCAAGCCTCTTTTTGAATTTTGATCAGCCGCGCTAAATTCCGACCCCGTTGGATAGTAATAGGAATTATCTACAGCAATTCTATTTACCTTATTTTTTTGAATGTTTACCGTTACCGTGGATCCTGTTAGTCTTGGATTATCCACTTTAACACGAGTATCAACATCAGAGGTAACAAAGATTAATAATGTATCCGGTAGGCCGCCATTTCTTGTTTCCATTTCGAGAAAAGACATATAGAACTCCTTCCCAGTCGAACTAATTTGTCCCTGCAACTGTGCCGACATTCCGACAACTGCCAACATAAAGATTGTCTTTAAAAAAGACTTAAAATTCGTAGTATACATCACTTCACTAAGTTTTTATTTTACGCGTACACCTAACAACGTATAATTAGTCGTATTTGTTGTCTGTAATGACAACTACTTTTCTGATTGCGTTGCTTTTAAGCAGCCTTTTTAAACACTTATGATACCGCTTAGAATCAGTTCGTCCCCATCATAAAGCGCCAAAAATTGGCCGGGCGTGACATTGCGCTGAACATCCCTAAAGACAACAATAATATCGCCCTCGATATTTTCCATAATCTTACAAGAAAATGGAGTTTGGCGGTATCGTATCTGACAAACAAAATCTTGACGTTGCAATGACGTAATTCTCAAATTAGGTCGAACCCAATGAACATCATTCTTTTCAATTTTCAACCCTTTATAGAATAAACCACCGTGATCTTCCCCTTGTCCAACATAAATGATATTATCGGTAACAGACGTTTGCAACACAAACAAAGGCAAAACTTTACCTCCTATATTTAAGCCACGTCGTTGTCCACGCGTGTAAAAATGTGCTCCTTTGTGTTCTCCAATTACTTGACCCATTTCAGGACTTAATTCCAATCGTGTCGTAGCTATATCCTCATTATTACCATTGTTGATGAGCTTCAGATAGGATTCAACCGCTGGGTGATTTCTGTTAATTTCAATAACCTTACCGGTTTTCGGAAGTAATTGTTGTTGTAAAAAATCGGGCAGACTAACTTTACCTATGAAGCAGAGTCCCTGAGAATCTTTCTTATCGGCATTTATCAAATTCAACTTTGCCGCAATTTCCCTAACCTCACTTTTCTGAAGTTCACCAACAGGGAAAAGTGCTTTTTCCAATTGAGAAGAATTGAGTTGACACAGAAAATAACTTTGATCTTTATTGGAGTCTAATCCGCGCAATAATTGGAATTCACTTTCTCCAAATTCATTTTCTACAATACCTTTTCGAACATAATGACCTGTTGCAACAAAATCAGCGCCCAGCTTCAAAGCTTCCTTTAAAAACAAATCGAACTTAATTTCTCGATTACACAAAACATCAGGATTGGGCGTTCTGCCTGCCTCATATTCCGAAAACATATAATCTACAATACGTTTTTTGTAGGGGCCGCTAAAATCAATTACTTGGAAGGGTATTCCTAATTGTTCCGCAACCATCATGGCATCTCGACTATCATCGATCCACGGACATTCATCTTCTAGAGTAACGCTTGCATCGTTCCAATTACGCATAAAAAGCCCAACCACATCATAACCTTGCTCTTGCAGAATATACGCGGCTACAGAACTATCTACCCCACCGCTCATCCCAACGACTACCCTTTTGTTCTTTTTCATATTTTTCCCAACCATTTTCGAATAAACCATTCAATACTAAGAAGTGAAATCAAAACACCCAAAATCAAGGGCCATTTTTCAAACGGCAAAAATTGATCGCGCACAACGATTCGCGACTTCTCTAAATCGAGTGCATGCAATTTATTTAAAATACTGTCTTTATCGGTGTTAAAATTGCAAAAATATCCTCCACTATTTTTTGCAATTTCTGCAAGTATATCGTGATCTGCCTCGGTCGTTATACCTTCTAATGATGTATTTAATACGGTTATAAACGATTCAATTAATACATTCCCTTGTTCGTCACGGAGTATTATTCGATTTAACCCTTCAAATTCAGGCTTCACAAACGATACATATTCATTGTTTTCAACGAGTACATTTAGTTTAATACTTTTTTCACCGTCGTTCTCAACAAAGGCTTCGACATTTTGTAGAACCCTCTTTTCTCCGGCTTCATCATAGTATATCCATTTTATTTTTTGCTTCTCGCCCTTATGCCATTCTTTGTTACCGGTAATCAATTCCCACCCTGATTTCCCTGAATTTGAACGAATAAGCCATTGAATATTTTGCAATACCCAATTATCAAAATATGCCGTGCGTTCCGTTTTGCGAAACTCATTCATTCGCCAGCGCCATATTCCTAAGCCTAAAAATACATGTTCGGCCTTTTCCGCTTTGCGGCTGAACATCAATGGCACATTGGTTTGAACACCCGACCAAGACTGATAAAACTGCACATATTCAATGGGGGCTGTAATAGCTAATAGTGGTGTTTCAATAGCATTCCAGTTCGTTATTTTAGTATTAGGATCCAACAATTCGAATAGTTGAAATTTCGAATTCCAAGCTGGAACAGATTCTTGAAAACCCCTCAGTCCCTTTTTAACGGAAGTCAAATCTTTTGAATCAAATATATTTAGCAAGCTCTCTGCATTGTATGTAAACCACCACACCGGTTTATTTGTATTCTTAATAAAATCAAAACTTGAGGCACCCTTCAAGCCATGAACAACATACACATCCGCATCTTTTTTTATACCCTCCCTTTCAGAGTAGGCCCTAAGCTCATACGATTCATTGTTACGCAATGCCATTTGTAGGGCCTTAATATCCGGATGAGGTGAGGCAAAAACGATGTCTATAATTTTGCGTTGATCTAAAATCTTTATCAATGCCTTTCGTTCGTTATTGGCGATATTTTTTTCTTCATCTACAGGCTTGATGCGTAATTTCAAATCGAAATAGGGCAATTGGGTTCCTTTAGTAGCCAAGGTATACACCAATCTTTTTTTCTCGCGATCGGATTCAGGAACCCAATCTTGTGTATTTTGAAGTTTCCCATTCACCCAAAACTCGATTTTCAACCGCTTCCCTAGGGCTGATTTGGCAGTGACCAACGCTTCAATCTCTGTTGAATTACCTTGATATACCTCTTCATTGGCTAAAAACTCCTCGATAAAAACATCGGTATACTGGTTAACATCTCCTGTGCCTAGCGTAAAAATTGGTCCTAATCTCGATAAATTATAACTCGCCGGCATTTGTCCTTGATTTACCAAACCATCCGAAACAAAGCCTCTCAATTGTGTTTGAGACCGTTGAGACTCCATATGTTCAAGAACCTTATCAAAACGGGTTAAATCACCCTTCAAAGACTCTTTGTTATCGTAGGGAACAATTGACTCACCGAAAGCAAAAAAACGAAAATCTACGTTTGGGAAGGAAGCGCGCAAGGTATCGGCTAACGAGGCAATCGGATCGATTTCCGATTTATTAGATTCGGAAACATCCACATAAAAATCCCAACGAGCCGCTTTTATTTCGGAATCCGTAAAATTAATAACTGGCTTAAACAGCCAAAGCGCACAAATAAAAACAATTATAAAACGCAATACAGCAGCGAACTTCCATAATCCGTTTTTAGACCACAGAAAGCGATAGGCCCACCATGACAATGTAAATCCGATTAAAGCGGATAAAATCCATGCATATGCAGGCACTTGCATTTAAACGTTTTCTCTTATCGGGCAATTTGCAACAGATGCGTATCGGTGCGTTCAGCGGTACGAACTTCTATGTAGTACTGACCGTTGGTTAAATGACTCATATTTAAACGAATTTCATTTTCTCCAAATGCCAACTGTTTAGAAACTACTCTACCATCGATAGCTCGAATAACCACTTCGCGAATGCTATTTCCTGCAATATTCAAATCTAACCCTTGCGAAGGGTTGGGATAAATTCGGGTTGAAAAACTTCCGAAGGATTGGACACTTAATCCCCAGCGCGCATAAATTTTATAAACCAATGTATCTACTAGGTTCGGCAATGCTTTATCCCAAATAGCGTAACGTACTAATGCCGAATCAGCCCCACCACTTGGAAAAACATCCAACTTCATTTCCGTAGTATCACCCGGTTTTATGGGAGCATACATCCCTGTCATTGGGAAATTAGGCAAACAATCGCGGTTATCGCAAAAGGAAATCATCCAAGCATCCGGGAAGTCCAATTCAATTTGTTTGTATTCAATTTCCACATCGGAAGTTCCCGCATTAAAGAACTTAATTTTGCACGATTTAAAACCATCCGGCAAATCCTCATCTACATAAAAGGTCTCTTCTGTTCCGTGAGCTAAACCAATCGTCTTTTGCGCTTGTGAGTATCCTACAATCGAAAAAACCGCAATAAGTGCTAAAATTTTATTCATATTACAAAAATAACCAATTCCGCCCACAAACCTCTAAAACGTTTGACACCATTGGGTCAAAGAATGCACATCTCCGCCAAAGAGCGGATTCTGTTTAATTTGCGATTCGGTTGGTGCATCGCTGTAACAATAACGGTACGTTAAAATACCCGCATTCATTCCACCTTCTACATCGGTATGCATATTATCTCCAATATACACGCATTCATCGGCCGATATTCCCGCAAAATCTAAAGCTGCTTGAAAAAACGCCTTAGCAGGCTTCGCCGTTCCGAAGGCCTCGGAACTTTGAACATAGTCAACCCATTGAATCAAATTAGACTCTGCCAATTTTATTTGTTGTGTCGCTTCAAAACCATTAGTTAAAACCCCAATTTTAAGCTTCCCAGAGAAATGAGACAAACAATCAATGGCTCCGGGTATCAACACGGTCATTCTCGGGCAAATATCGAGATATTCTTCCCATACATTTGGGGGATATAATGCTGGGGGAAGTCCCATCTCCTTGAAGGTATCCGTAAATCTGGCCGTTCGCAGCACCTCCTTGCTCACCTCACCCTTTTCATATCGTTTCCAATAGGCAGCATTTACATCTTGATACAAATTGATAAATTGTTCCTCCTTGTATCCCGTATGATATTCTAATTGATGTCGGGAGAACAATACTTTTAGAGCGGCCCTCGCATTTTCATCAAAATCCCAAAGGGTATTATCTAAGTCAAAAAAGACCCACTTCAATGTTTTTCCAGAAAGTGGGTGTTTCAACATTATAATTCGTTTACATGTGCACAGAGGGCGGCAAAAATATCCTCTATTTCACCCATTCCTTGAACCCCTTTATACGTACCAGATTTCTCGTAATACGATTGAAGCGGCAAGGTTTTATTCTGATATTCGCGAAATCTATTTCTAATAGTTGATTCGTCTTGGTCATCAACGCGGCCGCTACTTTGTCCTCTCAATAACAAACGCTTAACCAATTCATCTTCTTCAACCTCAAGTCCCAAAACCAAATGAATCTTGGTATCAAATTCAGATAAAAGCCCATCTAACGATTCGGCCTGTGGTGTAGTCCGCGGGAAACCGTCGAATATAAACCCGTTGGCATCTGCGTTTTCTTTCATAAAGTTCCTAACCATTCCCACCACTACTTCATCTGGCACCAATTCTCCTTTAGAGATATAGGCATCGGCTTGTAGGCCAAGTTCGGTTCCAGCTTTGCGCTCCGCACGAAGTAAATCGCCAGTAGAGATGTGTTTCAGGCCATATGCGCCTATTAATTTTTCACTCTGTGTGCCTTTACCGGCGCCTGGAGGACCAAATAGAATTAGATTTAGCATATACAAACGAATATTCTGTATGCAAAGTAACATACTTTATGGACGAAAGTCCAAACAAGCAGCCACACTAATTTTACACCAATTATTAGAACAATAATTGGATAAAGGGGTAAAATTACCTTAATTCGTAAAAAATCAATCAAACAATTTTATTAAAATACACATGAAAAAACTCTTATTTGCCCTAACAGCCGTGAGCTTATTGGCAACGATGAACAGCTGTAAAGATGATGAGCCAACTGATGGAGGCAATTCCGGACCCCTAAGTGTTGAACAAAAACAACGTGCTTTGGTTAGTTACGTTGGTCACTCTTCCGTTTACGGACCTGCCGGTTCGGATGCGGCCACTAATATTCCTATTTTTAATGACATTGTAGCCACCGCTAACACAAATAGTGTTGTTGGTATGACCTATCAACCTGCCATTGTGGCCAACAATCAAGCCTTGTTTCCTTATCTACAGCCTTTTTTCTATAAGGATAACAACGATACTCCATTCGTGAGCTTAATCGGAAACGGTCTTCTTTCACACATGAATCCTCCAACTACTGGATTCCCTATTAATTTCTTCTACGCTGCTGGAAGTAATATGGGAAGTATGGTTAGTAAGGATGATGTAATGGGAATGGCAAACGGTTATGTTTCTAACACACCCGAGGTTGGAATTGCCGTGAAAGGTACCTCTTCTGGAAACAACATTAACATTACCTACAAAGCAAAGGCTTTT